>JBKJIV010000192.1:0-2591 GCA_046598365.1 Polaromonas sp. | reverse complement strand
TGAACAACGGTTACGACAAGGCGCTGGCCGAGCAGGCCGTGAAAGACGGGGCCGACTTGATCGCCTTTGGCCGACCCTACATTGCCAATCCGGATCTGGTACGGCGCCTGCGCGAAGACGCGCCGCTGAACACGCCGGACAAAACCACGTTTTACGGTGGCGGCGCCAAAGGCTACACCGACTACCCGGCGCTGGCCTGAGGGCATGACGCCAAGTGAATCCGGGTGACTCAGAGCGCACGCTGGCGCCATGCCAGCGCAGCGCCCAGCCACAGGGCGACGGCTGAAAACACCAGGCCGCGCGACAAGCCGCCGGGGCCGTCGGCAATCCATCCCACCACTGTGGGCCCAACGATCTGTCCCGCTGCAAATACCACCGTGAAAGCGCTGATGCCTGCGACCCACTGCGAAGGCGGCAGGTTGTGCCGCACCAGCGCGGTGGTTGACGCAACCACCGACAGAAACACTGCGCCAAAGACTGCGCCGGACAGCAGCACCAGCGGCCATAGACTCGTCAGCGCAGGCAGGACTGTGGCTGCGCCAAGCAGCGCATTGAGTTTGCTCAGCGCGCGGCCGTCTTTGTGACGGTCCAGCAGGGAGGCCCAGATGCGTGAAGAGGCGATGACCGCCATGCCCAGCAGGGCATAAAAAATGGTCACCGATGCTGGGCTGCTGCCGCGCTCTTGCAGCAGTGCCACCACAAAAGTCATGTAGCCGATGTAGCCCACACCAAACATCGCGTACCCCGCCAGCGCCGGCGCCAGGGGCCGCCAGGAAAAGTGTGCGTCAAGGTGTGCTGCAGCGCCCGTTGCGGCGTGGGCGGCAAGGCGGCGCAGTGCTTGCGCCGGCCACAGCAGGACGGCGGTTGCGGCCAGACAGACCAGTGCCAGTGCCCACCAAGCCCAGGCCCATCCGTGCGCTTGCTGCGCGGCAGCCTGCAACACCGCTGGGACCAACCAGGCCGCCAGCACAATGCCAAGGCCCGTGCCGCCGTAGTACAGGCCAATCAAAAATCCGCCTCGGGCTGGCTGAAGCGCGCCCAGCCGCGCTGCCAGCAGGCCGCCCGCGATGAAAACAAATGCGCTGGCCACGCCCGCCAGCAGCCGCTGGACAAGCAAAGGCACAGCTTCCGTAAAAAATCCGCTCAAACCCATGAACACACTGGCCAGTAGTGCGCCCGCCAGTAACAGCGCAGACGGCCCGTATGCCCGCATCAGGCGCGGTGTCAGCAGTGCGCCCACCAGGTAGCCCAACGCATTGGCGGTGTTCATGGCCCCGGCCAGCGTGTAAGACCATCCCAGGTCGGCACGCATCGGTGGCAGCAGCAGGCCGTATGCGAAGCGCGTGATGCCCAGGGATATGGCTGCGCCCAGTGACAGCGCCAACGCAAGCAAGACCAGTTGCGATGGGGAAGGGGGAAGGGACGGAGGTGTTTGCACGGGAGGCGTCATTTTGCGGCATGTGTGTCCGGTGTGTCGTGCCGCTCCAATGCAGCGAGCCCGACCATTCATCCGGTTGGGGGCGCACCCTCCCTTGTCCTACAGGGCCATGCGTGTGCTGCTGATTCGGTGTGTCCGCTCATCTTTTATGATTATTTTCAGAAGATTTTCATGCAGCACGCTGCTTTTCAGGAGACTCATGATGTTGAAGTACGCCATTATTTTTGCGATTATTTCGCTCATTGCCGGTGCGTTGGGTTTTGGCGGAATTGCTGCGGGATCCGCGGGCATCGCCAAAATTCTGTTCGGTCTTTTCCTGATCCTCGCGGTGATCTTTATTGTGCTGGCCGCGCTCGGTGTTGGGGCTGTCAAAAAGGTGCTGAAGTAGATGCTTCATTCGGTGATGTGGACGACTCATTTCATGTCTGCAGTAGATCCCGGCAAACCGGATGACAAATTGGCAGTGGGGCACTCAAGGAACGACATTGTTCAGCGGGCCAGCATTGCGCAGCTGTTGCTGGTCGCTCGGTTGCGTGCCCGCAACCGGCGTGATCTCGCTGTCGACTCTCTGGAGCGGGCTGCGCAGGTGATTCTGGTCACCTGCAAAAGCTGGTTTTCCTCCGGACCAAAAAATGTAGAAATCAAGGGCGCGACGGACGTCCCCCTTGAGAACAAAGAAAGCTCAGATGCACACCGCAACCATTGATTGCCTCCTTGACTACGACGTAGCAAGCCCAACACATTTTTGTTTCAATATCGAGGCGGCTTTTCATGAAGACCACCGCGTGGTTCAAGAGCGCTTGAGTGTCACGCCCAGCGTCAAGGTGCGTCACTTTTGTGATGAACGCACGGGCAATCGCTTCTTCCGGCTGGACGCGCCTAGGGGCCCGCTGTCCGTCAATTACCACGCCCAGGTGGAGTTGCATCACACGCCTGTGCCTTTGTACCTGGAAGAAGTAGCTGTTACAGGTGTGCCGGATGATGTGCTGCGCTATCTGATGCCCAGCCGATACTGCGAGTCCGACATCATGAGCCGGGCCGCGCAGCAATTGTTTGGGCACTTGTCGCCGGGGCTCTCCCGGGTGCGGGCGATTGAAGCCTGGATTTTTGAGTCCATTTACTACATGCCCGGGTCCAGCATTTCAACCACGAC
>JBKJIV010000128.1:0-28279 GCA_046598365.1 Polaromonas sp. | reverse complement strand
GAGCGATCCTCCTCGCCCAAGTTCAGTTCTGTCTGACGCATGACTACTCCAGGGTATACCGATAGGCGACATCTGAAGTATATTCATGTTTCGTTAATTGCGTGTCGATGTACTAGCGAAAGAGCGCCATGAATTCAATTGACGAAGAGGAAATGCGGCGCATCCGCCACGAACTCATCGACAGCTACGACGAGGAGCTGGAAATGGAGCTTGAGGACCGCACCGTGGCGCAGCTCACGGGCGACGAGCTGCTCAGCCACGGCGCGCAGGACAAGGAATACCGCCGCCGCTATTTCCGCGAGCTGTTCCGGCTGCAGGGCGAACTGGTCAAGCTTCAGGACTGGGTGGTCAGCACCGGGCACAAGGTGGTGATCCTGTTTGAAGGCCGTGACGCCGCCGGCAAGGGCGGCGTCATCAAGCGCATTACCCAGCGCCTGAATCCCCGGGTGTGCCGCGTGGCCGCGCTCCCGGCACCCAACGACCGCGAACGCACCCAGTGGTATTTCCAGCGCTACGTGTCCTATCTTCCCGCCGCCGGCGAGATGGTCCTGTTTGACCGGAGCTGGTACAACCGCGCTGGCGTGGAGCGGGTCATGGGCTTTTGCACCGACGAGCAGTACGAGGAGTTCTTTCGTACCGTGCCGGCGCTTGAAAAAATGCTGGTCAACTCGGGCATACAGATCATCAAGTACTGGTTTTCGATTTCTGACGAAGAGCAGAACCTGCGTTTTCTCGGCCGCATCCATGATCCTCTCAAGCAGTGGAAGCTCAGCCCCATGGACCTGGAGTCGCGCCGCCGCTGGGAGGAGTACACCAAGGCCAAGGAAATCATGTTTGAGCGCACGCACATTCCCGAGGCGCCGTGATGGGTGGTGCATGCGGACGACAAGAAGAAAGCCCGCCTCAATTGCATTCACCACCTGCTGCAGCAAATGCCCTACCAGGAAACCGAGCACCCCTCAGTCGTGCTGCCCGAGCGGGTGCGCCATGAAGACTATGTGCGCAACCCGGTGTCGCTGGACATCGTGGTGCCCGAGATTTATTAGGACTTTTTCCAGGCCATGCGCAGCGCCGGGCCGCCCCAAGCAAGCACAGCCCCCTCGGGGGCAGCGCAGCACACGCAGTGGCAAGCGTGGGGGGAGGCCATACGCAGCGCCGGGCCGCCCCAAGCAAGCACAGCCCCCTCGGGGGGGCAGCGCAGCACACGCAGTGGCAAGCGTGGGGGCTAATGGTTTTCTTTGGCGTGATTGATCGAGTACTTTGGGATCTCGACGGTAACGTCAGTCTGCGCCAGAAAGGCCTGGCAACTCAGGCGCGAGTTGGGCTCCAGCCCCCAGGCGCGGTCCAGCAGGTCTTCCTCGTTTTCATCCAGCTCATTGAGTGACTTCATGCCCTCACGCACAATGACGTGGCAGGTGGTACAGGCGCAGCTCATGTCGCAGGCATGCTCAATGTTGATGTTGTTGTCGAGCAGGGCCTCACAGATCGAGGTTCCAGCGGGCGCGGAAACCTCAGCTCCGTTGGGGCAGTATTCAGGGTGCGGCAGAATTTTGATGATGGGCATGTGTATTCGGTCTCTCAAACCGTCGCTATGTTTTTCCCTGCCAGTGCCTGGCGGATACCGCGATTCATGCGCTGCGCGGCAAAGTTTTCGGTGGCGTCGGCAAGTGTCTTGATCGCCGCTTCAATCTGTGCGGCACTACCGTCCTGCCTCAGGACGGCCAGCTCGCCCATCAGGCGGTCAATTTCAACACTCTCCTCAGCTGACAAAAGGTCAGCATCAGCAGTCAGCGCGCTTCGGATAGCCAGAATCATGCGGTCAGCATCGACCTGCGCTTCAGCCAGCGCCCTGGCCTGCATGTCTTGCTGCGCAGTTGAAAAACTGTCCTGCAACATGCGGGCTATCTCATCGTCAGACAGGCCATAGGACGGCTTCACATCAATGCGAGCCTCGACACCGCTGCCCTGCTCTTTGGCGCTGACACTGAGCAGACCATCAGCGTCCACGGTGAAGGTCACCCGAATGCGGGCCGCTCCTGCCACCATAGGCGGAATGCCGCGAAGCTCAAACCGCGCGAGGCTGCGGCAATCAGCCACCAGATCACGCTCACCCTGGACCACATGCAGCGCAAGCGCTGTCTGTCCATCCTGGTAGGTGGTGAAGTCCTGCGCCATGGCGGTGGGAATGGTCTGGTTGCGCGGCACGATGCGCTCGACCAAACCACCCATCGTTTCAATGCCCAGCGACAACGGGATGACGTCGAGCAGAAGCAGGTCGCTTGCGGTGCTGTTGCCGGCCAACTGGTTGGCTGATACGGCAGCGCCCAACGCCACCACTTCATCAGGGTTCAGATTGGTCAGAGGCTCGCGGCCAAAAAAACTGGCGACGGCACGGCGTACCTGCGGCATGCGGGTGGATCCGCCTACCAGCACCACGCCCTGAATATCTTCCTTGCCAAGCTGTGCATCGCGCAAGCATTTGCGAACGGCAGTCAAGGTGCGCTGCGTCAGGTCTGCAGTTGCCGCCTCAAAGTCTGCCGCTTTCATGTCGAATTGAATGTTTGTCCTTGCGAGGCGAGCGAGAAAAGCTACTGAATCAGAAGCAGACAAGCCTTCCTTGCAAGATCTCGCAGCCTGCAGCAGCGCGGCTTTGTCGCTTGGCGTCAACGTGTCGGCGGCCAGGCCCGCCTTGACCAGCACCCACTCGACCAGCGCGCGATCGTAGTCGTCACCGCCCAATGCGGAATCGCCGCCCGTCGCAACGACCTCAAACACACCCTGACTCAGGCGCAGGATGGAGATGTCAAAGGTGCCGCCGCCCAGGTCATAAATGGCATAAACGCCCTCGCTGGCGTTATCCAGGCCGTAGGCGATGGCAGCAGCGGTAGGCTCGTTGATCAGTCGCAGTACGTTGATGCCGGCCAACTGGGCTGCATCCTTGGTGGCTTGGCGCTGCGCATCGTCAAAATACGCCGGTACCGTGATCACTGCACCAAAAACGTCCTCGTCAAACGTGTCTTCCGCCCGATAGCGCAAGGTGGCCAAAATCTCTGCACTCACTTCAACGGGACTTTTTTCGCCTGCGACTGTCTGAACGGCGACCATGCCCGGTTTATCGATCAGCTCATACGGTAATTGCGCGCGACTGACGATGTCCTGCAAGCCGCGCCCCATCAGGCGCTTGACGGATGCGATGGTGTTTTGTGGGTCCGTCACCTGCGCATCCAGCGCATCGAATCCAATCTGGCGGCTTGTAGCGCCCCCGGCGTCCGCCAGGTAACGCACCACGCTGGGCAGAAGCACACGGCCCTGGGCATCGGGAAGGCATTCAGCCACGCCGCTGCGAACGCTGGCAACCAGAGAATGGGTGGTCCCTAGATCAATCCCGACGGCAATGCGCCGCTGATGCGGATCAGGCGTTTGGCCGGGTTCGGATATTTGCAGTAATGCCATGAATGTTCGGGGTAGCGCCGGATCCGTGAAAAGGTCTATTGTCCCAGCGAGTCGATGCGCGCATCGACCTCACTGCCAAAGCGCTCAATAAACATAAGGCTTCTTACCTGTTGTGCCGCGACCGGGTAGTCCTTTTGTTGGTCAAGTGTCTGCTCTATTTTTAATAGCGCATCGCGCTTGCTGTTCAGAGTCTGGGAAGCTATTTCTTCCAGACTTTCAATGCCTTCAGCGTCATCCAGCGCCTCCCGCCACTGCATTTGCTGGACCAAAAAGTCCGGGGGCATGGCGGTGTTGCTTTCTGCCTGTATCGGGGCACCGTGCAACTCGCACAGGTAGACGGCGCGTTTCAACGGGTCTTTCAGGCGCTGGTAGGCCTCATTGATACGGACCGACCACTGCATGGCCAAGCGCTGGGCAGAAGCGCCCTGCGCAGCGAATTTGTCGGGATGTGCTTCACGTTGCAACTCTTTCCAGCGTGCATCCAGCGCAGTGCGGTCCTGCGCGAACTGCACCGGCAGGTCAAAAAGTTCGAAGTCGTTGGATTGAAGGTTTGTCACGAGAAGCAGTTTTCGGGATGGCAAGCGTAGCGAGCGGGCGTCAGCGAGGTGCGGCCAGCGCGGAGCAACCGGAACGTACTTTGGGTCCGTGAGGATTGCGAGCACTGCCCGCGCGTCGATCACGCCCGCGCAGTAGCTTCACACCCGAAAAGATTCGCCACAACCGCAGCGGTCGCGCTCGTTCGGATTAATGAATTTAAAACCCTCATTGAGTCCTTCACGGACAAAGTCAAGCCGGGTGCCATCGATGTAGGCCATACTTTTCGGGTCCACCAGCACCTTGACGCCGTTGTCCTCAAACACCACATCTTCAGGCGCAATTTCGTCGGCATATTCCAGCTTGTAGGCCAAACCGGAACACCCCGTGGTCTTGACGCCCAGACGCACGCCCACGCCCTTCCCGCGCTTGGTCATGTAGCGGGTAACGTGCCGTGCTGCGGCGTCAGTGAGGGTAACGGGCATGATTCGCTGGTCAATAAAGTTAGTGAGCGTGCTTGAGCTTGTAGTCGCTGACGGCCGCCTTGATGGCGTCTTCAGCGAGGATGGAGCAGTGAATTTTCACCGGCGGCAAAGCCAACTCTTCGGCGATCGCGCTGTTCTTGATGCTTGCCGCTTCGTCCAGTGTCTTGCCCTTGACCCATTCGGTCACGAGCGAACTGGACGCGATGGCCGAGCCGCAGCCGTAGGTCTTGAAGCGCGCATCTTCAATCACGCCCGTTACCGGGTTGACCTTGATCTGCAGCTTCATCACGTCGCCGCAGGCGGGCGCACCCACCATGCCAGTACCTACTGTGTCGTCGCTTTTTTCAAACGAGCCGACGTTGCGGGGGTTTTCGTAGTGGTCTACCACTTTTTCGCTATATGCCATTTTGTTTACCTCTTCAAGCTGTTTGCGCTGCTTAGTGAGCAGCCCACTGGATGGTGGACAAATCCACACCATCCTTGAACATTTCCCATAGTGGCGACAGATCACGCAGCTTGGCCACGTTTTCCTTGATCGTCGCCACGGCGTAATCAATTTCCTCTTCGGTGCTCCAGCGGCCAATCGTCATGCGCAGGCTGCTGTGAGCCAGTTCGTCGCTGCGACCCAAGGCGCGCAGCACATAGCTGGGCTCCAAGCTGGCTGACGTACAGGCCGACCCACTGGAAACTGCCAGGCCCTTGATGCCCATGATCAGCGACTCACCCTCGACATAGTTGAAGCTCATGTTGAGGTTGTGCGGCACTCGCTTGTCGGCGTGACCATTGAGGAACACCTCCTCCACATCCTTCAGGCCGGCCAGCATGCGCTCGTGAAGGGCTCGAATGCGCTTGTTTTCTTCGTGCATCTCGGCCTTGGCAATGCGGTACGCCTCACCCATGCCGACACACTGATGCGTTGGCAGGGTGCCGGAACGCATGCCGCGCTCGTGTCCACCGCCGTGCATCTGCGCTTCGAGCCGCACGCGCGGCTTGCGCCTAACGTACAGGGCGCCAATGCCTTTGGGGCCATAGGTCTTGTGCGATGTCAGGCTCATCAAATCAACCGGCAAGCTTGCAAGGTCAATGTCCACACGTCCGGTCGCTTGCGCCGCATCGACATGGAAAAGAATGCCCTTTTCGCGGCACAAGGCGCCAATTGCCGGAATATCCTGAATCACACCGATCTCGTTATTGACGTACATGACGCTGACAAGGATGGTGTCCGGACGCATGGCGGCTTTCAACACATCCATGTCGAGCAACCCGTCGGCCTGCACGTCGAGGTAGCTCACCTCAAAGCCCTGGCGCTCCAGCTCGCGGCAGGTATCGAGTACGGCCTTGTGCTCGGTTTTGACCGTGATGATGTGTTTGCCCTTGGACTTGTAGAAGTTGGCCGCGCCCTTGAGCGCAAGGTTGTTCGACTCCGTCGCACCGCTGGTCCAGACGATTTCGCGCGGGTCCGCGCCTATCAGGGCAGCGATCTGCTCTCTGGCCTTTTCAACCGCGGCTTCTGCCTCCCAGCCCCAAGCGTGGCTGCGGGATGCGGGGTTGCCGAAATGTTCGCGCAACCAGGGAATCATCGCGTCAACCACCCGTGGGTCGCACGGGTTCGTGGCGCTGTAGTCCATGTAAATGGGGAAGTGTGGGGTTTCCATGTGGCTAGCTCTTCAGGTTCACAGGCTGGCTTGCAGCATTAAAGAAAACGGTCTCCGGGCTTTACGCCAACAAAATCCAGTCAGGATTTGGAGAACGCATTGCCCAAGGCAAAGACCGAATTAGGCGCATTGATGCGAACCGGCTTCGGGATAGGCGAAGTAAAGATGGCTTTCTTCACCATTGGCGTGTTTTCCACGACCACACCCTTGGCCAGTTGGTCATCCACCAGCTTTTGCAGGCTTACAGAGTCAAGAAACTCGACCATGCGGCTGTTCAACGACGCCCATAAGTCGTGCGTCATGCAGCGACCCGCATCACCAAGGCAGTTTTCCTTGCCTCCACATTGGGTGGAGTCGATCGGTTCGTCCACAGAGACGATGATGTCGGCAACGGTGATTTCGGCGGCTTTGCGGCCCAGCGTGTAACCGCCGCCCGGTCCCCGGGTGGATTCCACCAGCTCATGCCGGCGCAATTTGCCGAACAATTGCTCAAGGTATGACAACGAAATTTGCTGGCGCTGGCTGATAGCTGCCAGCGTAACAGGGCCATTGTTCTGGCGCAGGGCTAGGTCAATCATCGCGGTGACCGCAAAGCGGCCTTTGGTCGTGAGGCGCATATTCAAGCTCCTTAAAAGTTGGCTTGACTGTCGTTTGGCTCGCCCTGTAAAGCTTGTGACTTACAGGGAACTCTTCTCCACCCGCCCCGGCCGATCGACCTTTTTGGCTTCCCAGTCTTGCTATTTTTGCTTGATGTTGACTGTTTTCGTCAAGTATAAACCAAAACCTCGTCGGCCGCTTGCGGCGGCTGCGGGCAAACACCCCCACTTCGGTCCCAGATCTTGCTAAACCTAGGTCGGCAAGACGTTATCGGTACCGGGGGCACCAAACGCCTGCGCTTTGAGCACGTGGAGCTGGTCGCGTACTCTGGCCGCTTTTTCGAACTCCAGGTTTTTGGCGTGCTCGATCATCTGTTTTTCAAGCCGCTTGATTTCACGGGCGATGTCTTTCTCGCTCATGTCCTCCACCAGCGCCTTCTGGATTTCCAGCTTTTCGGCTTCTTTACCCGATTTTTCGCTGTACACCCCGTCAATCAGATCCTTGATGCGTTTGACGATGCTGCGCGGGGTAATGCCGTGCTCCAGATTGAAGGCAATCTGCTTGTTGCGGCGCCGTTCGGTTTCGTCCATCGCCTTTTTCATCGAATCGGTGATGCGGTCTGCATACAAGATCGCCCGGCCATTCAAATTGCGTGCCGCCCGGCCTATGGTCTGGATCAAGCTGCGCTCTGAGCGCAGAAACCCTTCTTTGTCCGCGTCGAGGATGGCGACGAGACTGACCTCGGGAATATCCAGGCCCTCGCGCAGCAAATTGATGCCGACCAACACATCAAAGGTTCCCAGCCGCAAGTCGCGCAGGATCTCCACCCTCTCGACCGTGTCCACATCGCTGTGCAGGTAACGCACCTTCACGCCGTTGTCGCTCAGGTAGTCGGTCAACTGCTCTGCCATGCGTTTGGTCAAGGTGGTAATCAGCACGCGTTCGTTCTTGTCCACGCGGATGCGGATTTCCTGCAACACGTCATCAACCTGCTGCGTCGCCGGGCGAACCTCTACCTCTGGGTCCACCAGGCCGGTAGGCCGCACCAGTTGCTCAACCACCTTCCCCGCATGCTGCTGCTCGTAAGCTGCAGGCGTGGCAGAGACAAAAACCGCCTGGCGCATTTTCGATTCGAACTCTTCAAACTTTAGCGGCCGATTGTCCAGTGCACTGGGCAGGCGAAAGCCGTATTCCACCAAGGTGGTTTTGCGCGAGCGGTCGCCGTTGTACATGGCGCTGAGCTGGCCGATCATGACGTGGCTTTCGTCCAGAAACATCAGCGCGTCTTTGGGCAGGTAATCGCACAGGGTCGAGGGCGGTGACCCAGGGGGTGCCCCGCTCAGGTGGCGTGTGTAGTTTTCGATGCCTTTGCAGTGGCCGATCTCGGTGAGCATCTCAAGATCAAACCGGGTGCGCTGCTCGATTCGCTGGGCTTCAACCAATTTGCCGTCACCGACAAACTGGGCAACCCGCTCCGATAGCTCCAGCTTGATGGTCTCCACCGCCGCCATGACCTTGTCCCGCGGCGTCACGTAATGGCTCTTGGGGTAGACCACAAAACGCGGCACCTTCTGACGGATGCGGCCGGTCAGCGGATCGAACAGTTGTAGTGATTCGATCTCATCGTCGAACAACTCGATGCGAATGGCGAGTTCCGAATGCTCCGCGGGAAACACGTCGATCACGTCACCTCGCACCCGGAAAGTACCCCGCGCAAAATCCTGGTCGTTGCGCGCGTACTGCATGCGGATCAGGCGCGAGATTACGTCGCGCTGGTTCATCTTGTCGCCGCTGCGGGCGATGAAACGCATCTGGGTGTAGTCTTCCGGCGCCCCAATGCCATAAATCGCGCTGACGGTCGCCACGATGATGGTGTCGCGCCGCTCGAGTACGCTTTTGGTGGCTGACAGACGCATCTGTTCGATGTGCTCGTTGATGGCCGAGTCTTTTTCAATGAACAGATCGCGTTGCGGCACATAAGCCTCGGGCTGGTAGTAGTCGTAATAACTCACGAAATACTCCACTGCATTTTTCGGAAAAAACTCGCGGAACTCGCTGTACAGCTGCGCCGCCAGCGTTTTGTTGGGGGCAAACACAATCGCCGGTCGGCCCATGCGAGCGATCACATTGGCCATGGTGAAGGTTTTGCCCGAACCCGTTACACCCAACAGCGTCTGAAAGACCTCGCCGTCGTTGAGTCCTTCGACCAATTGTTCAATGGCTACGGGCTGGTCGCCTGCCGGCGGGTAAGGCATGAAGAGCTCGAAGGGCGAATCCGGGAAACGCATGAACGCTCCGGGGAGAGACACCTCTACCGAATCAGGTATGACTTCAATCAGTTCTGGCATGAAAACTCAATTCTGGCCCGTTAAAATCAAGGCAACCGAACAGCATACGACTTTTTTACTTTTAAAGGATATCCATGTCTTTGTTTACCGCCGTTGAGATGGCCCCCCGTGATCCGATACTGGGTCTGAACGAGCAATTCAACGCCGACACCAACCCGGCCAAGGTCAACCTCGGCGTGGGGGTGTATTACGACGACAAAGGCAAGCTTCCCCTGCTGCAATGCGTGCAGATTGCTGAAAAGGCCATGATGGAGTCGCCAAAACCGCGCGGCTATCTGCCCATGGACGGCGTGGCTGCCTATGACGCAGCCGTCAAGACATTGGTGTTCGGCGCAGAAAGTGAACCCGTCAAAAGCGGCCGCGTGGCAACGGCGCAGGGAATCGGAGGAACGGGTGGTCTGAAGATAGGTGCCGACTTCCTGAAAAAACTGAGCCCCAATGCCAAGGTGCTGATCAGCGACCCAAGCTGGGAAAACCACCGCGCCCTGTTCACCCAGGCCGGCTTTCCGGTGGAAAGTTACCCGTACTACGACGCGGCCAAACGCGGTGTCAATTTTGAAGGCATGCTGGCGGCACTGAACGGAGCAGCCGAAGGCACCATCGTCGTGCTGCACGCCTGCTGCCACAACCCCACCGGTTATGACATCACTGCGGCGCAGTGGGATCAAGTCGTCGCCGCCGTCAAGGCCCGCAAGCTGACGCCCTTTCTGGACATGGCTTACCAGGGCTTTGGCCACGGTATCAAGGAAGACGGGGCCGTTATTGGCAAGTTTGTCGAGGCCGGTTTGTCCTTCTTTGTGTCGACCTCATTCTCCAAAAGCTTCAGCCTCTACGGCGAGCGTGTAGGTGCCTTGTCGGTCCTGTGCGAAAGCAAGGAAGAAGCCGACCGCGTTCTTTCACAGATGAAAGTGGTCATCCGCACCAATTACAGCAATCCGCAAATCCACGGCGCAACCGTCGTCGCCAACGTGCTCAACAACCCAGAGCTGCGCGCCCTGTGGGAAGAAGAACTCGGCGAAATGCGGGTTCGCATCAAGGCCATGCGCCAGAAGCTAGTGGACGGCCTGAAAGAAGCTGGCGTGAAAGAAGACATGAGCTTCATCACCACCCAGATCGGCATGTTCAGCTACTCTGGTCTGAGCAAGGACCAGATGGTGCGCCTGCGCAATGAATTTGGCGTGTATGGCACGGACACTGGCCGCATGTGTGTGGCCGCGTTAAACAGCCAGAACATTGGCCATGTCTGCGCGTCCATCGCTAAGGTGCTCTAGGGTCTAAGGCGCTTTACGCCCTTTAAGCCTTCAGGCCCTGATGGACGAGTTGGCGCGTCGTTTCGTGCAGGACGCCCAGCGTAACCGCTGCAACCGCGTCTTGCTTGAGCGCCTTCCTGATCTGGGGTTGCCGGATGCGTGGCTGGTCGGCGGTTGCCTGTTCCAGACAGTGTGGAACCTACTGGGCAACCAACCGCCAGAGGTCGGCATTCGCGACTACGACATCTTCTATTTCGACCCGGACGACCTGACCGAAAGCGCGGAGCATGCGGTCCAGCAACGAGTCAACGAGGCGTTCGTCGAGCTCGGCGTGCAACTCGAGGTAAAAAACCAGGCGCGTGTGCACATCTGGTACCCGGCCTATTTCGGCCGCCCGTGTCCGCCACTGCAAAACGCTTGCGAAGGTATCAATCGATTCCTGGTGGGTAGCACCAGCGTGGGTTTGCGCCAGGCCAATGGGGCGACCGGGGTACATGCGCCCTACGGGCTGGACGACCTGTACGCAGGCATTCTGCGCGCCAACCCAAGCTTGGACCACGGCGAGTTGTATGGCCGCAAAGCACGGGACTATAAGGCCCGCTGGCCCTGGTTGCAGATTCCGTCGTCTCTCCCTGCAGTCTGACCGGTGGGTTCAAGAACAAAAAGTGGCTTCTGCCCTTGTAGGCGAACGCAAATAGCTACTGAATTAATATCGACTGGCGCACGCTATTCCGCCAAAGCCGCCACCGGATCGTAGAAAAACCGTTCTTCAACAATTTTTTCGCCCTGCCAGCGCTGGTGGGACAGCTCATCGATGCGCATGGTTTTGCCTGAAAGCCGGGTGAATTCGAACACCCAGTGGATCACAACAAAATCGCCATCGACCAGCCAGGAGTCGACCGGCAGGGTTCGCATGGCACTGCACGCAGCGATAACGGCTCGTTCATAGGCAACCAATGCATCCCGACCGCGCCGCGGCGGCTCGCTGTTTTCCTGCATGGTGGCTTCTGGCGCGTAAAACTGTTCGATCGCTTCGATATATTTCCCTTGTTCAACAAGTGTTATGAAGTCCTGAACGGTCTGGCGGCTGGGCATGAAATCTCCTTCGATGTGACCCAGCTTACCCCCAAACCACGGAGCGCATGGAGATGGCGCCCATCTGAAAACTGGTGTTAAAAAAGTGCGGCTGCTCACCCGCCTGTACCGCGCCCGCCGCGTACAGCAATGGCAGGTAATGCTCGTGCGTCGGATGCGCCATTTTGGCCAGCTGACCCAGCTTCTGAAAGTTTTGCAGCGCATCCAGATTGCCCTGCTGGATGTAGCCACCAGTGGTTTGGTCAAACTCCAGGGCCCAGTCAAAGGCCTGGTTGCCCGCGGCGCCGCGCTGCATCTCACGCAGGTTATGCACGATGTTGCCGCTTCCCACAATCAGCACGCCACGCTCGCGCAAGGCTTTGAGCTGTCGAGCCAGCGCGTAGTGGTCTTCTGGTGGGCGGCTGTAGTCCATGCTCAGCTGCACCACCGGTATGTTGGCTTCCGGGAACATGGGGTTCAGGACCGCCCAGCTACCGTGGTCCAGCCCCCACTCCATGTCAAGGCCCAGGGGTGCAGAAGCACGCTGGCGGACAAGCTGGCTGATGCCGCGAGCGGCTCGAGGCGCGCCAGGAGCCGGGTATTGCTGGTCAAACAACTCCTGGGGGAAGCCGCCAAAATCGTGGATGGTCTTGGGCATGTCCATGGCGGTAAGCCACCAGCCCTCCGTCAGCCAGTGGGCCGAGATGCACAAAATGAGCTGCGGCGGCGGGTACTTGCCCCCGAATTGCTTGCCCATCGCCTGCCAGCTGCGCCGATACTCGTTGTCGCCAATCGCATTCATGGGGCTGCCGTGGCCCAAGAACAGGACCGGCATGCGGTCGGTTTTCTCCAGTGAACTCAGCAGGTCTTGCGCCGCCACGCGGCTTGTGTCGATCATGGGATTTCCTCTTACGGGCTTAAATTGGACGGTAAGGCAGGATTTGTAGCTGTCGGCACATCGGGAAAAAGCAAGGGGCCAGCCCCCGCCAGCGCCCAACCTTTCACGAAACTGTCAAACCGGGCCAAAAGAGGACAGCTGTATTGGTGTTTGTCCTCAGAAAATAATATGCACACCTGTTATTATTTGCTGCACTGCAACATATTAGTTGTCACAAAAGGTTAAGCCATGCTGTATCAAGTCTATGAAACCCAGCGGTCCCTGATGGAGCCGTTTGTCGATTTTGCCCAGGCAGCCGCCAAACTCTACAACAACCCCCAGTCACCCTTTAGCAAGAACCCCTTGGCCCAGCGCGCTGCGGCCGGCTACAGCCTGATTTACCGCCTCGGCAAGGATTACGAGAAGCCGGTGTTTGGCCTTACTACGGTGGATGTGGATGGCACAGGCGTCGCGGTGCACGAACGGGTCGAGTTGGACAAACCGTTTTGCGAGCTGCGCCGCTTCAAACGTTTCACCGACAACCCCGCCACCCTGACCACACTCAAGGGCCAACCTGCAGTACTGATCGTGGCGCCGCTGTCCGGACACTACGCCACTTTGCTGCGTGACACCGTCAAGACGATGCTCAAGGACCACAAGGTCTATATCACCGATTGGAAAAACGCTCGTACCGTGCCACTGTCCGATGGCTCTTTCTCTCTCGACGACTACGTGAATTACGTGCAGGAGTTCATCGGCCACCTGCAGGGCGTCTATGGCAATTGCCATGTGATCAGCGTCTGCCAGCCTACGGTACCGGTTCTGGCCGCGATATCACTGATGGCCAGCCGGGGTGAGACCACACCACTGTCCATGACCATGATGGGCGGTCCGATTGACGCGCGCAAATCACCAACGGCTGTCAACAACCTGGCCATGAACAAGAGCTTCGAATGGTTTGAGAACAACGTGATTTACCGTGTGCCCAGCAATTTCCCGGGTGCCGGACGCCGCGTCTATCCCGGCTTTTTGCAGCACACCGGTTTTGTTGCGATGAACCCTAGCAACCACGCAAAAAGTCATTTCGATTACTTCAAGGACCTGCTCAAGGGCGACGACGCCAGCACCGAAGCCCACACGAAGTTCTACGACGAGTACAACGCAGTGCTGGACATGGATGCCGAGTACTACCTGGACACCATCAAGACCGTGTTCCAGGAGTTCAAGCTTGTCAACGGCACCTGGGACGTGAAGTCCAGGGACGGCAAGCTTGAACGCGTGCGCCCACAGGACATCACCACCACCGCCCACTTCACGGTTGAAGGTGAGCTCGACGACATCTCCGGCTCTGGCCAGACCGAGGCGGCTCACGGCCTTTGCTACAACGTGCCGAAGGCGCTCCAGAAGCACCTTGAAGTCAAGGGCGCAGGCCACTACGGCATATTTAGCGGTCGCCGCTGGCGCGAGATGGTTTACCCCCAGGTCAAAGCCTTTATTCTCGAGAACAACAAGGGGCCCTCCCTTGCTGCCAAAGCGCAAGCACCCACCAAAAAGGTAGCAAAACCGATTGCCCGTACTCAGCCAAAGGTCGCCGCAAAGTCGGCTCCTAAAGCGGCCAGCCGCGGCGCTGCCAAAAAAACTGCCTCCAGGAAGTAAGCCGCTTGCCACCGTGAACTCCGCATGGTGAAGCTGCTGTCCGAGCGCATCAACGCCGCGCTGCCCCAAACGCAGTGCACACGCTGCGGTTATCCCGATTGCGCCAGCTATGCGCTGGCCATTGCCGACGGCAATGCGGACATCAATCAGTGCCCGCCTGGCGGCGCCGAGGGCATCAACCGCCTGGCAGCCATCACAGGCAAACCGATCAAGGCGTTGAACCCCGTCCATGGCCGGGAAGGGCCGCGTCAACTCGCTGTAATCGACGAAGACTGGTGCATAGGTTGCACGCTGTGCCTGGATGCCTGCCCTACCGACGCCATCGTGGGCAGCAACAAGCTCATGCACACCGTGATCGAGCCCTATTGCACTGGCTGCGAGCTTTGCTTACCCGTCTGCCCAGTCGATTGCATCAGCCTGGAAAATGTCAGCCACAGCCGGACCGGGTGGGAAGCCTGGTCCACCGCACAGGCTCAGGAAGCCCTGGGACGCTATGAACTTCATAGCAAAAGACTCAGCAATGAGAAGGGCCAACAATCAAAAGCGCCTGAAGAAGCATCACCTGCACCAACGCCTGCCGATTCGCAGGATAAAAAGCGCAACGTGATTGAAGCGGCCCTGGCCAGCGCACGAGGCAGACGGACCTGAGCCCAGGGTCCTAACCCAACGCGTCGTTGACCGAATCCCGAAACTCGGCCAGGCTGAAGGCATTGTCAATTTCGCGCGGCAAGGCGTCGCGGGCCGAAAAAACACCCAGAATTTTCCCGTCCGCAGCGACCACCGGCAAATGCCGGAATCCACGCTCCAGCATGATGAGCACCGCGTCTGAGACCATCGTCTCAGGCGGGATGCAATAGGGATGGTGCGTCATGACGTCTGACACCGGTGTTTTCTCCGCGTTCAGCGCCTTGGCAAGCACACGGGTCATCAGGTCACGCTCGGTCAAAATACCCAGCATGGTGCCCGCGACGTCAATGATCAAAACGCTCCCGCAGCTGGCCTTGGTCATCACACAGGCCGCCTCCCAGACGCTGGCTTTCGGCGGCAAGCTCACCAGGTGCCGGCGGGGCGTGGATTGAAAGACAGTACGTTCAGCCATGATTTTCCTCCTGTTGACCCAACAAACAATCAGCGCAGCGACATGTTGAGCTTGTCGAGCACTTTGGATCCGGGGCACAGGCGGGTGGCATCCATCTTGTTCAGCGGCGTCTCACTGGTATTGAGTGCCACATGCATGTCAGTGACCAGGGGGTCCAGATAAAGCAGCCCGGTGACCACTTCGCCGCGGGCCTGATGAGTGTTCATGTAGTTCAAGGCGGTATAACGGTTGGTAGGGTCGTAGTCGGCGTGAAGCTTGCGTAGCCGCAGACTGGCGCCGTCATGCTGCTGGACTTCAATCACTTCCCCTGGCGCATATACAGCGGTTATTTCGTCCCGCGGGCTGATGAAATCAATCCGGCTGACGGCCTCGTTGTGCTCGCGCACATAGTCATAACTCTTGGTGCTTCCCGCATGGTTGTTGAAAGCCACGCAGGGGCTGATGACATCAATAAACGCTGCGCCGCCATGGCCAATCGCGCCCTTGATCAGCGGCACCAACTGTTCTTTGTCACCAGAAAAGCTGCGGGCGACGTACGTGGCACCCAGTTGCAAGGCCATGGCCACCAGATCGAGCGAGCTGTCGCTGTTGACCACGCCTTTTTTGCTTTTGGAGCCCTGGTCGGCGGTGGCAGAAAACTGGCCTTTGGTGAGCCCGTAAACACCATTGTTCTCAACGATGTACACCATGTTGACGCCGCGCCGCATCGCATGGGCAAACTGGCCCAGGCCGATGGAGGCTGAATCTCCATCACCCGACACGCCCAGGTACAAGAGATCGCGGTTGGCTAGGTTGGCACCTGTCAGCACCGAAGGCATGCGTCCATGCACGGTGTTGAAGCCGTGCGAGGCGCCCAGAAAGTAATCCGGTGTCTTGGAACTGCAGCCAATGCCAGAGAGCTTGGCGACGCGATGCGGCGCAATGTCAAGCTCCCAGCAGGCCTGAATGATGGCGGCTGAAATCGAGTCATGCCCGCATCCAGCACACAAGGTGGAGATTTTTCCCTCGTAGTCGCGCCGGGTATAGCCAACCTTGTTGACAGTCAGTGAAGGATGATGAAGCTTGGGTTTGGCGAGATAAGTCATAGCGCCTGCTCCTTGACCTTGGGTTGCGGCGCCGCAGCAGCCTGAACCTGCTGCGTGATGGCCCGGGTGATGAATCGGGCCGTGATGGGCGTCCCATCGAAATGCAAGACCCGAACCAGTTGCGCCGGATTCACATCCAGCTCGTTGACCAGCAGGTTGTGCATTTGGGCATCGCGGTTTTGCTCGACGACAAACACCTTTTCATGGTCGGCAATAAACTGCGCGACGCTGGCAGGAAAGGGAAAGGCCCGAAGCCGCATGGCATCCAGATGGATACCGGCCGCGGTCAACACGTCCAGCGTTTCGTTCATGGCCGGGCTGGTGGAGCCGAAATAAATGACACCGAGCGACGTCTTTTTCGTCGCCGCACGCCGTACCGGTTGCGGCACCAGAGTAGCAGCCGTTTCAAACTTCTTGAGCAACCGCTCCACGTTGTAAATATAGTCCGGGCCGCGCTCAGAATATTGGGCATAGGCGTTGCGCGTGGTGCCGCGTGTGAAATAACTCCCTTTGGTCGGGTGGGTGCCCGGTAACGTACGCCACGGAATGCCGTCGCCATCGACATCCTTGTAGCGGCCAAAATCCTTGCCTGCCTCCAGTTCTTCGGCGCTCATCACCTTGCCGCGGTCATAGCTTCGGCTGTCGTCCCAGCTGAAGGGCTTGCATAGCCGCTGGTTCATGCCGATGTCCAGGTCGGTCATGACAAAAATCGGCGTTTGAAGCCTCTCAGCGAGATCAAGCGCAGCGGCGCAGTGCTCAAAACATTCATGCGGGTCTTCAGGAAAGAGCAACACATGTTTGGTGTCCCCATGAGACGCATAGGCGCAGGAGATCAGATCAGCCTGCTGGGTGCGCGTGGGCATGCCTGTCGACGGTCCGCCACGCTGCACGTTGATGATGGTGACCGGAATTTCTGCAAAGTAGGCCAGCCCGATGAACTCCGTCATCAGCGAAACGCCGGGGCCGGAGGTGGTTGTGAAAGCGCGCGCACCGTTCCAGCCTGCACCGACCACGATGCCAATCGACGCGATTTCGTCTTCGGCCTGCACGATGGCGTAGTTGTGCTTGCCGCTCTCCGGGTCCACCCGAAATTTGGAGCAATACGACTGAAAGGCCTCGGCCACCGATGAAGACGGCGTGATCGGATACCACGCGGCCACGGTGGCGCCGCCATACACGCAACCCAACGCTGCCGCACTGTTGCCATCGACAAAAATCTTGTCGCCCACCTGATCACTGCGCTGCACGCGTATGCCCAACGGTACTTGCAGGTGTTCCTTCGCAAAGTCACGCCCGAGATGCAGCGCCTGCACATTGGAAGCCAGCAATTTTTCCTTGCCCTTGTATTGCTCGCCGAAAAGTTTTTCAAGAACCTCAGGCTCTATCTCCAGCAGTACCGACAGCGCCCCCACATAAACAATGTTCTTGAACAACTGACGCTGACGCGGATCGCTGTAGACCGCGTTGCAGATCTCGGTCAGTGGCATGCCAATGACATGGATGTCGTCCCTGAACCTGGAGGGGGGCAGCGGCCGGGTGCTGTCATAAAACAAATACCCACCGGGCTCCAGCTCGGCCAGGTCAGCGTCCCAGGTTTGCGGATTCATGGCAACCATCATGTCGATGCCGCCACGCCGGCCCTGGTAGCCCTTGTCGCTGACGCGCGCCTCGTACCAGGTTGGCAGGCCCTGAATGTTGCTGGGGAAAATATTACGCGGGCTGACGGGCACCCCCATGCGCAAAATGGCTTTGGCAAACAACTCGTTGGCAGAGGCCGAGCCCGAGCCGTTGACGTTGGCAAACTTGATGACAAAGTCGTTGACAGCTTCGATGCGTTTCATGCTGGTTGCCTTCCCACCCGAACTGAAGGCACATCCCGGCAGGACGGCCCCGCCTGCGTGGTGGTCAGCAAAAACTTCTGCATGTCCCAAGCACCCGTTGGGCAACGCTCGGCACACAGCCCGCAATGCAGGCAAACGTCTTCATCCTTCACCATCACCCTCCCGGTTTTTAGCTTGCCCGACACATACAGGTCTTGCGTCAGGTTCAGGGCGGGCGCTTTCAGGCGGGCACGCAGTTCAGTCTCTTCCCCGTTGGCGGTAAAGCTGATGCAGTCCATGGGGCAGATATCGACACAGGCATCACACTCAATACAGGCTGGCTCTGCAAACACCGTCTGCACATCGCAGTTCAGGCACCGGCCCGCTTCCTTGAAAGCCGTGGCAGCGTCAAAGCCAAGTTCTACCTCGACGCGGATATTGGCCAGCGCCACCTCGGCCTTGGCCCAAGGCACTTTGAAACGCGGGTCGCTGGAGGTGTCGTTGTCGTAGCTCCACTCATGAATGCCCATCTTGGTGGACATCAGGTTGGTCATGGGGTCTGGCCTGCGGGTGATGTCTTCACCATTGAGGAAGCGGTCAATCGACACCGCAGCTTCATGGCCATGGGCCACCGCCGTGATGATGTTCTTCGGCCCAAACGCCGAGTCGCCACCAAAAAAAACACGGGGCACACTGGACTGGAAGGTCTCTTTATTGAGCACTGGCAGGCCCCACTCATCGAAACCGATGCCGCTGTCACGCTCAATCCAGGGGAAAGCGTTTTCCTGACCCACAGCAATCAGCACGGCGTCACACGCCACCAGCACATCCGGCTGACCGGTCGGCACCAGCTTGCGTTTGCCTTTGGCGTCATACACAGCCTCAACCACTTCAAAGGTCATGCCCGACAGCTTGCCGTCCTGATGCTCAAAGGATTTGGGTACGTGGAAATTGATGATGGGAATGCCCTCGTGCTGGGCGTCTTCCTTCTCCCAGGGTGAGGCTTTCATGTCGTCAAAACCGCTGCGCACAATGACCTTCACGTCGGTCCCGCCCAGACGCCGCGCGGAGCGGCAGCAGTCCATGGCGGTGTTGCCACCGCCCAGCACAATGACGCGCTTACCGATGGCTGTGACGTGACCGAAAGACACAGAGGCCAGCCAGTCGATGCCGATGTGAATGTTGTCGTTGATCTCCTTGCGGCCAGGCAAGTCCAGGTCGCGCCCGCGCGGAGCACCGCAGCCGACAAAAAGCGCGTCATAACCACCGCCCGTTTTGTCTGCAAGCAGCCCTTTCATCGACTCGATACGTTGGCCACTTTTGAACTGCACACCCAAGTCCAGGATGTAACCGGTTTCCTCGTCGATGATCGACTCGGGCAGACGAAAACGCGGAATCTGGGTGCGTATAAAGCCGCCGGCTTTGGCCTCGCCGTCAAACACCGTCACCTCATAGCCCAGCGGCGCCAGGTCGCGTGCCACCGTGAGTGATGCCGGACCGGCACCTATGCAGGCAATGCGCTTGCCGTTTTTTGGCGACAGCTTGGGCATGCGCTGGCTGACGTCGGCTTTCATGTCGGCCGCCACCCGCTTGAGGCGGCAGATGGCTACCGGCTCAGGCTGTTGATTGCCGCCCTCTTCGACCCTTGTGCGCCGACACGCCGGCTCACAGGGCCTGTCACACGTGCGGCCCAAAATGCCGGGGAAAACATTGGACACCCAGTTGACCATGTAGGCGTCGCTGTAGCGACCCTGGCCAATCAGCCGAATGTATTCGGGTACGGGGGTGTGGGCGGGACAGGCCCACTGGCAATCGACGACTTTATGAAAGTACGACGGCTTGGCTACGTTGGTTGGCTGCAAGTGCTGTCTCCTCAGCCTCTGCTGCACCGCACCGGCGGCCAAAGAGGCTCGGCCAGTTTACGCTCCGCCTACCCGAGGGCGCTCTCGGGTGAATCCCTCAGTCTTGCGCCTGCAGCCGCGAAAAAGCGGCCGTGACCTCAGGCGGCGCCTGCACCAGCTCAATCAGCACACCCTCCCCTGCAATGGGAAACTCCTCATTGGCCTTAGGATGTAAAAAACAGATGTCAAAACCCGCCGCGCCCCGGCGAACGCCGCCGGGCGCAAAACGCACGCCCTTTGCGCTCAGCCATTTCACCGCCGCCGGCAAGTCGTCAATCCACAGGCCCACATGGTTGAGCGGCGTGGTGTGCACCGCCGGCTTTTTTTCAATATCCAAAGGCTGCATCAAATCAACCTCGACCTTGAAAGGGCCGCTGCCGATAGCGCAGATGTCTTCGTCCACGTTCTCGCGCTCACTGACAAAGGTGCCGGTGACTTCCAGGCCCAGCATGTCTACCCAGAGGCTGCGCAGACGGTCCTTGCTGGTGCCGCCAATGGCGATTTGCTGGATGCCCAGCACTTTAAAAGGACGCATAGGGAACTCCGTATTCGATCTGTCATTGCGGACCTGACCCGCAATCCATGCCTCGCGGGCCAGGACATGGGTTCATGCGGCATGGATCCCGGATCTAGTCCGGGATGACAGAAATTTCAAACTCAAACAAACTCCACAATGGGTTGGTCAACAGTAAGTGACTCGCCTTTGGCCGCCAGCACCTTGCCCACCACACCGTCTGCAGCCGCAAACAACACGTTTTCCATCTTCATGGCTTCGATCACGGCCACACGTTCTCCGGCCTGCACTTTCTGGCCGACTTGCACGGCAACGTCCACCAGCAAGCCCGGCATGGGGGACAGCACATAACGGCTCATGTCTGGCGGCGCCTTGTATGGCATGAGGGCATACAGCTCGGCCGCACGCGGCGGCAGCACCAGTGCGTCCAGGCGCGTGCCGTTGTGGGCGATGCGGATGGCCAAGGGGTTCTTGCCCACGCCCCGCTCGACCTGGGCCGCAAAAGCCAGCCCATTCACCGTACCCCGGATTCGCGCACCACCCAAATGCCAGCTGCTGCATATTTCATAGCTGCCTGCGCCCGTCTCGACGCGACTGGAACCCGATTGGGCTTGATAGTCGCGCACGGTTACTGGCTGAGAGGTGTTCTTGCCACCGGCGCCGAGATTGATCACCACAAAAGCTTCGCCGACCATCACGCCGTGCCCGGGCAACTGGCCGCTGATGCCCGCGGCGCGGCCCAGCATGCGGCGGTTCACATAAGCGGCCAGTGCCACCAGAAAGTCCGGGTCGGCATGCGGCACGTCTTCGGCATGAAAACCCTTGCCATAGTTCTCGGCAATAAAGCCGGTGTTGAAGTCACCCGCCACAAACTTGGGGTGGGCCAGCAATGCGGCCTGGAAAGGAATGTTGCTGCTGATGCCACGAATCACAAAGCCATTGAGAGCCTCGCGCATTTTGGCAATGGCGTCCAGCCGGTCTTTGCCGTGCACGATGAGCTTGGCAATCATGGAGTCGTAAAACATCGGGATCTCGCCGCCGTCCTGCACGCCGGTATCGACGCGCACGCCAAAAAAATCTCCTTCCCGTTCGGGCTGAGCTTGTCGAAGCCCTTCGACAAGCTCAGGGTGAACGGTTGTTTGATCTGCTGCAAACATGGTTTGCTTGGGCGGCTGAAAGCGCACCAGCCTGCCCGTGCTGGGCAAAAAGCTGCGAAACGGATCCTCGGCATTGATGCGGCACTCGATGGCCCAGCCATTGCGCTGCACGTCCTTTTGCGCAAGGGGCAGCTTTTCACCGGCTGCCACGCGGATCATCAGCTCCACCAGGTCCAGGCCGGTGATGCACTCGGTCACCGGGTGTTCGACCTGCAGGCGGGTGTTCATCTCCAGAAAGTAAAAACTCTGGTCCTTGCCGACCACAAACTCCACCGTGCCGGCGCTTTCGTATTTCACCGCCTTGGCCAGCGCCACGGCCTGCTCACCCATGGCTTTGCGTGTCGCGTCGCTGATGAAAGGCGATGGTGCCTCTTCAATCACCTTTTGGTGGCGGCGCTGGATCGAGCACTCACGCTCATTCAGGTAAATCACGTTGCCGTGGCTATCGCCCATCAGCTGGATTTCGATGTGGCGCGGCTCTTCGACAAATTTTTCGATGAAAACACGGTCGTCACCAAAACTGCTCTTCGCCTCATTACGGCAGGAGGTGAAGCCTTCGAACGCTTCCTTGTCATTGAAAGCCACACGCAACCCTTTGCCGCCGCCACCGGCGCTGGCCTTGATCATCACCGGGTAGCCAATGCCTTTGGCAATCTCGACGGCCTTCTCGGCGGTTTCAATCGCATCATTGACACCCGGGATGCAATTGACCCCCGCGGCACCTGCCAGCTTTTTGGACTCAATCTTGTCGCCCATGGCGGCAATCGAAAAATGCTTGGGGCCAATGAAGACAATGCCCTCTTCTTCCACCCGCTTCGCGAAGCCAGCGTTTTCGCTGAGAAAACCGTAACCCGGGTGCACGGCTTGCGCACCTGTCTGCTTGCAGGCGGCAATGATTTTGTCTGCCTGCAGGTAGCTGTCGCGGCTGGGCGCGGGGCCGATGTTGACGGCTTCATCAGCCAGCTCGACATGGCGCGCATCCTTGTCTGCGTCGGAATACACGGCAACGGTTTTGATGCCCATCTTGCGGGCGGTGAGGATGACGCGGCAGGCGATTTCACCCCGATTTGCGATCAGTATCTTTTCAAACATACGCCATCTCCATCGGGGTGAAATCGCCTGCGTGCATTGCATGCACCATGCGATGTAGCTTCGCTGCTGCGCCGCTACGCGGCTGGTCACCCCGATTCGCAATTAGTATTTTTTCAAACATCAGCTTTCTCCATAGCAGGGGTTGCGGCTTGCCGCGAAATTCTTTCCAGCAAAATTTGCGCGTATCGCTCGGAGTTCTCAAGATCAGGAAAATGCCCGCAATCGGCAAACGCAATCACCTCGGCATGCGGCACGATTTCCAGCACCGAGCGGGGGTCGGTCTCCCGATGCGACCGGTCTTTCCCGCCCCAAATAACCGTACACGGCACCGTGACGCCGTCCAATGCCGTACCGGGCTCCCTGAGCAGGCCCTGAACGACGCCTGCCAGACTAAAGCAAGCACCGCAGCGCAAAGCGTTCAAACCGACGTCGTGATAACCCGACGGGTCGGTGCCCCGCGGCAGCGCAACGCGGTACCAGCTTGCCGCCGCCCGCTTGCGCAGCAGCCAGCCCAGGCATTGGCCAAGCACCGGAATCTTGAGCGGTGCGGGAACCACGCGCGCCGTCCAGGCATGCATGGCTTTGAGTGAAGGGGTTTGCGACAGCACAAGACCGGAGATTCTCTCGGGCGCCAGCTGCGCCGCACGCAGGGCATAAAACCCATTGGCGCAACTGAAGGCCAGTGTTGCCCGGGGAATGTTCAGGTGATCGAGTACTTCCAGAACAGCTTGCGCGCCTTGGTCCAGCGAATGGGTGTAAGACGCCGCTGGCAGCGAAAAGCCAAAACCCGGCATGTCAAAACACACCACCCTGCACGACGAGGACAGCAGCCGAATCAAGCCGCCGTAATGCTCGACCACATTGGGCCCGTCCGGCACAAACACCACCACCGGCCCGGGACCCGCAGTATCTGTCACACGCAGCTTACCCAAAGGGGTCATCACCTCCCGGAAAGCGGCCGGGGCAACGCCACGCCGCCGTGCGCCAGCCCGTGCCCGGGCGATCAGCCAGCTATCGAGGCGGGTGCTCAACATGAGAGGGAGTAAGCGGAGGATTCCAACTTAAGCATTGTGATAAGCGACATGGCATGTGTGCGTGACAGCGTCGGAATACGCCGCAATGGTTTTGATGCCCATCTTGCGGGCGGCGAGGATGACGTGGCAGGAGATTTCGCCGCGGTTGGCTATGAGGATTTTTTGAACCATATCATTCCCACAGGAGTTTGAAATCTCACCGTCAACACACCACATATTGCAGCAGTGAGCCCACACGAAAGCACTTGCTCGAAAAGCGGCGGTCTAAAGATCACCCAGGAGGCAGGTAAACCGGATAAAAACCCGATCGTTGCCACAGACTTCAAAGTTAACCGTTCGAAATCCAAAATTTTGGATCGCCAAAAAAAGGCAATTAGAAACAACAACAGAGCGACGAGTGCGGGGATTGCTCCAACAACGTAGCCAACGAAAAAAATTAAAAATATACCCCATGAAAAAAGTGTTGTTGGTTCGGAAAACAGAATTAAAAAGAACGTGCCGAGCATGGGGCCTATACCCAAAAAGAAAAACAAAGACCATCCCACAAAGGGCAGCACTCGCATACGGGTCACAGAGGAATATTCCCGTGCTTGCGCCACGGGTTTTCGAGCTTCTTGTCTTTGAGCATGACCAGCGAGCGGCAAATCCGCTTGCGGGTTTCGTGCGGCAGAATCACGTCGTCAATAAAGCCACGCGCGCCGGCCACAAAGGGGTTCGCAAACCGGGCTTTGTATTCGGCTTCTTTCGCAGCCAGCTTGACCGGGTCCCCCTTGTCTTCCCGGAAGATGATCTCGACCGCGCCCTTGGCACCCATCACCGCGATCCCGGCATTGGGCCAGGCAAAGTTGACGTCGCCGCGCAGGTGTTTGGAGCTCATCACGTCGTAAGCGCCGCCATAAGCCTTGCGCGTGATCACAGTGATTTTGGGCACAGTACATTCAGCATACGCATAGAGCAGCTTGGCGCCGTGTTTGATGATGCCGCCGTACTCCTGGCTGGTGCCGGGCATGAAGCCGGGCACATCGACAAAAGTGATCACAGGGATGTTGAAGGCGTCGCAAAAACGCACAAAACGCGCGGCCTTGATACTGCTCTTGATGTCCAGGCAACCGGCCAGCACCAGCGGCTGGTTCGCGACGATGCCCACCGTCTGCCCTTCCATGCGCGCAAAACCAATGATGATGTTTTTGGCGTACTCGGGCTGGATCTCGAAGAAGTCGCCGTCGTCGACCGTCTTGGCGATCAGTTCCTTCATGTCGTAGGGCTTGTTCGGGTTCTCGGGCACCAGGGTGTCCAGGCTGAGGTCCATGCGGCCAGCCGGATCGGCACTGGGACGGATGGGTGCTTTCTCGCGGTTGTTCAGCGGCAGATAGTTGTACAGGCGGCGCAACATCAGCAGCGCTTCAACGTCGTTTTCAAATGCCAGGTCGGCCACGCCGCTCCGCGTGGTGTGGGTGGTGGCGCCGCCCAGCTCTTCAGCCGTCACTTCCTCGTGCGTGACGGTCTTCACCACTTCGGGACCGGTGACAAACATGTAGCTGCTGTCTTTCACCATGAAGATGAAGTCGGTCATGGCCGGCGAATACACCGCACCACCGGCACACGGCCCCATGACCATGCTGATCTGTGGCACCACGCCCGAGGCCATGACGTTGCGCTGGAACACGTCGGCATAACCACCCAGCGAGGCCACCCCTTCCTGAATGCGCGCGCCGCCCGAGTCGTTCAGGCCGATGACCGGTGCGCCCACCTTCATGGCCTGGTCCATCACCTTGCAGATTTTCTCGGCATGGGCTTCAGACAGAGCGCCGCCAAACACGGTGAAGTCCTGACTGAAAACAAACACCAGGCGGCCATTGATCATGCCGTAGCCGGTGACCACGCCGTCACCCGGCGGCCGGTTGGCCTCCATGCCGAAGTCGGTGCAGCGGTGCTCGACAAACATGTCCCATTCTTCAAACGTGCCTTCGTCGAGCAGCAACTCCAGTCGCTCGCGCGCCGTGAGTTTGCCTTTGCCGTGCTGCGCGTCGATGCGTTTCTGGCCCCCGCCCAGACGGGCTGCTGAACGCTTTTTTTCCAGTTGCTCAAGAATTTCCTGCATGGTTTGCTTTCTCAGTGCTTTTTATTTCGCTATGTATTGATAGCTGCTTGCGCCCGTTCCGCATGGGCAGAAAGCAGATGTCGTGCAGCAGTCGAGGCGGGGAGGCTTCCGCCAGCCACCTGGGCCAGTAATTGGGGCAACAAGGCGCTAACCGCAGGATTTTGGCGAAAGGCCTGCTTGAGCCCAGCGTCGATACGCTCCCACATCCACGACAGCGACTGTTGCCGCCGCCGCTCTGCCAGTTTTCCGTTGGTCGTTTGAATGGCTCTGAACTGCGTCACCGCTGTCCAGAAAACATCCACCCCTTTGTTGTGCAACGCGCTGAGCTGAATCACCTGCGGATGCCAGAATGAGTCATACGCCGCAGCCTGCGCCTGACCCATGGCGTTGTTGACCAGGCCAAACAGGCGCATGGCCGAGGTGATCTGGCCTTGCGCCCGCATCGCGGCATCTGCGTCGAGGTCAGCCTTGTTGATGATCACCAGGTCGGCCAGCTCCATCACACCCTTTTTGATCGCCTGCAGGTCATCACCCGCATTGGGCAACTGCATCAATACAAACATGTCAGTCATATTGGCCACGGCTGTTTCGCTCTGGCCTACGCCCACGGTTTCGACGATCACGATGTCGTAACCTGCGGCTTCGCAGACCAGCATGGCTTCACGTGTTTTCTCGGCCACGCCGCCTAGGGTACCGCTGGACGGGCTGGGACGGATGTAGGCGCGCTCGTTCACCGACAGTTTTTCCATGCGCGTCTTGTCGCCGAGGATGGAACCGCCGGACACGCTGGACGACGGGTCGATGGTCAAAACTGCGACCCGGTGGCCCTGCGCAATCAGGTACAGGCCCAGCACCTCGATGAAGGTGGATTTGCCGACACCCGGCACGCCACTGATGCCGAGTCGGAAGGCCTTGCCGGTGTGGGGCAACAGCGCCGTCAGCAGCTCAACGCCCTGCGCGCGGTGGTCCGTGCGGGTGGATTCGAGCAGGGTGATGGCCTTGGCAATGGCGCGGCGCTGCGTCGCAGCATCGCCTTGCACCACCGCATCCACCAGGTCGGCCGAAGTCACTTCAGCGCAGCCTTGATCTGCTCCAGCACATCCTTGGCACTGGCCGGAATCGGCGTACCCGGTCCGTAAATACCTTTCACGCCGGCTTCGTACAACATCTCATAGTCCTGGCGAGGAATCACGCCGCCGACAAACACAATGATGTCGTCGGCACCCTGCTTTTTGAGCTCGGCAATGATGGCCGGCACCAGAGTCTTGTGGCCTGCAGCCAGTGTGCTGACACCCACCGCATGTACGTCGTTTTCGATCGCCTGACGCGCGCACTCTTCAGGCGTCTGAAACAGCGGGCCCATGTCCACGTCGAAACCAAGATCGGCAAAAGCCGTGGCCACCACCTTGGCGCCGCGGTCGTGGCCGTCTTGACCAAGCTTGGAGATCATCACGCGCGGCCTGCGCCCCTGCGCCTCGGCAAACGCGTTGATCTCTGTCTTGAGGTTTTCCCAGCCCTCGGCCGAGTCATAAGCTGCTGCGTACACACCAGTCACCTTTTGTGTATCGGCGCGATGGCGCCCGTAAACCTTTTCGAGGGCATCGCTGACCTCGCCCACTGTAGCGCGCAGCCGGACGGCTTTGATAGACAGGTCCAGCAGGTTGCCATCGCCATTCTCCGCAGCGACCGTCAAGGCATCCAGCGCAGCCTGCACCCCAGCGCTATCGCGGCTCGCTCTGATGACCTGGAGGCGCTTGATCTGCCCCTCACGCACCGCGACGTTGTCAATATCGCGGGTTTCAATCGCATCTTCGGTCTTGAGCTTGTATTTGTTGACCCCAACAATCACGTCCTTGCCGCTATCGATGCGCGCCTGTTTTTCGGCCGCGGCAGCTTCAATCTTGAGTTTGGCCCAGCCGCTGTCCACGGCTTTGGTCATGCCGCCCATGGCATCGACTTCTTCAATGATGGCCCAGGCGGCGTCGGCCATGTCCTGGGTGAGTTTTTCCATCATGTAGCTGCCGGCCCATGGGTCGATCACGTTCGGAATATGTGTTTCTTCCTGAATGATGAGCTGGGTGTTGCGGGCAATACGCGATGAGAACTCGGTCGGCAGCGCTATCGCTTCATCAAAGCTGTTGGTGTGCAGGCTTTGGGTGCCGCCAAAAACGGCGGCCATCGCTTCGATGGTGGTGCGCACCACGTTGTTGTAGGGGTCCTGCTCGGTCAGGCTCCAGCCGCTGGTCTGGCAGTGGGTACGCAGCATCAGGCTCTTGGGGCTTTTGGCGTTGAACTCTTTCATGATGCGGCACCAGAGCAAACGCGCCGCGCGCATCTTGGCGACTTCAAGGTAAAAGTTCATGCCGATGGCCCAGAAAAAGCTCAGGCGCCCGGCAAAACCATCCACGTCCAGGCCTTTGGCAATGGCGGTCTTCACATACTCCTTGCCGTCAGCCAGCGTGAAGGCCAGCTCCAGCGCCTGGTTGGCGCCGGCTTCCTGCATGTGGTAACCCGAGATGCTGATCGAATTGAACTTCGGCATGTGTT
>JBKJIV010000172.1:0-3902 GCA_046598365.1 Polaromonas sp. | reverse complement strand
CCTTTGCCCCCGGCGTTCTCGGCAACTGCGACGCAGACGCCAGAGCTACTGCTCCAGATGGTTTTGTAAATGCGGTTCATGGGGTGTCCTTCAAAGCTGTTTCGGTACGGGTGGTCTGTCTGCTGCGCTTGGATGCTTAGAAATATTTGATGGCCTGAATCCAGAACCGTCCCGATTTGTCGGGCGCCGATGTGGCTGCCGAATCGCCGAGCTTGCGTGCGTAATACGTCCGAATCGTAAAATTGCCAGGCTCGCCCCACGTCAGGCCAAGGCCATAGGAGCCAAGGTTGCGGCGGTTATTGCCTGCGAACCAGGGGTTCTTGTTGATGGTCACGCTGCCGCCATCCACAAAGCCGATCAGGTGGAGCTGACCGGGCAGGCTTTCCGGTTTGGGCAGGAGAAAACGGGCTTCCACGTTAACCAGGTAGCCCTGGTCACCCGGGGCTTCGCCCTGCGGGTATGCTCTGACGCCATCCATGCCCCCTAACGACATTTTCTCGGAAGAGTCCAGGTTTTTGGACGCGAGCTGTCCATTGATACCTGCGAACAGAGAAAGTGTGTCGGTCACCCGCTGCAGCCGGCTGACACTGTAAGCAAGCTTGTTGTAAGAGCCGTTGGTGCGGGCGCTGGCCGCATCCGCGGCTAGCGCGGATGGCGTTTGAATGTCCAGCTTTCCAGCAGACAGCCCTAGCGAAAAAGCGCTGATGCCACCGCCACCCAGGTCGTCTCGGTGATTGCCGTAGAGACTTCCGGTGAGGACATTGGCCTTCTTGTCAACGACCGAAGGGATGACGTCGACCCGGTCCTGGAAGGTACGGTGGTCGTAGTTGAGGCCCGCATTCAGATTGGTATTGCGTGAGCGGATCAGCGGGTAGCTGCCGTAAACACTGGCGACTTCGGCCGTGCCATTGGCCCGCAGGGGCGCAAACTCCTTGCCCAGTTCATAGTTCAACCGGCTGTAGGCAATGCCAGCTGTGGCTTTGCCGAATTGCATCTGATAAGACGCGCGGCCGTAGTTGAGCCCAGATCCCGAGGTGATTGCGCGCAGGCTGAAGACGTCGCCCTGGCCCAGCAGGTTATTCAGGTTGACCGTGCCGCCCAACCGGTATTCGCCGGTGTAATAGTTTCCGGCGTTGTCCACCTCCACGCTGCCGCTGACACGCTTGCCAGGGGTGATGTTGACCACCAGGTCAGAGCTGCCCGGCGCTTCGCCCGGCACCAGTGTGGACGTGACATTGACGCCAGGCAGGTCTGAAAGCAGCAGCAACCGGCTCTCCAGCGTGTCACTGGTGATCGGGTCGCCGCTGTTGATGCCGCTCAGGATGCGGAGGACCAGGGCATCGGACAGGGTGGTCTGATTGTTCAGGACGATCTTGCCGTATTGCCCTTCGCTGACCGCGATGGTGAGCGCGTTGTCTTTGACGTCCTGCGCCGGCAGGAAGGCGCGGGCGACAAAGTAGCCGTTTTTTCTGTAGTAATCAGTGATCCGGTCGGCCATGGCCTGCAACTCGGTCAGGGTGAGTTCGGTGTTGGGCACAAAGCCTGTCAGTGCCAGTAGCTCGGCTTCCGAATACACACGGGAGCCCGTCACTCGAAGGCTTTTGACCAAAATTTTCGCGGTGCTGGGTGCGGATCGCGTCGGCGCCGCGCCTTGCTGGATTTTGATTTCGGGCGCCGCTTTTTGCGGGCTCGGAGGCGGTGGAATTTGTTGTATCTGACTGCCCGAATTGGGCAATACCTGGGCCAGGATGCCCTGGCTCAGCGCCAGCAATGCCAGGGGAACCAGTTTGTTATTCCGCATAATTTTCCCTCGTGATTTGTTGTATGTCGACGCTACCAAACGCCAAGCCATTTGCGAAATTCATGTCCACATGACTTGCCTCTGCCCCAGTACCGCACTTTGAGCCGTATCTCATTGGAAGCGCACACTTTGTAAATAGATGTAGGACTCGACGCTGACCTGCGCCAGTTCAACGGTCTTTACTATCGAGCGCTTAGGGTTAACGCGTGCGCTGCGTTCTAGCGCGTAGGTCTTTGGTACCATCGCGGCGGGGCTGAACGGCCCCTGATCCTTTCCAGGCGGTTGCCTTCAGTGCAGCTATGCTCGCGACCAGCCTTTCCGGAGACCCCAACGAATGAATGCCGTGTTTGATTTTTCAGAAGCCAGCGTGGCGGCGCTCGCTATGGCTGACGTGAGCCGCGCGCTTGATGAAGACATCGGGGCTGGCGACCTGACCGCCGGTCTGATCGCCCCAGAGCGGCGCAGCCACGCGCGGGTGCTGGCGCGTGAAGCCGCCGTTATCTGCGGAGTACCCTGGGTGGAAGCGACGCTGCAGCGGTTGGACCCCCATGCCGAACTCATCTGGCATGTGCGTGATGGTCAGCACTGCAGCGCCAATCAGGTGGTGCTGGAGATCAAGGGCCAATCCCGTGCGCTGCTCAGCGCCGAGCGAACCTTGCTCAATTTTCTGCAGGTACTCAGCGCCGTGGCTACCAAGACGGCCACGTATGTACAAACGGTGCAAGCCGTTCCGGGCAATCGGGCCAAAATCATCGACACACGCAAAACCCTGCCGAGCTTAAGGTTGGCGCAAAAATACGCGGTGCGTTGCGGCGGTGGCAGCAACCACCGCATAGGTCTGTATGACTGCGTGCTCATCAAGGAAAACCACATTGCTGCGGCGGGCGGAGTCACTGCTGTTTTGCAACGCGCTTCGGAAGTTGCGAGTCAGGCGGGTTTTGTAGAGATAGAAGTAGAAACGCTGACCCAGTTAGCCGAAGCGCTGGCGGCCGGTGCGAAGATGATTTTGCTCGACAACATGGACCTGGCGCAGCTGCGCGAAGCGGTAAGCATCACAGCGGGTCGCGCGATTTTGGAAGTCTCCGGAGGTGTGAATATGGACACGGTGGCGGGTATTGCTGCCACGGGTGTGGACCGCATCTCGATTGGTGCGCTAACCAAAGACGTCAAGGCGATTGATTTTTCCATGCGTTTTCAGGAGCTGTGAGATGACAACGATGACTTCTCCTACTGTGCATCCCCTGGTCCGGGTTGACTACGAGCAGCCTTCATGCCCGACCCGCCACGCCTGGGCGCGTGTGCCTGTGGAGCCCGCGCCGGATCAACGCGCAGCACTGAAGGCGCAAATCCGTGGCCTTCTCAAAGAGCGAAACGCGGTCATGGTGTCGCACTATTACGTGCATCCAGACCTGCAGGACCTTGCCGAGGAAACCGGCGGCATTGTCAGTGACTCTTTGGAAATGGCGCGTTTTGGCCGCGATCATGCCGCCACCACGCTGGTGGTGTCGGGTGTGCGTTTCATGGGCGAAACCGCCAAAATTCTTTCGCCGGAAAAGCGGGTGTTGATGCCCGACCTCGACGCCACTTGTTCGCTGGACCTGGGTTGCCCGATCGACGAGTTCAGCGCGTTTTGTGATGCCCATCCGGATCGCACGGTGGTGGTCTACGCCAACACCAGCGCGGCAGTGAAAGCTAGAGCCGACTGGCTGGTTACTTCCAGCTGCGCGCTTGACATCGTGCGTGCACTGAAAGATCAGGGACAGAAAATTCTGTGGGCACCGGACAAACACCTGGGTGGCTATATCCAGCGTGAAACCGGCGCCGACATGCTGATGTGGAACGGCAGCTGCATCGTGCACGACGAGTTCAAGGCCTTTGAGCTTGAAGGCCTCAAAAAAGAGCACCCCAAAGCCAAAGTGCTGGTGCATCCGGAGTCGCCAGCAGACGTGATCGCATTGGCCGATGCCGTGGGTTCGACATCGGCGATTCTCAGAGCGGCGCAGGAGATGGATGCCCCCGAATTCATCGTCGCCACCGACAACGGCATGATGCACAAGCTGCGCACACTGAACCCCGGCAAGGTGTTTATCGAAGCGCCGAC
>JBKJIV010000163.1:0-8374 GCA_046598365.1 Polaromonas sp. | reverse complement strand
CTGACCGTGCCGGCGTTGCGCCCGCTGTTGCCCGTCAGGGTCGTGCCGCCTGAAGTGATGATGTTGCCGCTGGCAGCCGTTCCTGCCGAGCTCAGCACGACGTTGCCTCCATGGCCCTTGGTGCCGCCTGTCGTGGTGATCGCGCCTGTCGTCAGCGTGCCCGCCGCTGCCGTGTTGCTCACGCTGACCCGGGTGCCGCTGGCATCACCGCCTGCACCCGTGCCGGCAGCGTTGCCGGTCTGCACCGTCAGCGCGCCGGTGCTGATGTTGCCCGTGCCAGAGTTGGCTATCGTGATCGAGCCCGCGTTGCCGCCTGCGCCGTTGTTGACACCAACGCCTCCGCTTGCAGCGATGGTGCCGGTCTGGGTAATCCCGTTTGTGGAGGTGATACTCACCGCCGCGCCCGCACCTCCCGCCCGGTCGCCTGTCGTCACGCCGTTACTGCCACTGGCGCTAATCGCTGCCGCCGTTACGCCCGCGCCTGTAATGCTGACCGCCCCAGCGTTGCGCCCCATATTGCCTGCCGCGGCCGTGCCGCCCGTGGTGGTTATGGCGCCAGCCAGATTGACGGTGCCAGTCGCCGTGATAGTCACCGCGCCACCGTTGGTGTTGCTCGCGCCCGTCGAGGTGACGGTGCCGGCAGCCGTGCCCGTGATGTTAGTCCCCGACAGGGTGATGGCGCCGCCTTGCGAGGTAAGGGCTGCGCCTAGCGCCAGATTGCCGCCACCGACCCCGTCCGCATCGGCCTTCAGGTTGATGGCGCCGCCGCCAGAAGTGGTCAATGTGTTGTTGATGTTGATATTGTTGTTGGCTTCAAAACTGACGCTCTTGCCCGTAGCCACAGTAAACGCCGTGCTGAGCGTGATGTCATTGCTCGCTTGCAGCGTGATGTTGCCGGCCACTGCATTGAGCGTGCCGGTTGAAACTGTTTGCGTGGTGCCGGCCTGGGCCGCAAATGTGCTGACGTCGGCATAAGTGGCCGGCCCCGCGGCGCTGACAATGATATTCAGGGGATCGAGCAGCAGTGTGCCCGCGCTGCCGCGTGGCGCGCTCAAATTGGCAGCACCATCAAAGGCAAGCGTCTGTTTGCCAGACACCTCTGCAAAGCCACCATCACCTGCTTCCGCTCCCCCGGTGGCCTTGATGGCGCCATAAAACCCGGTGGCGCCGTCGGCCCAGACCACCACCTTGCCGCCGTCGCCAGCACGGGTCGCGCTGGCATCGATGGTCGCGCCTGAAGACACCAGCGTCACGGCCGCGTTTTGCTCAAGGCCTTTGCCTTGATAGTTGCCGCCGACCAGCACCGTGCCGCCTCCCGAGGAACCCGACGCGTCGATGCTCGCGAGAGAAGCCAGAACCACCTTGTCGCCCAGTACCTTGACCGTACCGCCCGTCTGAGCTGGGTCATTGCCACTGGCGTCAAGCGAGCCGGCAACGCGCACCACACCGCGCAGGCCACCGCTGAGCACAATCATGCCGTTGCTCTCGGTCGCGGAGTTGGCGCGGATCACGCCGGTGTGGTTGACCACGGTGGCCATGGCGTCGCCCAGCGCACTTGCCAGTACCGCAACATGCCCGCCTTGGGCTGTGATCACGCCGCTGTTGGACGCAACGGCATCGACCGCTGCGGCGTCTACCGAGAAGCGCACCAGTCCCGCACCCGAGGTGTCCAAACTCACGCGTGAGCCGGCCACCAGGCCGGTAGAGCCGCCATTCGTCGTGATCGAGCCTGTGTTGCTGACACTGGGCGCTGCCAGCAAAACGTAGCCGCCGCGCGCGGTGTTGATGCTGCCGTGATTGACGACGCTGCCACCGGCATTGCTGCTGAAGGTGTAGCGGCCGGCAACAAAATCTTCGTTGCTGATGGCCAGGCTGGACGCGACCAGCCCACCCACATTGACCTGCGCGCCTGGCGCAAACATGACGCCGGCTGGATTGATCAGGAACAGCTGCCCGTTGGCGCTGAGTGAGCCGTAGATTTTCGAGGCGTCGTTGCCGATGACCCGGTTCAGGGCAACCGAAGCCGCGCTGGGCTGCACAAATTGCACCGATTGCCCAGCGCCAATGTTGAAACTCTGCCAGTTCAAAATGGCCTTGTCGCTGCCCTGATTGACCACCATGGAGTTGGCCGTTGGCGTGGTGATCGTTGCCTGACCGGCGACCACATTGCCATCGGCGGGCAAGGACATCACCAGCGGCGAGAAGCCTGACAGCATGACGGCCAAGAGGTGCGACAAGACCCTGCCCGGGCGAATTCGGTACGTGGCTGTGAGCTTGCGCGAGATACGAACCACCACTGTGCGCACAGCCCAGGGGCGGTACGCGCTATGTTTTGTTTTGGCGCTATTCATGGGCAGTCGTTTACTAGAACCATTTCTGGGCAGACACCCAGACTCGTGGTGAGCGATCCGGATCGCCGGTGGAAGGAGACAAGGGCGAGGTACGCCATGCCAGGTAGGTGGTGATCAGAAAGTTGTTGACCCGTCCGGCCAGAAAGCCAAAGCCGACCGCCCCCAATGAGACGCGATTGGCACCCGTGAGCGCACCCGGATCTTCGTTGAACCGGACCGTGCCATAGTCATAAAACGCGGACAGCGTTACCGGCTCGCCGGCAAGCGTGGCAGGCGCAGGCAGCTGGTAACGGTATTCGAGGTTGAGCACCATGCCCGCATCCCCCGTACCTTCGCCCACCGGGTAGGCCCGGACACCCGTGGGGCCACCGAGAGACATTTTTTCCGCGGAAGCAAGGTTCTTCGCCGCCATTTGAGCCTGCAGCCCAAGGTAAACACTGGATGGCCCGCCGAGGAATTGGGTTCGTTGAAATTCGAGGTTGTACTTCTGAAAACCACCGGATGTGCGGGGGCCGCCCACGCCCTGATCGAAGCCAAGGCTGGCGGCATCGAGCTTGACACGCCCCAGCGTTGCGGCCAGCGCATAACTGCTGGAGCTGCCGGTGGCTTCAGACGTGTCGGAGAAATTACCCAATATGCCGATACGCGTAGAGAGAATTCGCCGCTGACTCTGATTGGCTGGTGTTGCAATTTCATCGCTGAACTTCTTGTGTTCAACACTGAACAATCCATACAGATTGTTATCGCGGGAGCGAATCAGTGGGCGTGTCAGCGAAACATCCATCACCTCGGCCAAGCCGCTGGCGCCCAGTGCGGCAAATTGTTTGCCCAACGCGTAGCTGGCGCGCGCTGCGCTGAAGGCCAGGCGTGTTCCGGCCGCGTCAACGGGTAACGCGTACCCCAGCCGGTACAGTGAGCTTCGGGAAGCTTCGCTTCCCTGTAGACGAATACTCGCAACATCACCGCGCCCCAGCAGATTGCTCACATTCAGCGTGGTCGTCAAGCGCAGCGCTCCGGCCGCGCGTGCGCCCGAGTTGTCTGCACTGACCGAGCCATCCACCTTCAGGCCAGAAGGTCGGATGGTGACCAAGACGTCCGCCTGACCCACCCGCGCGCCAGGCTCCACGACGGCACTGGCCTCCATGCCGGCCAGGTCACGCAGCAGCAGTATCGGCTTGTCAAGAAGGTATTCGGTGATCAGGGCACCGGGCGGAAGATTGGCGGTGGCCAACCGACGGGCAAACAGCGCCGGACCGTGGTCGCCCTCCACCCGAACCTCAACCTTGCCAATGCGCGCCTCGATAACAGCGATGGTGACCGTGCCGCCCGCGGCCTGAAAACGTTGCTCCGGCAGGTAGGCTTCGGTGAGCAGATAACCCTGCGCCCTGTAATACTTGCTGATAATCGAAGCCGCCTCTTGCAGTCCGGCAAGGTCGGTAGGCTGGTTGACCCGCTCCGCCAACAACGCAGCCAGCACCTCTTGGGCGAAAGCGGTGTTTCCTTCAAAGCGAAACGCAGCAGGGGTGATACGCAGGCCAGCTTGCGCGGGCAGTTGGAGCGAACGCTCCGGCAAACTGATCTTCGGCGCTCCGGGCTGCGGCAACAAGGGGATCTGGCGTTGCGGCTCCTGCAAGGTGCCCGCGTCAGGCCTCTGGCGTTGTTGCGCAGAAACACCCGGGCAGGTCAAAGCCCCCAGCGTGAAAAGCCAGATAAGCACAAAAGCTGAACCGCTTGAGCAGGTCAAAAAAATCTCCGTTTATGACGAATGCAACCATTTGTTGATCCGTGGCGTCTTCCGCGCCTCCCCGTCCATCCCCTGTTTTCGTGTCAAACCTTTGATTATGTTCGCAACGTTATGTTTTTAAAAGGCTTTTTTGCACGTTTAGCGACCTGGAAACCGAATAATGTTGTTAGCGAAAGACCTCGTAGCGCGACTGCTCAAGGCAGCCGCACCGCAACTTGCCCTCCCATACGCCCCCACCTGAGGAGACATGAACGCTCAGACATGCCCCGCATGAGGCTCCCGGCACTTGTTTTTGCTCGTGACGCTGTGTTTTTCGAAGCTATTCGGATTTCAACAACTGGGCTCTGTCAAAACAGAAACACCCGAAAAAATTCGCGCAACTTTCATTTAATTACCTGCAAAATCACATTTCGTACAGCAAAGGCCTGGTAAATGCATCCATCGGCAGCGCCCCCAAAAGTTGGCGGCATTTGCGCTTTTGCTTGCGTAGATCCACTTACTAGGGTTTTCCCGGCGCCGAGCCTACAATCGCACACCTTATAAAAATTGACGGCTCCGGTTGGTGCCGCCGCTCCGGAGACAAACACCATGCCCTTAGAGACAGCCATTCCCAACAGCCAAGAAAAACGTGACGAACTGCGCCGGGCGGCGCTTGAATACCACGAGTTTCCAACGCCTGGGAAAATTGCGGTTGCCGCCACCAAGCAGTTGATCAACCAGCGAGATCTGGCCTTGGCCTACTCTCCGGGCGTGGCAGCGCCTTGCGAAGAAATCGTCAAGGATCCGAACGCGGCGTTCAAATACACCAGCCGCGGCAACCTGGTGGCGGTGATCACCAACGGAACGGCCGTGTTGGGATTGGGCGACATTGGCCCGCTGGCGTCCAAGCCGGTCATGGAGGGCAAGGGCGTCCTCTTCAAAAAATTCGCGGGCATCGACGTTTTCGACATCGAAATCGACGAGAAGGATCCCGCCCGGTTAGTGGACATCATCGCGTCGCTTGAGCCCACCTTCGGCGCGATCAATCTGGAGGACATCAAAGCCCCCGACTGCTTTTATATAGAGCGCGAGCTGCGCAAGCGAATGAAAATCCCGGTTTTCCATGATGACCAGCACGGTACGGCCATCACCGTAGGCGCGGCTATGTTGAATGCGCTGAAGGTCGTCGGGAAGGATCCCAAAAACGTGAAGCTTGTCACCTCCGGCGCGGGCGCTGCCGCGCTGGCCTGTCTGAGCCTGCTGCTCAAACTCGGGATTCCGCGCAAAAACATTTTTGTCACGGACCTGGCTGGCGTGGTCTATGAAGGCCGTACAGAGTTGATGGATGAAGACAAGATCCAGTTTGCGCAAAAAACAGACGCGAGGAGTTTGAGCGACATCATCGAGGGCGCAGATATATTTCTGGGCCTGTCCGCTGGCGGCGTGCTCAAGAAGGACATGGTCAAAAAGATGGCGGCAAAACCCATCATTTTTGCGCTTGCCAATCCGAATCCGGAAATCACGCCAGAGGATGTCAAATCAGTGCGCGACGACGCCATCATGGCCACCGGCCGCACCGACTACCCTAACCAGGTCAACAACGTACTGTGCTTCCCGTACATTTTCCGCGGTGCTCTCGATGCGGGCGCCTCGACCATCACCATCGAGATGGAAATTGCGGCTGTGCATGCCATCGCCGAGCTCGCGCAAGCTGAGCAAAGCGAGGTCGTTGCCGCAGCCTATGCAGGTGCCCAGCTCGCCTTTGGCCCCGAGTACCTGATCCCCAAGCCGTTCGATCCGCGACTGATGATGAAGATCGCTCCCGCCGTAGCGCAAGCAGCGGCTGACAGCGGCGTAGCCCTGCGACCCATTACCGACATGGACGCCTACCGCGAAAGACTTCAGAGCTTTGTCTACGCGTCGGGCACAACGATGAAGCCGATTTTTGCAGCTGCGAAAAAAGCTGGCAAAAAACGAGTGGCCTATGCCGAAGGCGAAGAGGAGCGCGTGCTGCGTGCTTGTCAAATCGTCGTGGACGAGGGTCTTGCCCGCCCCACGCTTATCGGCCGGCCCACAGTCATCGCACAGCGCATTGAAAAATTTGGCTTGCGCCTCAAAGAAGAACTCGATTACGACATTGTTAATGTGGAGCAAGACCACCGTTATCGCGACTTCTGGCAAACCTACCATCAGATGATGGAGCGCCGGGGCGTAACCGCGCAAATGGCCAAGATAGAAATGCGCCGCCGCCTGACACTGATCGCCGGCATGCTGCTGCACAAGGGCGATGTGGACGGACTGATTTGCGGAACCTGGGGCACCACGTCCCATCATCTGGACTATCTGGATCAGGTCATCGGTAAACGCGCTGGCGTGTGCACCTATGCCTGCATGAACGGCCTGATGCTGCCGGATCGGCAGATATTTCTGGTCGACACGCACGTCAATTACGATCCAACCGCCGAACAGCTGGCGGAAATCACAACTTTGGCGGCAGAAGAAATGTTGCGCTTCGGCATCAAACCCAAAGTGGCGTTGCTGTCGCATTCCAACTTTGGCTCCTCCAACCTGCCCAGTGCCCTGAAAATGCGCCGGACCCTCGAGCTGCTGCGCCTGGACGCGCCATGGCTGGAGGTGGACGGCGAAATGCATGGTGACGTCGCGCTGGACGCTGCGGCCAGGCTCGCCGTGATGCCCAACAGCACATTGGCCGGCGAAGCCAATTTGCTGGTCCTACCCAATATCGATGCCGCCAATATTGCCTACAACCTGCTGAAAACCGCAGCGGGCGGCAACATCGCCATCGGCCCCGTGCTGTTAGGTGCCAGCAAGCCCATGCACATCCTGACTGCAAGCACGACAGTGCGTCGAATTGTCAACATGACAGCCTTGACGGTGGCAGACGCCAACGCTAGCCGGTAAGCTTTTTGTAGACAGCTAGCACTAACTTAGCACTCAAGGCAGGCATGCAAAAATTGCCCAAATTTTGTGCAAGCACTTGCGTTTTCGCCGTGAATGCGTCAAACTCTGTCTCTTGAAATTTAAGGGTTAACCCGGCACAGGCCTGAAGCGTGTCTGCGGACCTTGGTCAAGAAAGACATTTTCATGTTGCGAAAAAGTAAGGCTGTTTGGCGGTTGGCCGCAGCAGTCGTACTGGCTGCGTTTGGTGCGGGGTTCGTTCCCGGAGGGGTCCAGGCCAAAGAGCTTGCCCCGGGTGTCGGCACCGTTGCGATGACCGAGTTGCCAGTGCAAGGGCGCGACATGGTTAAGCGGATTTATCAGGGGGGGCCGTTCAAGTACGACAAGGACGGCTCGGTGTTTGGCAATCGGGAAAGAATTCTCCCGGCCAGAATTCGCGGCTACTACCGCGAGTACACCGTCAAAACACCTGGAGACCGAAGTCGGGGCGCCCGGCGCATCGTTTGTGGTGGTTTTGTGCCTGCTGCGCCTGATGCTTGTTTTTACACCGATGATCACTACGCGAGCTTTCGCCGAATCGTTGAATTAGTTTGCTGGTGATCGTCAACTTTGAGTTATTGACTTAAGAAAGAGACACGGAGATGGACATGCCACTTCGTACTGTTAGACCCAATATCGTGCAATCCATACGCGCTTTCCGCGTGCAGGATTTGCAGGAGGCTGCCACACATCTGGGCCAACACTTTCTGTATGCCAACCTGGGCAATGCCCAGAGCAAGCAGGATGTGCTGGACATGATTGCGGCACAGTACACATTCCCCGCGCATTTTGGGAAGAATTTCGATGCGCTTTACGACTGCATGACAGACTTGGTCCACAAGTCCGGACCGCAGCCCGGCTTTATTGTCCTGCTTGAGCAAATTCCTGCCAACGCAAAATTTGACAAAGAGGCGCGTGAGCAGCTGTTGGACATCTTCAGGGATGCGGCGGACTACTGGGCAGACCGAAAGGTCCCGTTCAGATGTTTCTATTCTTTTCTGTAGCCCGCTCCCCAGACATTGGCCAAGGGGATCGGGCGAATGAGGCCCAGCAAGCAAACAGCGCAGACGGTGAAGAACCGATGCCGACCGACAAACTGCTCGACGTGTCGCCTTTGGCGCTGCGCATGAGCAGTCCGTTTAACGCGGGATACTGGTTGGCAGCCGCGTAACACCTGGCTTGCCAATCCAAAAAGCCCGTTGCTTAACGGGCTTTTTTCATGGGCGTGACCCGTCCTGCCTGGTGTTGACACTTTTTCTGAAGAGAAAAGGCGAGTCATATGGAGTCAGGCACGAAGCGAAGTCAGCGCGACTACACGCTGGCTTTTAAGTTGTCGGTGGTC
>JBKJIV010000159.1:0-8464 GCA_046598365.1 Polaromonas sp. | reverse complement strand
CAGCCGGATCTGGAGTTGCGGGCAGTGCGCGGGAGCATTGACGAAGCGCTGTACGCAACAGTTGCCAACCACCCGGTGGTAGCGGCGGCCAGCCCGGTGCTGGAGCTGGCCACCTATGCCATCACAGCCAGCGGCAAGCGCGTACCGCTGCGCATGGTCGGCGTCGATGCACTCGTGGTGGCCTCTGTGGCGCCGGCGCTGATGCCGGTGCCTGCCGCCGATGCGGACCGACTCGCGCTCTTCACGCCCGGCGCCATCTTTCTCAACCCCACCGCGCGGCAAAGCATTCCGGACATCAAGTTTCAATTGCAAAGCGGCCTGCGTCTGTTGGACGTGAAAACAGCGGGAAGCGTCAGCGCAAGCGGCGCGGCGCTTGCCGTGATGGACATTGGCGCTGCGCAAGACCTGTTTGACCGGGGCGGTCAGCTCACGCGCATCGACGTGCGGCTGCGCTCTGGCAGCGACCGCGCTACCTTCATCGCCTCCTTGCAACTGCCACCCGGCATCACCGCCAACGAGCCCGGTGACGCGGCCCAGCGTATCAACAATTTGTCGCGTGCTTACCGCGTGAACCTCACCGTGCTGGCGCTGGTGGCGCTGTTTACCGGCGCGTTTCTTGTTTTCTCGGTGCTCTCGCTGAGTGTGGCTAAACGTGCGCAGCAGTTTGCCCTGCTCGGCGTGTTGGGGTTGACGGGGCGCGAGCGCCTGCGCCTGGTGTTGTGGGAGTCTGCCTTGCTCGGATCGGTGGGCAGCGTTGCCGGTGTCGCGTTGGGCGCGGCGCTAGCCGCTTTGGCTTTACGTCTGCTGGGCGGCGACCTGGGCGGCGGCTATTTCTCTGGGGTAGCTCCCACCTTGCAATGGGACGGCGTCTCAGCGCTCGTCTACGGCGGGCTGGGTGTGGCGGCGGCGTTGGTGGGTGGCTGGTGGCCGGCGCGCGCCGCACAAAAGCTGCCACCCGCCCAAACGCTGAAAGGTCTGGGATCAAGCACCGATGGCGGCGCCGCGCACGGCTACAGCTTGCTTCTGATAGCTGCAGCCGTGTTGCTGGCTTTTATGCCGCCTGTCTTTGGCATTCCGTTGGCGGCCTACCTGTCCGTCGGCTTGCTGCTGGTAGGTGGCATCAGCGCGTTGCCGTGGCTGATTGCGCTGCTGTACAACCGCATCAGTCCGCGCGTGTCGCGGCAGCTTCTGCCGCTGCTCGCGGTGGAACGCGCGCGACGGGTGCGCGGCAGCGCGGCAGTAGCGGTTAGCGGCGTGGTCGCGTCGTTGAGTCTGGCAGTGGCACTGACGGTGATGGTTGCGAGTTTTCGCGATTCGGTCACGCAATGGCTGGACGCTGTGTTGCCCGCAGACCTGTATGTGCGCACCGGTGGCGCCAGCGCGGCCAGCGACACGGTGTACTTCACACCCGGGTTTGTGCAGTCGGTTGCCACCTTGAGAGGTGTAGCGCGAGTGGCTACCCTGCGCACCACCTCTTTGCTGCTGGACGCGGACCAGCCCGCCGTGTCTTTGCAGTCGCGCGAGCTGACCGATCCCGCTGTAGCCTTGCCACTGCTGGCACCGCCGCTGGTAGCGCCGCCCGGGCATGTTGCGATTTACATCAGCGAAGCCATGGTGGACTTGTATGGCGCGCGGCCGGGCGCTGTTTTCAAACCGCTTGCGCAAGCTTTTAGCGGCTTTGCCCTTGAAGCGCGGGGAAGCTTCGCTACCAATAGGGCAGCGTCCTCAGAGTCGCCGACGTTTTACGTGGCCGGCGTGTGGCGAGACTACGCGCATCAGTTTGGTGCCATTGCAATGGACAGCCGGGATTTTGAAAGGCTGAGCGGCGACACCCGTGTCAACGATCTGGCACTGTGGCTGGCACCAGGCGCTGACGATGCGAACGTACAGGAAGCCGTGCGTCAACTGGCGCAAACAGCCAGCAGCACCGGCGATCTGATCGAGTTTGCTTCTAGCCGCCAGATACGCGCTACATCGTTGCGAATTTTTGACCGCAGCTTCGCAGTCACCTACTGGCTGCAGGGCGTGGCGATTGCGATTGGCCTGTTTGGCGTGGCGGCCAGTTTCAGCGCGCAGGTGCTGGCCAGACGCAAAGAGTTTGGCCTGCTCGCCCATCTGGGCCTCACGCGCCGGCAGATTTTGTTGCTGGTAGCTGGCGAAGGCGCGGCCTGGACGCTGGCCGGCGCGGTGGCCGGGCTGGCGCTGGGGCTGGCCGTATCCTTGGTGCTGGTACACGTGGTCAACCCGCAAAGCTTTCACTGGACCATGGACCTGGCTTTGCCCTGGACGCGACTGCTGGGACTGTGCGCGGCGGTGGTGCTGGCAGGCACCGTGACCGCCTGGTTGGCTGGCCGCGCGGCGGCGGGCAGGGACGCGGTGTTGGCGGTGAAAGAAGACTGGTAGCCCGGAATGAACCTTTGTGTTATGCGGGCTGACCGGGTTGATACCAAGCTGCCAGGCAGCGACCCGGGCCATCGGTTCTGCGCTTGAATTGCCTATTGCAATTGCTTACCAAGTTACAAAAATTTCACACAGAAAGTTTGCGATATGTCATGACTTCGACGCAGAGAACGCGCATCATGGATGTCCCACCCGAGGAGACTTCATCATGGCAACCGCTCAATTTCGAATTGAAAGCCGGGACCCGCCGCACGGTAGCCTGCTGCCACCCGCCGCGCTGCAGCGCCTGTACGCTGACCAGTCGCTGGCGGTGGCCGTGGCAGTGAAGAGCCTGGCCGATCCCACGTGCCAGAACATTCGCGTGGTACACATCCCCAGCGGCGAAATTGTTTTCCAGACCTCTGCCCCCGCACCATTGCGCTAGGAACCCTCTGTAGAACTCCCTGCGCACTGCGATCTTGCACAAGAAAATCAGCCTCCCAGGCGCGGCCCGGGGTTCATGCTTGAGACACCAGGCCTTGCGCCAACCCCGCACTGCATGACCAAGCCTGACGAAACTGCCCCAGCGCCAGCAGCAGTTTGCGCAAATGAGCAGCGCAGAGTTGAACGACCTCGGAATCAGCCGCAGCGACATCCCCGCGCTGATGGACGCGCCCGGCAACTGGCGCAAGGACTGCGGTTGAGCCCGCTGATGGCTTATCGGGTGATCACCACCAGCACATTGCAGGAAGCGTTTTCGATCAGCGACTTGGACACCGAGCCGCGCCACCAGCGCGCTGCCCAGCCGTCCAGGTGCCGGTGACCCACCACAATCAGGTCCGCGTCAATTTTGGCTGCGTACTTGGTTATTTCATCTACTGTCTCGCCCACCAGTACCTCGCCGTGGGCGGTGTGACCGGACTCGGCCAGCTGGCGCAGGCCCTCGTCCAGAATGCCTTTGTACTTTTCCTTTTCGTGCTCGGCCAGACCCCGGTCGTACACGCCGCCTTCCACACCGACCAGGTCCATATAAAGCGGGGTCACCGCAATCAGGTTGAGCGAAGCCTTGCTCCACTGGGCAATGTCGCGGCAATCGAGCAGGGCTTTCTGCCCGGACTTGGAACCGTCATAAGCCAACAAAATCCGCTTGTACATGGCGTACCTCCTTCAGGGAAACATGAACGCAGGATAGGCTTTCCGCCGCTTGGGCGCAACAGGGCATGCCATGCGCGAGAATCAGCGCATGAGCCAACTCTCCGCTCCCGCCGGCCTGCCCAGGCGCCGCTTTGTGCTGGCGGCCGGACTGGCAGGCTTGGTCCAGGCCGGACCCGCCACCGCCCTGCCCGCCGCTGCACTTCAGTTTCCGCGCGATTTTGGTGCACATCCGGATTTCCGGACCGAGTGGTGGTACATCACAGGCCACGCCTTGTCAGGCGGAAGGGAGTTCGGCTTCCAACTCACGTTTTTCCGGTCGCGCGTGGATGCGGCGCAAAACATGACCTCCAAATTCGCGGCGCGGCAACTGATATTTGCGCATGCCGCCATCACAGATGTGCAGGGCAAAAAACTCTGGCACGACCAGCGCATCGCCCGCGAGGGTTTTGACATTGCCGTCGCCAGCCAGCAAGGCATGTCCATCAAACTGCGCGACTGGACGCTGCAAAGCCAGGGCGACGTACACAGCGCCAGCTTGCCGGGCACAGACTTTGCGCTCAAGCTGCAATTTGCCGACACCCAGCCCGTGCTGCTGCAAGGCAACAAAGGCCTGTCACGCAAGGGGCCGGATGAGAAGCAGGCCAGCTACTACTACAGCCGGCCGCAACTGGCCACACGCGGTAGCCTGCAAATCAAGGGGCAAAATTTTGAGGTGACCGGCAAGGCCTGGCTGGACCACGAGTGGAGCCAGGAAGTTCTACACCCCAGCGCCGTAGGCTGGGACTGGATAGGCATGAATCTGGACGACGGCAGTGCCCTCACCGCCTTCCGCCTGCGCGACAAGGATGGCCTGACCATGTGGGACGGCGGCTCCTTCCGCTCTGCAAAAGGCGACGTGTACCCGTTCAGCCGCGGCGAGGTTGTTTTCAGTCCGCAACGCCGCTGGAAAAGCGCCCTTAGCAAGGCCAGCTACCCGGTCGAATGGATCGTACGAACCCCGGCAGACTTCTACACCGTGCGCGCCGTCATCGACGACCAGGAGCTTGACAGCCGACAGTCCACGGGAGCCATCTACTGGGAAGGTCTGAGTGAGCTTTTGAGTAGCAACGGGAAAGTTGTTGGGCGCGGCTACCTGGAGATGACGGGCTATGCCGCGGCGCTGCGGATGTGATCCGGTGACCCTGGACTGTCAAGCCCGCTATGAAAGAAAGCCGACCTAGAGGGTGACGACAAAAGAAGTGCGGCGGCCCGGATCACTCTGCACGTCAATGATGCCGCCGTGCAACTCCACCGCAGTCTTTACTATCGCCAACCCCAGCCCCGTCCCCGGGATATCCCCGACGTTGCTGGCCCTATGAAACGACTCGAACAAATGGGCAATTTCATCGGCGGGAATACCGATGCCCTGGTCTTCCACTTCAAACACGGTGCGCCCCGCTTTGTCCGAGACGGTGAAGGCGACCTGCCCGCCAGGGGGCGAGTATTTGATGGCATTGGACAGCAGATTTCCAAAGATGTGCCGCAGCAGCGTGGCATCAAAAAGACCGCTGGACACCCGGGGCGAAAAGTGGGTGGCAATAGCGCAAGCGCCTTTCGATTGCAGGCGCGCCTCGTCGACGATGGAATGACACAGTGCAGGGAGATCGACCTGCCGTGGCCGAAACTCCAGCATCTGGGCATCGACCTGGCCAATCAGCAGCACACGGTCCAACATTCGCGTCATGCGTTGTACACCGGCGCCTATGCTTTCGAGGATTTCCGCTTTTTCAGTTTCCGGCATGCGGTCGCTGTACTCCCGCAGCAGCTCGGCGGCAGACAGGATGGCAGCCAGCGGGGTACGAAACTCATGGCTGGTCATGGAGACAAACCGCGAGCGCAGGTCATTGAGCTCTTTCTCGCGCTCCAACGCTGCGCGGATGTTGTCTTCCGCACGGCGGCGCTCGGTGATGTCAAGCAGCGTCCAGATCACTCCCGCTGCCGGGTTATTCGGGGTGATGCAGCGACCGGCCAGCTGGACCCACAGCGTTTCGCCGTCGCGCCGCAGCAGGCGTCGCTCCTGGACATACACGCTGTCACGGACCAGGGCTGCCACGGTTTCCTGGCCGTGCGTCTGGAAAGATTCGTCGTCCGAATAAAACAACCGGGTCGAATGACCCACAAGTTCCTCACGGTCATATCCGGTCATCTCCACATACTTGTCGTTCACCCACTGGATGCGTCGATCGACGTTGTAGCTGATGCCCACCAAAGCGCTGTTGAAAATGGCTTCTCGCTCGGATGAAGCGCGTGCCAGCGCAGCTTCCAGCGCCTTGCGCGGCGAGATGTCCATGACCGCCCAAACACTGCCCTGGGTTTGGTCGATCACGCTCACTGGCTTGCCAGACACAGTGGCCCAGAACAGACTGCCATCGAACTTGCGCATCTCCAGGTCACTCTGATAGATGCGGCCCTCCCGGTTGCACTCTGCAATGTCCTTCGCAACACGCAGGTACTCTTCAGGCGATGAAAACAACGCGGCCCAGTCAGTCAGCCCGACAACGTCGGGCGGCACACCAAACATTTTGGCCAGCGCCCGGTTTGACCATCGAAACGCACCTTCCGGCGTCAGGAAAGCGATGCCCACCAGGGAGTTTTCCAGAACGGTCTCACGCTCCTGCAAGGTATCGCGCAATTGTTCTTCCAGGCTTCGCCTGCTGCTGATGTCCGAGAAAAAAGTCAGGGTACCCTGCTCGCCATCCCAGGGAACCACTGTCACACTGATGCCTATCCAGCGAACCATGCCGTCGGGCATGAGCAGACGAAGTTCGTAGCGGCTGGGCACAGTTTCACCTGCCAGGCGCCTGTTCTGCCGGTCCAGCACCAGCGCGTGGTCGTCGGGGTGAACACGGTGAAGGAATCCGACCTTTTGCATGTCTTCCAGCGACATCCCGACAATCTCTGCGGCACGCGGGTTGGCGAATACGATGCGTTGGTCCTTGATAACAACCATGCCCTCGTTGACATGCTCGATGACCGCGCGGTATCTTTCCTGCGACACACGCAGGGCCTGCTCGGCCGCGCGGCGGCTGGAGATGTCCCGGATGAAGGCGCCGAAATTGATTTCTTCATCAACTACCACGCTGAAGATGGACAGCTCAATTGCGACCAAAGCACCACTTTTGTGCAGCGCCTCTATCTCCAGCAATCGGTTAACAGGCTGGCGCTGGCCGCTCTGGAGATACCTGGCCAGTCCGGCTTCGTGGGCCTGCCGGTGCTGTAGCGGCACAATCAGCCCGCACATGCTCTGACCCAGCGCTTCGGAGGCGGTCCAGCCCAACATGCGCTCGGCGCTGACATTCCAGCTCGTGATCAACCCCTGGGCGTTCATTTCCAGCACGGCGTCCCGGGCTGAGGCCAAGAGGCTCACCATGTGCCGCTGCCGGGCTTCCAGCGCACGGATCACTTTGACAGGATCGGGATCTGTGTTCATGGCGGTCGGGAGAAGATGGATCGGTATTGACTCTGCGGGGGCGCCACAGAAGCGTTGCAGTGCTGCAATCCTGACATCTCAAAACCGCTGACGCCGGCTTGCAGCACCAGCGCATTCTCCGCGAAGCTCATGGGATCGGTCAATCGGAAAGCGTGGTTGACGGTCGATGCCGCTTTAGCGCGGGTCCGGTATTTGCTTATAGAATTCCCCGGACCACAACCGCGCCACCGCCACCTGCTGCGGCAAGTGCTGAACCGGACGGGCAACCATGGCGCATATCCTGATCGTTGACGATGACCCGGCCCTGCTAAGACTGCTGTCTTTGCGCCTCCACTATGAAGGGCACACCGCGATTGAGGCCGACAGTGGCGCTGCAGCCTTGTCCAGGCTGGATCACCAACTGCCCAGCATCCTCATCACCGACCTGCGCATGCCGGGCATGGACGGTCTGCAACTCTTTGAAGCCGTGCACCGACGCTATCCGCTGCTGCCGGTGCTGATGCTGACCGCCAACGGCACCATCCCCGACGCGGTCCATGCCATGCAACGCGGTGTTTTCGGCTATATCACCAAGCCCTTTGAAGGCGCAGATCTGATGCGCGAGGTGGATCGCGCGCTGGAAGTGTCGTGCGCACTCGGCGCCAATATGCCGGGCGAACAACCGGGCGAAGCGTGGCGGCAAGCCATTGTCACGCGCAGTCCCCGCATGGAAAACCTGTTGGCCGAGGCCCGGCTCGTGGCGCAGAGCGATGCGTCCGTGCTGATCCATGGCGAAAGCGGAACCGGCAAGGAGTTGCTTGCGCGTGCATTACACGCCTCCAGCGCCCGCGCCTCAGAAGCACTGGTTGCTGTCAACTGTGGTGCCATCCCGGAAAATCTGGTTGAGTCCGAGCTGTTTGGCCATGTGAAAGGTTCTTTCACAGGCGCGGTGCGAGACAGCGTGGGCCTGTTTGCCAGCGCCGACCGGGGCACAATTTTTCTTGATGAAATTGCTGATCTTCCGCTCGCCATGCAGGTCAAGCTGCTTCGCGTGCTGCAAGAGCGGGAGGTGCGCCCAGTGGGTGCGCCCAGGCCGCACAAGGTAGATGTACGCGTGATCTCTGCGACCAACCGCAGGCTGGAAGATGAAGTGGCAGCGGGCCGATTTCGCGAGGATCTGTTTTACCGGCTCAACGTTGTGGGGTTGACGCTGCCGCCATTGGCTGAACGCCGCGAAGACATAGCCTTGCTGGCCAACCATTTCATGCGCAGTCTTGCTCAGCGTTATGCCAAAGCACTGACGGCGTTTGCCCCGGGTGCGCTCGAAATGCTGGGAGCAGCCCCTTGGCCAGGCAACATCCGGCAGCTGCAGAACGTGGTTGAGCGTTGTGTCGTGCTGTGCACCGGCTCGCTGATCCCCGTCAGTCTGGTTCAAAGCGCTCTCACCAGCCAGGGGCCCGAGCTGTTGCCGCTGGATGAGGC
>JBKJIV010000143.1:0-18415 GCA_046598365.1 Polaromonas sp. | reverse complement strand
GCCATCGAGCGTTTTGTAGTGACACCTGTGGCCAAAATCGAACCCGGTGCTGAACTGCGTTTTGCAACCATCGGTACGCCCGGTGGACGGGCCAGCTTCTCCATCGACGGCGTCGTGCGCGATGTGCCCATGACCGAGGTTCGCCCCGGCCGTTATGAAGGCGCGTACACCATTCGTCGCAACGACAACTTCCCTCCGTCACTGAACATCGTGACCGCGCTTGTCGCCAATGGTCAGACCGTCAACTCCAGACTAAACCAGGCTCTGCTGGTGGATGCACGGCCACCGACCATTCGCAACCTCGCACCTCAAAACAACGAAACGGTACCTGCCGGTCCCGTATCGGTCTCCGCAACCTTTGACGACCGTGGCGGCGTTGGCGTCGATCCTAAAACCGTGAAGATTCTGATCAGCGGCCAGGACGTTACCCGCGCGGCCAGCATCACACCCCAGTTCATGACTTGGCGTGGTGACTTGCGTTCCGGTACCCATCAGGTGGAAGTTACCGCATCCGATATCGCCGGTAACGCTGTTCGCCAGAACTGGGTGTTCAACATCGCCAGTGCGCAAACACCCATTCCCATCACCGTGTTGCCACTGGAGATCACCAGCCATGCGAACAACGCACAAGTCAGCAGTGGCGCCATCACAGTGCGTGGTCGCACCGCCCCTGGCGCCAAAGTCGACATCCAGACCCAGGCCGTTGCTTCCCTCGCCGGTCTCTTCGGCATCAATCAGCCGGTGGGTAACCAGTCGGTAACCGCAGATGGTGGGGGGAACTTCTCCTTCACCATTAATTCACAGCTTCCCATTCCCGGCACACGTTACGAGTCCACGATCACCGCTACCAAAGGTGATCAGAAGCGCGAAACCCAATTGGTGCTCTTCCAACAGCGCTAATTTCACGCACCCCGCAAGCGGGGAATAGCAAAGGGCGGCCATGGTCGCCCTTTTTTCGTTGTCCAACAAAACGCTGGAATGGTGCACCGCACAAATACGGTGCGTCACCGCGCAGTGGAGACCAATTGCTGGCACAGCAAATCAACCGCTATCAGTTGAATAGCAAGCTTTGCAGTCAATTCAATGAATAGACACCCCTTTCACCATGGGCATCCTTCTGGCACAGACAAACACCAACCTGGCACGGGTATTGCTGTAACTTAAACACAAGGCATTGCGCTTCAACGGCGAAGCGGAATGCCTCCAAAGGACAAAGGCGTTCGCACCCTGCACTCACATTCATTTGTGGCTGCCCGGGTCGAGCGCCTTTTTTGTTTTTCGCTTTCTTCTATTTGTTTTATTTCTTTTCTGGAGCCTAGACATGACCGATCTTCTTAAAGCTTCCCTGAAACGCCGCACTGTGCTGCAAGCCGCCGCGGTGGGCGCTGCGGGCATCAGCCCGGCGCTACGCGCTGTTGTTTATGCCCAGGGCTCTGACGCACCAGAGAAAAAGGAAGTCAAGATTGGCTTCATTCCCCTGACCGACTGCGCCTCTGTGGTGATGGCTTCGGTGCTGGGCATAGACAAAAAATACGGCGTCAAGATCATCCCGACCAAGGAAGCCAGCTGGGCCGGCGTGCGCGACAAGCTCGTCAACGGCGAGCTTGACTTCGCCCATGTGCTGTATGGCCTGATCTATGGCGTACACATGGGTACGGCCGGACCCAAGAAGGACATGGCCGTTTTGATGACTCTGAACAACAACGGCCAAGGCCTGACCTTGTCAAAAAAGATTGCAGAGAAGGGCGCCGTCAATCTCGAAGGCCTCGTGGGCCTGATGAAAAAGGAGCCACGCGAGTACACCTTTGCACAGACCTTCCCCACCGGCACCCACGCCATGTGGCTTTACTACTGGCTGGCGAGCGCAGGTGTTAACCCGTTCAAGGACGTCAGGAGCATTGTGGTGCCGCCGCCCCAAATGGTGGCGAACATGCGGGTGGGCAACATGGACGGCTTCAGCGTAGGAGAGCCCTGGAACCACCGCGCCATCATGGACGGCATTGGCATCTCGGCCGCCACCTCGCAGGATGTGTGGAAAGACCACCCCGAAAAGGTGCTGGGCACAACTTCGGACTTCGTCAAGAAATACCCCAACACCGCGCGCGCCGTCACGGCCGCCATTCTGGAAGCCAGCAAATGGATTGACTCGGGGCTCCAAAACAAGATGAAGATGGCCGAGACGGTCGCCGAAAAGTCCTACATCAACACCAGCGCCGACGCCATCAACCAGCGGATTCTTGGGCGCTACCAGGATGGGCTGGGCAAGACCTGGGATGACCCCAACCACATGAAGTTCTACAACGAAGGTGCGGTCAACTTCCCCTACCTCTCAGACGGCATGTGGTTCCTGACTCAGCACAAGCGCTGGGGTCTGATCAAGGACCATCCGGACTACCTCGCATTGGCCAAGCAGGTCAATCGCATCGATGTCTACAAAGACGCCGCCACCGCCAGCAAAACACCGGTGCCCAAGGACGTGATGCGCACCAGCAAGCTCATCGACGGTGTGGTCTGGGACGGCAAGGATCCGAAGAAATACGCCGACGGTTTCAAGATCAAAGCCTGAAGAAGGAGAACACACCATGGTCAGCGCTGTTTTTCATACCCCCTTCGACGAGGTGCCCGTCGCTCTGTCGTCCTCGCCACCTGGCACCGTCAAGCCCGCTGCCAATCCCAACGCTGCAGGAGCAGACGCACCAAAGGCTGCATCGAAGAAAGTGCCAGTCCCGGCAACCCCGCCCACTGCAAAAGTGCCTTTTGACTGGTCCGACGTCTGGATGGCGGTGCTGCCGCCGCTGATCGGGCTGGGCCTGCTGATTGGTTTGTGGGAATTGGTGTCCGTGTCCACGGGCAAAAGCATCCCATCGCCAGCGGAAACGTTCCGCCAGGCGCTGGACGTTTTCAGTGACCCCTTCTATAGCAAGGGGCCGAACGATCAGGGCGTGGGCTGGAACGTGCTTTCCTCGCTGCAACGCGTGGCGATCGGTTTCGGCATGGCCGCGGCTGTCGGCATCCCCGCCGGGTTCATGATCGGCCGTTTCACCTTCCTGAGCCGGATGTTCAACCCCTTGATCAGCCTGCTGCGTCCGGTCTCACCACTTGCCTGGTTGCCGATCGGTCTTCTGGTCTTCAAAGGCGCCAACCCGGCCGCCATCTGGACGATTTTCATCTGCTCGATCTGGCCCATGATCATCAACACAGCAGTCGGTGTGCAACGCGTGCCTAGCGATTACATGAACGTGGCGCGCGTACTCAACCTGAGCGAATGGAAGATTTTCACCAAGATTCTTTTCCCCGCGGTGCTGCCCTACATGCTGACCGGAGTGCGCCTGGCCGTTGGCACCGCGTGGCTCGTGATTGTTGCCGCGGAAATGTTGACCGGCGGCGTCGGTATCGGCTTCTGGGTGTGGGACGAGTGGAACAACCTCAACGTCACCAACATCATCATCGCGATTTTTGTGATCGGCATGGTGGGCCTGGTGCTGGAGTTCGCACTGATCAAGCTGGCCACGGCTTTCACATTTGAAGACGTCAAAAACTAAGGATTCATCATGAGTGCATCTTTCACCACCAAGTACATTGAAATCCAGGGCGTTGAGCAGACCTTCAAGACAAAAAAAGGGCCGTTCTGCGCGCTCAAGAACATCAACGTGACGGTTGCCAAAGGTGAGTTCGTTGCCTTGATCGGCCATTCGGGCTGCGGAAAGTCCACACTGCTCAACCTGCTGGCCGGGTTGACCACGCCCACCCAGGGCAGCCTGCTCTGCGCCAACCGCGAAATCGCGGGGCCGGGGCCGGATCGTGCGGTGGTGTTTCAGAACCATTCGCTTCTGCCGTGGCTCACCTGCCATGAAAACGTGTACCTGGCAGTCGAACGCGTTTTCGGCGCTACTGAGACCCGGGCCCAACTGAAGGCCCGCACCGAAGCAGCGCTTGCGATGGTTGGTCTGACACCTGCAGCGCAAAAACGTCCAGGAGAAATTTCCGGCGGCATGAAACAGCGCGTCGGCATTGCACGTGCGCTGTGCATGGAGCCCAAAGTGTTGCTGCTGGACGAGCCATTCGGCGCGCTGGACGCATTGACCCGCGCCAAGCTGCAAGACGAATTGCTGCAGATTGTCGCCAACACGCAAAGCACAGTGGTCATGGTGACGCACGACGTCGACGAAGCGGTGCTTCTGTCGGACCGCATCGTCATGATGACCAACGGGCCAGCAGCCACGATTGGTGAAGTGCTCCGCATTGACCTGCCACGGCCACGCAGCCGGGTGGAGCTTGCCGAGAGTACGCAGTACCTGCATTACCGCAAGGCGGTCATCGACTTCCTCTACACCCGCCAGGGTCATGTGGAGAAAGCTGCCTGATCCACGCCTTTGCTTCGTCGTTTCCAAAAAAAAAGAGGGAGGGTTTCATGTCTGCAGTTTTATCCGCCAATGGCACCGTCAGGGCCACCCAAACCGTGGGGACTTCCTCCTCACGCGGTCGGTCACCGCGTTCGCGCGGTTTCGCTTCACTCGGGAAATACCGCGAGCTCATCATCGCGGTGGGCTTTTTTCTGCTGTTCGACCTCGGGGTGCTGGTTCTCAACTTCTACACCTCGTTTCAGATCGCAGAAGACGCGGTAGGTATCAACCTGGCGGGGCGCCAGCGCATGCTGTCACAGCGCACGGCCAAAGCCTTGCTGTCGGTAGAAGCCGCCAGGATCAAGGGGGCACCTGTCACCAGTGAGCTTGAGGAACTCAAAAATGCGGTCAAGCTGTTTGACGTCTCACTCAAAGGATTCCAGCACGGAGCTACCGTGCCCGGCGGCAATGGCAAACCGGTTTTCCTGCCCGCCGCGCAAGGTGACAAAGCCGCAGACATTCTGAAAAAGGCCCAAGACATCTGGACGCCTTACCAGGAAAAACTGGCCCCAGTGCTGGCAGGATCGGCTAGCGAGGTCGAATTACAGGCTGCGGCCGACTATGCCAAGGCCAATAACCTGAAAATGCTGGCCCTGATGAACGATCTGACCACGACTCTGGAGGCCGTCGCCTCAGACCGGGCCAGTGTCCTGCGCATGGTGCAGACCGGCGGTATTGTCCTGGCTCTGCTGAACTTCGCGTTTATTCTTTTCAAATTCCTGCGCCGACTCAACACCTCCGATGCGGCAATAGAGGCCGCCACTGAAGAAAACCGCGAGATTCTCGTGAGCGTGCGCGAGGGACTGTTTCTGCTGACCCCCGAACACACGCTGGGCTCACAACTGTCGCGTTCATCCCATGAGCTGTTCGGCAAGACATTAACCCCGGGTCAGAATTTTTTCCAGGTGTTGTCCTCCCTCGTTTCCGAAAAAGCCTTGGCCGATGCGCGCAACTACGTCGGACTGCTGTTTTCGCCACACGTCAAGGAGCAACTGATCCAGGGCATCAACCCCCTGTCTGAGGTGGAGCTCACGGTCAAAAACCGCTTGGGGCAAGACACGCGCCGCTACCTCTCCTTTCATTTCAACCGGGTGCAGGACGGAGCCGTGGTGCGCCACTTGCTGGTGACGGTGCAGGACATCTCTCAGAAAGTGGAGCTGGAAGCCAAGCTGAACACCGAGCGTCATCGTTCGCAAAAAGAGCTGTCCATGATGCTCAAGGCGTTTGAAACCGATCCGGCCATGATGCGGTCGTTTGTCGAGCGAGCAGAGTCTTCATTGTTGGAAGTTAACGATCTGCTGCGCAGCACGTCCTCAGCAGCCTCGGAGGCCCAGGTGCTCAAAGCTGTCGACGGCGCTTACCGTCGTATTCACGCCATCAAGGGAGATGCCGCCTCGTTGGGTCTGGAAATTCTCGCCTCACTGGCCCATCAGTTTGAGAGTGAGCTGCAAAAGCTCAAGGACAGCGGCGTCGCCACCGGCGACGCCTTGCTGGCGCTGCCTTTGCCATTGGAAGACCTGTTGACGAAAGTCGCCGCCTTCAAGGCCATGAGTCAAAAAAGAGGCGCCCCTGCCGAGTCGGCGCCCACGCCCCAGCAATTGAACGCCGCGCTGCAGCAACTGGCGGGAGATGTGGCCCACGATGTCGGCAAACAAATCAACGCCGAGGTACGCATGTCCAGCGCTTTGGACATGTCCGCCGAAAAAATGGATCTGGTTCGCGAAATCGCCATTCAGCTGGTTCGTAATGCCGTGGTACACGGGGTGGAAGCTCCACCGGTCAGATTGATTGCAGGCAAGGCGGCGCAGGGGGCGGTGTCCGTCAACCTCAGCCGCGACGAAAACGGCCAGTGCCTGCTCAGCGTGCGGGACGATGGTGCAGGCCTCAACGCCACCAATGTCCGCCTGCGCCTGTTGGCCCTGGGCTGGTACACAGCAGAGCAGTTGCTCAGCTTCAGCGACAAACAGATCGTTGCGCACATTTTCAAACCCGGCTTCTCTACGGCGCAAGCTGCGTCAACGCATGCCGGTCGAGGTGTGGGTCTGGACCTGGTGCAAGCCAATGTGCAGCGTCTGGGTGCGCGTTTGCTGCTTTCCAGCATTCCGGGACAGTACACCGAATTCAAGGTTTCGTTTGCCGCGTGAGCACGCAACAGGCAGCCGGTGCCCATTACGCTTAACCAGAGAAACATCATGCGACTTCTGATTGTTGATGACTCGAACATGATCCGGACCCGCATTTCGCGCGTTGTTCAGAACGGCGGACTCAAAGGTGTGGTGCTGGCGGGTTTGGCTAAAAACGGACGCGAGGCGCTGCTGCTGGCACGGGCCACCCGTCCGGAGGTCGTCACCATGGACCTGACCATGCCCGAGATGGACGGGATTGAATGCATCCAGCAAATGCTCAAGTTCGATCCCCACATCAACATTCTGGTGGTGAGCGCCCTGAGCGACAAATCCACCGCGATCGAAGCCCTGAAGCTGGGTGCCCGTGGTTTTGTTGCCAAACCATTCACGGATGAAGAACTACAAATCGCTCTGCTGGATGTTGCAGAGACACGCTAAAGAAATTGTATGGCCACACTCAATGAAGCCGATCTCAAGCTGTTTGTTGACTCCATCAGGAACTACCTGAAAGTCACCACCCGGCAGGAGCCCCAGATCACGTCAGCCTTTCTCGGCTCGGGCGATGTAGAGGGCTTTGAATTCAACGGCATCGTCACTTTTTCAGGCAGCCACAACGGCCACGTCGTTGTGTCCATGCCAGACAAACTGGTGCGAGAGGTCTTGCTGCTGCAGCACGAAACCGACATGAGCAGCGGCAACCTCCTCGACGCCGTGGGAGAAATTGCCAATACCCTGGCCGGCAATGCCCGCAAGGCACTGGGGGCAGAGCTTCAAATCTCGGTTCCCATCAAGATGCAGGGCCTCAACGGCATCAAGGCCAGGGTGCGCAAACGACCTTATGTGATCACCCTGCGCTGGAACCACTATGACGCCATGGTGTGTGTAGACATGGAAAGGCGGCACTAGCAACCAGAGTAGCTAGGCAAAAAGGAAACGCGCCACGCACAGAATTTGTGCAACGCACCATTTAAGCCCATTTACCACCCTGCTTTGAAGCACGGTGGCGCGATTAGGCGCGCCCCAAGTTGGCACGCAATTTGCACAATATCTGTGAATTACCTTCAATTCACCGAGGATTTGCACCATGGCGGGATTCCGCACCTTTCTCAAATCAGGTCACGCACCGACCTTGTTCGCTGCCTTTCTGTACTTCGACTTCTGCTTTGCCGTCTGGGTGTTGAACGGTGCCATGGCGCCGTTCATCAGCGAAGCCTACCAACTCACTGCGGCCCAGAAGGGCTTCATGATTTCGGTGCCCATTCTGGCGGGCGCCCTCATGCGTTTTCCGCTGGGCATTCTGGCGCAATACATTGGCCGGAAAAATGCCGCACTGGTCGAGATGGGCTTGATCGTCATCGCCCTGGCCTTTGGCTATTTCTTCATCAGCTCCTACGACCACGTGCTGGCTATGGGTGTGCTGCTGGGCATCGCCGGCGCCAGCTTCGGCGTGGCCTTGTCGCTAGGCTCGGGTTGGTATCCACCCAAATACAAGGGCCTGGCCATGGGCATCGCGGGCGCAGGTAACTCCGGCACCGTTTTGGCCGTGCTGTTTGCCCCACCGCTGGCCATGGCCTACGGCTGGCAGGCGGTCTATGGCATCGCCGCCTTCTTCATGCTGATTCCGATGGTGGTCATGGTGGTGTTTGCCAAGGAACCGCCTGACATTGAGCACCAGACCTTCCGCCAACACATCGCCTGCCTGTTTGAAAAAGACGGCTGGGCATTCAGCCTGATCTACGTCATTACCTTCGGCGGCTTCATCGGGCTGGCCAGCTTCCTGCCCACGTATTTCCATGACCAGTTCGGCGTGACCAAGGTGCAGGCTGGCCAGCTCACCATGCTGGCCGCGCTGATGGGCTCGGCCATCCGGGTGGTGGGTGGCTACATCTCCGACCGCATTGGCGGCATCAACACCTTGAGCGGCGTACTGGGCGTGGTGGCGGTTACCTTGGTGCTGTGCGGCTCAGCCGGTGGCTCTCTCACCGTGACCACCCTGCTCTTCATGGCCTGCTTTGCCGCTTTGGGCGCGGGCAACGGCGCGCTGTTCCAGCTGGTGCCACTGCGCTGGCCTCTGGCCACTGCGGTGGCGGGGTCCATGATCGGCGAGATCGGCGCCCTGGGTGGCGGCTTTTTACCCAACGCCATGGGCCTGTCCAAGCAATACACGGGCACCTACTTCTGGGGCTTTGCGGCTTTCGCAGCGCTGGCCCTCGTCGTACTGGTCATGCTGCGCGTCATGCAGCTGCGCTGGACCCGCACCTGGGCTGAAAAGGGTGGCCGCGCACGCAGTGCGTGATCAGCGTAGCTGAGAGGCGCAACGCGCCGTGCCGCCCTTTCAGAGAAGGCTAACTTTGCTCCAGCAAAGTTAAGCGCAGCGTGCCGGAACTAAAAGGGAGGGCGGGCGCGCAGCGCCTGAGAGCGAAGCGAATGGGAGCTGTGAAATTTTCACAACTTCCTTTCGCTGGAACTGCTGCGTGTTAACGAGCTGTTTCTCTTGAACAACGCCCGCACCAGCAGCCTGCCTGACTCACCCGTGTTTTAAGCCCGCGCGGTAGAAGCGCTGGTAAGCTCCAAGGCATGCTAACGCTTGCTCACGGAACTTAAAACAATGGCTTTGATTGTTGCAATCGATGATGACGAGACAATCCGGGCGCTGATCGTCGCGGCACTGCGGGCCGAGGGATACAAGGTGCTGGAGGCGGAAAACGGCGCTCTCGGGTTGGCACTGGTGCGGGAGCACGCACCTGATCTGGTGGTCAGCGACGTCAACATGCCGGTGATGGACGGCCTGGCCATGCTGAAGGCCCTGCGCGCCGACCACACGATCCAGGCGACACCGGTGATCCTGCTGACCTCCTTGCAGGAACGTGAGAATGTACGCAGCGGCATGGCCGGCGGCGCCGATGATTACCTGACCAAACCGCTTGTGTTTGAGGAGTTGCTTCAGGCGACTGCGGCCCAGCTTGACAAGCATTTGATGCGCCAATCCGCGCAGGAAACGGCAGTGGACTCTGCCATTGACCACGCCCTGTACGAGCAAAAGCAGAACCTGATCCGGGTATATGAAAAAAGACTGCTCAGCGAACTGGAGGGGAAATGGCCCACCGCGGAGTCTTCGCCGGGAGATCAGAAGTTTGCCCGTGCAACCATGCTGTTCGTCGACGTGGTCAGCTTCGCTGCGCTGGCAGAAAAAATGTCTCCCACCGAATTGAGTCAGGTCGTGCGCGAGTTCTACAACAATGCGGGCAACACGGTTTATCTGTTTGGTGCCTATCACATGCAATTTGTGGGAGACGGTTTGCTGGTGGTATTTGTCGACAGCACGAATACCGAGACGGTCAACAGCGGCCTGCGGGCCACCAAAGCTGCACTGGGGCTCCTTGATGCCGCGCAGCGCGTTCAAACCTTCCTCGCGAGCCACTTCCCCGGTCGTTCCCTGCCAAGATTCGAGGTGAGTGTGGGGCTCAACAGCGGGGCTGTCACTATGACGCGGCTGGAAGAACCACTTTGGGGATCCCCTCAGATCCTGCCCGTGGGCGACACGGTCAGTGCCTGCATCCTGTTGCAAAAGCAGGCCTGCGCCGCCGGCTGGAAAATTGCCGTGAGTGCCGCGCTGCTGCAAGACGTGGGAAAACACATTAAAACCGGGCGGCGCAAACGTTTTTCAGTGCCGGGGCGCAGCAGCGTTCTGGAAGGAACCGAGCTGCTGGGACTGTCCCACTAGCCATCTCTCCCGCCGAGAATGCGGACAAATATGTGGCCAACCCTGCTCGCTCCAAATGGGCGAAGTCGCTGCTTCTTCAAACCCTCGCAGCGCGGCCCCAAAAGCTGCTTTTGACTTATTTAGGCAAGAACAGCAGCCAATAAATCAGCAGCAGGTTAAGCAGCACCGACACGGCCACCCCGATCTTCCACAAGGCCGCCGGGTCGCGCTGAATCAAGGGCGTCGCCGGTTGCGCCGTCAGAGGCCGGGAGGCGCCCCGCTCAAGCGCAAGCAGCAACTCTTCAGCCGTCTCAAAACGTTTGCGTTTGTCGCGCGTCACGGCTTTGAGCACCACATGGTCCAGCCAGATGGGTACCTCCGGGTTGTGGCGGCTGGGCGGCGTCGGGTCGCGGTAATAGCGGCCTGACTGGTAAGGGAGAACTTCGCCATAAGGCAGCTTGCCGGTCAGCAGTTGGTACAGCGTGACACCCAACGCAAACAAATCACTTTGGGCGTCCGGCAGCTCCTCGGTTTCCTCCTTCCCATCTTTGCCGGCTTTCAGGTTAAAACCCCATTGCTCGGGGTTGATATAGCTGGGTGTACCGGCGTGCAGCTTGCGCATGGACTCGGGCTCTCGCCCGGTCAGCGCCACCCCCAAATCGAGCAATCTCACCACCCCATCCTCCCCCTGGTGCAGGTTGGCGGGTTTGACGTCCCGGTGAACCACGCTCTGGCGATGCAGCAGACCCAAAGCCTTGGCCACTTGCGTGGCGGCAGCCAACACTTGCGGCAAGCCGAAGCGGTGCTTGCGGTCCAGAAGTTGCTGCAGCGTCTCGCCCGCGTGCCAGTCGTACAGCAAATAAAACGCAGTGGGCTGCTGGGCATTGGGCAAACGGTCATGAATGTTGACCAGATGGTCGGCCGCGCGCGAGGACTGCATGCGCTTGGCCAGCCACGCCTCGTGCGCCAGCATGGCGCGCTCCTGCGGATCGTGGGCACGCGCAGGATGCAGGGTTTTCAGGGCATACAGACGTTGGCTGGCCATATCCCGTACCTGGTAGAGCACGTTGATGCCGTTGTCGGCCACCGGCGCGGTCAAGGTCAAGCCGTCGAGACAATCACCCACTTTGAGGCGTGGCGGTATGGGCAAGGAAAGCGCACGGCGGTTTTCGTCCTGCAAATTGGCATCGAGCAAACCGAGCACCCGAACCACCAGCGCGGTCACATTGTCTGACGCCCCTGCGGCCAGGGCCGCATCGACCAATTGCTGGCTGATGCGCTGCGCATAACCGTCCCCGGGAAGGTCGGGCACCGCGCCTGCCAGCTGCCTGAGTTTTTTATCCGGGATAACGTTGTGCACGCCATCGGACAACAGCACAAACACGTCGCCAACCTGCAGGTCCCCCTGTGAGTAGTCGACCACCAGGCGGTCCTCAGCACCCACACAACGCAGCAGCTGGTGCCGGAAATCCGGATGATCCATCACGTGGTCGATGGTGAGCTGGGTCAATCTCCCTTCGCGTAGCAAATAGGCGCGGGTGTCTCCGATATGCGCCACCGCATACGATTGCCCGCGCAGCACAACAGCGGTCAGGGTGGTCAACCCTAGGGCCGGGTGCCGGCGCCGGTTCAAGCCCACCAGCCAGCCGTTTTGCGCGCCGATGATGCGGTCCAGCGCGACCGTGGTGTCCCAGGTTTCGGGGGTGCCGAAATAGTCACGGACCAGGCTGGTGACGGTGGTCTGGGCCGCTTCCTTGCCCATGCCGCCGGTACTGACGCCGTCTGCAATCGCGACGATGGAGCCCATACCCTCCTGGCCCGGCTCCGGCAGCATCGCCGCACAGAAATCCTCGTTGATCTCTTTACGGCCGGCCAGCGAGGCGAAGCCAATGTCTATATCGAATGCCATGCACCAAGAGACGCAAGTCTTATGCCCGAAGTTGGTGCATTGCAACAAATGTGCATTTATCCCACCAGCATCTGCATGCTCCGCTCGTATTGAGCGGAGAGTTTCTCAAAAACGTCGAGGACCTCTTCGCTGGCCGCGGCCAGTCGCTCCAGCCCTTCTTTCCGGCTGGCAGGCAAGGTTCCGGCCAGCATGTGCTCCCAGCACACAGCGGCTTCGTCGAGCAAGGCGCGAATATCCTTGCTGGTCAGCGGCAGCTCGTTCAGATAACGCAGCGCCTGCTCAAAAGCCAGCCGGGCCTCGTTCATCCCGGCTTCGTTGCGGGCCAGTGCGGTGGCCCCGCCCACCACCTCCAGCAAGGCAAATTTTGCAAAACGCTGACTGAGCATGCGCTGGCGCCCCGCAAGATTGAGCACCTGCAAAGGCGGCGTTGCGCCGGCATTTTCCAGGCTGCTGGTCAGGCGCTCGGCTGCCATCAACAGTTGCTCTGCCAAGTCATCGAACCGGCCCATGTGGCCGGCTTGCACCCGACCCTGCAAAGCCGGCTTCATCTCTGCCCAGGTGTGCTCAATTTGCCCCAACAAATCGCCAAACGTGGGCTGCGACAGGCTTTTGCCAAGAGCGGCAATGTTGGCGTCGATGCGCAGGACCGACTCATTGAACCGGTCATCGACCTGGGCAGCCCGCACCTCAGCCGATTGCAGCAAGGCCAGCTTGACCAGACGCTGCGACAACATGCGCAGTTGCCCTGAACGGTTGACATCTTCAGCAAAGCGCGCCGAATGGATGATGTGCTGCGACACCTGCCCCAGACGCTGGTTGCTCTGCATGGAGGCAGTTCGCAGTATCTGAAAAGCATCGTCGTCCGAGACCTGGCGCGCTCGCATCAAAATGCCCTTGGCGCGGTCAACCACCTTGCGCTCTTCCAGGCGGACAGAGACGTCACGCAGTTGAGCCTGCAGAGCACGCTCACGGCCGAACCGGGCCTGCGCCAGATGGATGAGTGAACGCAGGCGCTGCTGACCGTAGCCGTTGACCACGTAAGCGTGGATGCCCACCTCCGTAGCGCGCGCGATTTTGCCGGCGTCACCGTCTGCGGTGAACACGATCACCGGACGCGGCGCGGTTTCCCCAATGACCTGAAGAGTCTTGAACAACTCCTCACCAGGCAAGTTGGCGTGGCAAATCAACAAATCTGGCGCCAAGCGCAGCGTTTCCTGCACCAACTTGGAGCATTCGGTGACACATCCAAGAACGTCGACGCCAACCGCCTCCAAGTCAGACACCAGAGGATTACCGCCCAGGGGGCCATTCAAGCTTATCAATGCGGAAGTCATAAAAATCGGGATTTCAGAAGGGGCCGGTTGCCGGGCATGCTATTCGCACACCACGGTGGCCACCATGTTAGCGCCATGCACCCCTGTAATCGACGAGATGGCACAACTTTTGCGTTGCATTCATTGGGCGTAACGAAGCGTCCAAGCTTAGCGACAGCACTGCAGGTTTTGCGCACAACGACGTGCGTAGCGATGTGCCTCATGCCGGACCCCTGTCCGGTGCCTGTTTTACAGGAGAAGGCCCCATGATTTTTTCCCCGTTTTGCATCAGTCCATCCCGACGCTCGTGTCCTCGAGCACGCGTGGAAGCCTTTGGCATATCACTTGCTGTTGCACCTGTACTTGCTGCGCCCGTAATACCGAATCAATCTGGAATGACGTCATGAAAAAATCAAAACTGGTGATGGTCGGCAACGGCATGGCCGGTGTCCGCACCATCGAGGAATTGCTCAAGGTTGCGCCCGAGCTCTACGACATCACCGTCTTTGGCGCCGAGCCGCACCCCAACTACAACCGCATCCTGCTCAGCCCGGTGCTGGCTGGTGAACAGACGCTCGATGAGATCGTGCTCAACAGCTGGGACTGGTACAAGGACAACCACATCACGCTGCACGCCGGCAAGAAGGTTGTGGAGGTGGACCGCATCAAACGCATCGTGCGTGCGGAAGACGGCACCGAAGAAGAATACGACCGCCTGCTGATGTGCACCGGCTCCAACCCCTTCATCCTGCCGATTCCCGGCAAGGACTTGCAGGGCGTGATTGCCTACCGCGACATTGCCGACACCAACGCCATGATTGACGCTGCGGTGAAGTACAAAAATGCGGTGGTCATAGGCGGCGGCCTGCTGGGTCTGGAGGCTGCCAATGGCCTGATGCTGCGCGGCATGAATGTCAGCGTGGTTCACGTCATGCCCACACTGATGGAGCGTCAGCTCGACAGCGTGGCCGGCAAGCTGCTGCAGAAGTCACTGGAAGACCGCGGCCTGAAATTCCTGATGGGCGCGCAGACCCAGGAGCTGGTCGGCGGCGCGGACGGCCGCGTCACAGCCATCAAGTTCAAAGACGGCACCGAGCTGGCCACCGACCTGGTGGTGATGGCTGTCGGCATCCGGCCCAACACCGAGCTGGCCGAAAAAATGCGCCTGCACTGCAACAAAGGCATTGTGGTCAACGACACCATGCAGACCGTGACCGATGCCCGCATCTATTCGGTGGGCGAATGTGCGGCGCACCGCGGCATCGCATACGGTCTGGTGGCGCCACTGTTCGAACAGGCCAAGGTGGCTGCTAACCACTTGGCGCAGTTCGGCATTGGCCGCTACACCGGCTCACTGACATCGACCAAGCTCAAGGTCACCGGCATTGACCTGTTTTCAGCCGGTGAATTCATGGGTGGCGAAGGCACCGAAGAAATTATCATGAGCGACCCTTTCGGCGGCGTGTATAAAAAGCTGGTCATCAAGGACGACAAGCTCATTGGCGCCTGCCTGTACGGTGACACCGTGGACGGCAGCTACTACTTCAAGCTGCTGCGCGATGGCCGCAGCGTCGGCGACATACGTGAGCGCCTGATGTTCGGCGAATCGAACATCGGCGACGCCGGCCACGAGGGCCACAGCAAGGCGGCGTCCATGCCCGATGAAGCCGAAGTCTGCGGCTGCAACGGCGTGAACAAGGGAACGATCTGCAAGGCCATCAAGGAAAAAGGCCTGTTCACGCTCGATGAGGTGCGCAAACACACCAAGGCCAGCGCGTCCTGCGGTTCCTGCACCGGTCTGGTTGAGCAGATTCTCATGTTTACTGCCGGCGGCGACTACTCCGCCACGCCCAAGCTCAAAGCCATGTGCAGTTGCACCGACCACGGCCATCAGGCGGTGCGTGATGCGATCCGCAACAACAAACTGATGACGATTGCGGATACCTTCTTGTTTCTGGACTGGAAGACGCCCAATGGTTGCGCAAGCTGCCGCCCCGCCGTCAATTACTACCTCATCAGCACTTGGCCCAAAGAAGCCAAGGACGATCCGCAAAGCCGCTACATCAACGAACGCAGCCATGCCAACATCCAGAAAGACGGCACCTACAGCGTGATCCCGCGCATGTGGGGCGGTGAAACCACGGCCAGCGAACTGCGCCGCATTGCCGATGCGGTGGACAAATACAAAATCCCGACGGTCAAGGTCACGGGCGGGCAGCGGATCGATTTGCTGGGCGTGAAGAAGGAGGATTTACAAAACGTCTGGAAAGACATTGGCATGCCTTCGGGCCATGCCTACGCCAAGGCCCTGCGCACGGTGAAGACCTGCATGGGCAGAGAGTGGTGCCCCTTCGGCACCCAGGACAGCACGCAGATGGGCAAGGACCTGGAGCGCGCGCTGTGGCGGATGTATGCCCCGCACAAGGTCAAGCTCGCCGTTTCCGGCTGTCCCCGCAATTGCGCGGAAGCGGGGATCAAGGACGTCGGTGTGATCGGCGTGGACAGCGGCTGGGAGATCTACATCGCCGGCAACGGCGGCATCAAGACCGAGGTCGCGCACTTCTTTTGCAAGCTCAAGACCGCCGCCGAAGTGCTGGAGTACAGCGGCGCCTTCCTGCAGCTTTACCGCGAGGAAGGCTTCTACCTGGAGCGCACGCTGCACTATGTCAACCGGGTCGGTCTCGACTACGTCAAGAAGAAGATTCTGGAAGACCATGAGCTGCGCAAGGCGCTGTGGGAACGGCTCCAGTTCGCGCTCGACGGCGAGCCCGATCCCTGGTTCGAGCACGCGAAGGCGTCGGTCGACACGCGGCAGTTCGCGCCACTGACCATTTGATTTCGTCACTGCGGGCTTGACCCCCCGGATCAAGTCCGGGGCAGGCTCCATACATGGATCCCGGGTCAGGCCCGGGATGACAGGAGGCAAGCAATTGAATTCGAATGACTGGAAAGTGATCTGCCGCGTCGACGACATCCCGGTGCTGGGCTCGCGCCGGGTTGCCCGGCCGCAAGGCATGGATGTGGCGGTGTTCCGCAATGACCAGGATCAGGTGTTCGCGCTGCTGGACCGCTGCCCGCACAAGGGCGGGCCGCTGTCGCAGGGCATCGTGTTTGGCACCAGCGTGGCCTGCCCGCTGCACAACTGGACCATCGGCCTGGCCGACGGCTGCGCCAACGCGCCGGACGAAGGCTGGGTGCAGAAATTCGCCGTGAAGTTGGACTGCGGCCAGGTGCTGCTGGACCCGGTCGAATTGGCGACCCTGGCCATCGACCTCGCGCCCCCGCGCTCCGGTCCGGGTGCGACGACCGGCGCAGTCGGTGACCGGACCTACGAAGTGCAGGCGCCGCATACCGCATGACTTCCATCTCCGTTCTCCCCGAACGGAGGGAAACACGTTCGACCTGCCCTTACTGCGGTTTCGCTGCTTCGCAGCGGCCCGCAAGGCGGAGTATTCGGAACGCCACAGCAGGGGCTTTGTGGGCGTGACTGAAACTCGTTCGACCTGCCCCTACTGTGGCGTGGGCTGCGGCGTTGTGATCGAGTCGGAAGGCACGCAGATCACCGGCGTGCGCGGCGACCCGGACCATCCTGCCAACTTCGGCCGGCTGTGCACCAAGGGCTCGACGCTGCACCTGACAGCTTCGGCCCCGGTCACGCTGCAGACGCGCCTGCTGCACCCGATGCGGCGCGAGCACCGCGGGGAGAAACCCAAGCGCGTGAGCTGGGATGCTGCGCTCGACTTCGCCAGCGAAAGCTTCGCCCAAATCATTCTCGAGCACGGGCGCGACGCCGTCGGCTTCTACATCTCCGGCCAACTACTGACCGAGGACTACTACGTCTTCAACAAGCTGGCCAAGGGCCTGGTCGGCACCAACAACGTCGACACCAATTCACGCTTGTGCATGAGCAGCGCAGTCGCCGGCTACAAGCTGACGCTGGGCGCCGATGCGCCGCCGGCCTGCTACGACGACGTGAAGCACGCCGGCTGCATCTTCATTGTCGGCAGCAACACCGCTTTCGCGCACCCGGTGCTGTTCCGCCGGATCGAGGACGCCAGGGCGGCGAATCCGGCGTTGAAGATCATCTTCTGCGACCCGCGCCGCACCGACACCGCCGGCATCGCTGACCTGTACCTGCCGGTCCAGCCCGGCACCGACGTGATGCTGTTCAACGGCCTGCTGCACATCATGCTGTGGGAGGGCTGGACCCGTCCCGACTACATCGCGGCCCACACCACCGGCCTGGAGGCACTGAAAGCCACTGTGCGCGACTGCACGCCCGACCGGGTGGCCCAGGTCTGCGGCATCCGCAAGGGAGACCTCTACACCGCGGCGAAGTGGTTCGCCACTGGCGGCACGGGCGACCCGCAGCAAGCCGCGTCAACGCTCAGCCTCTACTGCCAGGGCCTGAACCAGTCCTCCAGCGGCACGGCCAAGAACGCGGCGCTGATCAACCTGCACCTGGCCACCGCGCAGATCGGCAAAGCAGGCGCCGGCCCGTTTTCGCTCACCGGCCAACCCAATGCGATGGGCGGTCGCGAAGTGGGCGGCCTGGCCAACCTGCTGTCGGCGCATCGCGACATGGGCAATCCGCAGCACCGGGCCGAAGTAGCGGCGTTGTGGGGCGTTGCATCCGTGCCCGACAAACCCGGCAAGACGGCGGTGGAAATGTTCCAGGCTGCGGCCGACGGCGAGATCAAGGCCTTGTGGATAGTCTGTACCAACCCGGCGCAGTCAATGCCGGACCAGAACACAGTGCGCCGCGCGCTGGAGCGGGCCGAGTTCGTCGTGGTGCAGGAGGCGTTCTCCACGCCCTCCACCTGCGACTACGCCGACCTGTTGCTGCCGGCGACCACCTGGGGCGAGAAGACCGGCACCGTCACCAACAGCGAGCGCCGCATCAGCCGCGTGCGACCGGCGGTGCCCAAGCCCGGCGAGACCCGGCATGACTGGGCGATCGC
>JBKJIV010000127.1:0-19695 GCA_046598365.1 Polaromonas sp. | reverse complement strand
TCCTGTTGCCCTTCAGTTCAGACTGGCGCTGGCTGCTCGATCGCAGCGACAGCCCCTGGTATGAATCAGCGCGGCTGTTTCGACAGCCTCGCCTTGGCGATTGGACCAGTGTGCTGGTCGAGGTCAAAGCCGCCTTGGACTTGCGGCTTTCCTGAAGACCTACTGCTTCGCCCCAAGCGCCAAAGCCGATGCACGCGACACGGCGAGCGTGGCCGCATCGGTGGCCTTAGTCGGCCAGCCAGACATATGCTGTTGTGCGATTTCGCAAAGCGCGTACATCCACTCGGGGCTGTCGTTCAGGCAGTCGATGTAGTGAAACTCTTTGCCGCCCGCGTGCATGAAAGCTTCCTTGGCTTCCTGAGCAATTTCTTCCAGAGTTTCCAGGCAATCGCCCGTGAATCCGGGGCACATCACATCGACCCGTTTCACGCCAGAGCGGGCCATGGCCACCAGTGTGGGCTCGGTGTAAGGTTCCAGCCATTTGGCCTTGCCAAAACGTGACTGAAAAGTGACCGTGTATTTCTCTTTGGGCAGTCCCAACTGCGCGGCCAGCAAGCGTGCAGTTTTGTGGCATTCGCAATGGTATGGATCACCCAGGTGCAGGGTGCGTTCAGGCACGCCATGAAAGCTCATCACCAACTTGTCTGCACGGCCATTGATAGCCCAATGCGCGCGCACGCGGGCAGCCAGCGCCGTGATGTAGCCAGGGTGGTCGTGGTAGTTGTTGACAAAGCGCAGTTCGGGGATGCGGCGTATCTTTGCGGCCCAGCTGTAAACCGCGTCAAACACACTTGCAGTGCTGGTGCCGCTGTATTGAGGGTATGCGGGAAGAATCAGGATGCGTGTCGCACCGCCTGCCTTGAGCGCGTCAAGTTGCGAGGCGATCGAGGGCTGACCGTAGCGCATGGCATAACGAACGGCCACGCGATGCCCGCGCTGGCCAAGGTAGCCGCCCAGCATGTTGGCCTGCTTGGCCGTCCATACTTTGAGGGGCGAGCCGTCAGGCGTCCAGATGCTGGCGTATTTGGCGGCCGACTTTGCAGGCCGAAGCCGCAGAATAATTCCGTGCAGGATGAACCACCAGATCACCCTGGGAATTTCTATAACCCGGCGGTCGCTCAGGAATTGGGCAAGGTAGGGGCGCAAGGCGCGTGCCGTGGGCGCTTCGGGCGTGCCGAGGTTGCAATACAACACGGCAGTACCCGAGGCGATAGAGGGCGCCTGCCCGTGTGTGAAAGTGGGTTCGGCTGAAAAGGACATGGGTTATTCTCCACTACCTATGCTCGACCTGACAATTATCAAAGCCATAACCCTTGACCTTGACGACACCCTTTGGCCGATTTGGCCGACCATCGAGAAAGCAGAGTCAGCACTGGAGAAATGGCTTGGCAACCACGCGCCCATGACGGCTGCGCTGTTTGCCAACCCCACGGCGCGGCACGACATTCGGGAGCAGGTTGTCCGCAATCGGCCCGATCTCAAGTACAACCTGAGCGCGATTCGGCGCGAGGCGATCCGTCTGGCCCTGTACCGGTCAAAAGAAAACCCGCTGCTGGCAGAAGAGGCTTTCGAGGTTTTTTTCGAGGCCCGGCATCAGGTGACGCTGTATGAAGACGCGCTGCTGGCACTGGAGTTTTTGTCCTCGCGTTATCCCATCGTTGCGCTCTCCAATGGCAACGCCGACGTGAAGCGCATCGGCTTGGGCGAGTATTTCCGCGCCAGTATCAATGCGCAGGACTTTGGCGTGGGCAAGCCAGATCCGCGGATTTTTCACGCGGCTGCGGGAGCTGTGGATGTGCCCGCTCACAACATCCTGCATGTGGGCGACGACGCCGCACTGGATGTGATGGGCGCGCTCAATGCCGGCATGCAGGCGGCCTGGGTGAACCGGTCTGATCATCTCTGGACCCACGCTGACTTGCCCCATGAAACGGTGACCAGCCTGACCGAACTCTGCGACCTGTTCAGGCCTTTCAGCACCAAACTTGACCGAACACCTCTCATGGTGCCGGATTTATAGGATGCCGGCCCCCATACACGTGCGAAGATTGCTATCTATTGTGTAGCAATTCTTGCGGCATCCAAACCCGAACGTACGGCGCCTTCCAGCGTGGCCGGGTAAGGCCCGTCTATGTAGTCGCCACAGGCCAGTAACCCTGGCAACACCCGCGCGCCGGGTCGCTGCATGGCGGGCAGGCAGGCAAATGTGGCGCGTTTTTCCACGATGGTTTGTACGGGTTGCAGCCCCACTAATTGCAGTTGTTGCTCAGCTTGCGCGAGCACTTGTCTGGTCAGCTCCGCGCTGTCTCCGCTACTGGCGCTGACCACAAAGGCCAGCAAGCCGCTGGGTCCACCCAGCTGGCCGCGGTCAAAAACGAATTGCGCAGGCGTGTCTGCATCCACCGGGCCGGCGGGCAGGGCCAGCATGGGTTGGGAGAGCCGGGCGCCCGGTAAAAATGCATAGACCGTGGTGATGGCCTCATACGTCAGTGCCTGCGTTTGCGCCAGCCAGGCTTCGCAAGGCACCCGAGAGGACAACACCAGCCGAACAGCTTCTGTTGGTCGGCAAGCCAGAATCACGCGGTCAAACACCGTATCGTCGATTTGCCAGCCGGCACCGGCAACGGCAAGTGATTGCACACGGTGCATCAGGCGGACTTCGCCGCCGCGTTGGCCCAGCCATGCCAGTGCCGCATCAGGGAGCAGTGCGCTCAAGTCGATACGCGGCAGCAGCAGGTTGGAGCCGCCCGATTGTGAGAACAACGCATCACGCAGCACCCGCAAAAAGACCTGGGCACTGGCGCGGTCTGCTGGTGTGTTGAGTGCAGACACGCAGAGCGGCTCTATCAGCGTTGTCATCACAGCGGGCGCGAGGCCGCGGCACAACTGAGCAACCGACATTTCCTGCGGGCAGACAAAACCGCTACGTTGCCATGCGGCTGCGGTGCGCAGCAGAGACATCTTGTCCTGCCATGACCAGCCGCGCGCGCACAAAATGCCCAGCAGCGCATCCACCGGCGCGGGCAAGTTGGCGAGCCGCAGCCCTGTTCCGTCGGGAAATTGCATCCGCAAGGGAAGGCGGAGCAAGAAAGTTTTGGCATCGACGCCCAGATCGGCCATCAGACGCAGTGTTTCGCTGTACGCGCCTATCAGTATGTGCTGACCGTTGTCCAACGTGAGAGGTGTCCCGTCCGGCAACTGGCTGTCGACTCGACGGGCCCTGCCGCCGGGATGCCGAATCGCTTCAAACAAAGTCACCTGCTGACCCAAGCGGGTGGCCTCAACCGCCGCTGCGCAACCGGCCCAGCCTGCGCCGATGACAGCCGTCTTCACTGAATGGTTCCGAAAGCCTGGGTTTTCCAGGCCAGCCAGAACTTGCGCAGGGGTGTCAGGCTGACCCTCTGGTGCAGCACCTGGTAGCCGTCAGCCTCAATTTCCCGCAGCAGGGTGCGGTAAATGCTGGCCATCATCAAGCCCGGCTTTTGTGCGCGGCGGTCCTGCGGTGGCAGAAGTGCCAGCGCTTCGTCATACATCTGGAGCGCGCGCTGCGTCTGAAACTTCATCAGCGCCGTGAATCGCTCCGAGTACTGGCGCTTCAGAATCTCGTGTGCTTTCACATCAAATTGCTGCAACTCATTGACCGGCAGGTAGATGCGTCCGCGCATGGCGTCTTCACCAACATCGCGGATGATGTTGGTCATCTGGAAGGCGAGTCCCAGCTTGTGCGCATAAGCCGTGGTTGCATCTTCGGTCTGGCCAAAAATGCGTGCAGCTACCTCACCGACAACGCCGGCCACCAGGTGGCAATAGGTCTTCAGGTTGGGGAAGTCCAGGTAGCGGTTTTGCGCCAGATCCATCTGGCAGCCTTCAATGACAGCTTGCAGATGCCGCGCCTCTATCCGGTAGGCCTGCGCCAACGGCATCAGCGCCTGCATCACCGGGTGCGTTGGCGAGCCGGCATAGGCCTTGAGCACTTCCGCATGCCACCAAGCCAACTTGGTCTGCGCAACGCCGGGGTCCGTCACTTCGTCAACCACGTCGTCTATTTCGCGGCAGAAGGCATAAAAGGCGGTGATGGCAGCGCGCCTTTCCTTGGGTAAAAACAGGAAGGCGTAATAAAAACTGCTGCCGGAGGCGGCGGCTTTCTGCTGGACGTACTGCTCAGGACTCATGCGCGGGATTGTCGCAGGCTTGCATGACGGCGCGCCGGGCACGCCGAATCACGGCCGGTGCGATGACTTTGTGCGCTGGGCCCACAAAGGCCATGTAAACCCGTCCCAGCGTGTTGTGAATATGAACCACTGTGCTGAGGGTGAGTTTGTCGTTCACCGCGTCATGAGTTTGCTTGAGCACCGACAGCTGAACGGTCAAGTGTTTGTCGTCGTCCTGCAAGACCAGCTCATGCGGGCTGCTGCTCACGACTTCAAACAGCCCCATGCGTTGGCCCGGTACCGCTTCGCCCGCAGGAACCGCCGACAGGACGCCCAGGTTTTTCAGCCCAAACGGTTTGACCACGGCGTGCCGCAGTCGCATCAGGCTGTCTATCCAGGGTGGTGTGTTGTGGGTAATGGCTCTATAAATCTCGGTCGCGTTGAGTGCAGATTTGGGCACCAGCGTTTCATAAGCGTCGGCAAAATCAGCGTCGTGCTGCGAAGCATGGAGCTGGCAGGAAGATGGAATGGGTACAGAGCGGGTCATGACAGCAGGGCTTTGCAAAAAATCACAACGCCGTCCCAGGTATTGAGCTTGGGGCGGTGCCTCAGGGTGCGGTAGTTCAATGCTTCGATCTTGTCGAGAATGCGCAAGCCGCCCTGGATCACGCAGCGCAGCTCAAACGCAGCACGCCAGCCGGTAAAGCCGCCCATCTGGCGGGCTACCGTTGCCGGAAGTGCAGCGCCTTTAAGCATTCCTGACCTTGCTGAATGGACGCAAGTCGCTATCAAGTTGGTAGTGTTTGGGTTGATGTCCTGGTTCAGCAACTGGCTCACATCCACGCCGTGGTCCGCCCAGAGCTCGTGCGGCAGATAGATCCGACCACGGGGAATGTCGACGCTCAGGTCCTGCCAGAAGTTGATCAGTTGCAGAGCGCTGCAGATATGGTCGCTTTGTGCCAGCGACGCCCCGTCGTGAACACCATAGAGATGCAGCAGCAAGCGGCCCACCGGATTGGCCGAGCGGCGGCAGTAATCCATCAGCTCGGCCTCGGTCGCGTAGCGCTGCTTGACCACATCCTGTTCGAACGCGCTGAGCAGGTCGGTTAGCAGCGCAGGCGGCAGCTGGAACTGATCCAGAACAGGTTTCAGCGCCGAAAACACCCCCGACCAGCGTCCCGACGTGGGCTTGCCTTCGGCCGTGACGTCCAGGTCAGCGCGGTAGGCGGCCAGGTCTTGCAGGCGAAGGGCGGGTGGGGCGTCACCTTCATCGGCAATGTCATCGGCGGTGCGTGCAAACCAGTAGATGGCGGCAACGGCCGGACGCAGGCGCGCAGGACACAGAAGCGATGCCACCGGGAAGTTCTCGTAATGGCTGGACGGGGCCTGGAGCGGCTGCAGGAGGTCGGGATTCGGGCCGGAAGTCATGCCGAGATTGTCGCTTGACAAGCCCTGGAATTTACCCTAGATTACTAACCAGTCAGTCATTAGTGGGAATTTTCCTGTCTTTTTTCAGCCTGTTTCGCAATCGCTTTGGTCAATCACACCATGAATAAAACCCTTTTTACCCTTCTCGGCAGCGTTTTTGTACTCGTCGCTTGCTCCAAGCCTGCCCCCCCTGAAGAACCGGTGCGCGCAGTCAAAGTCATGACCGTTGGGGTCGATTCCTTCAGCACCGGCTATGAGTTCGCGGGCGAGGTCAAAGCCAAGGTCGAATCGCGGCTGGGGTTTCGCGTAGGCGGCAAGATCATCAAGCGTCAGGCCGAGGTCGGCCAGCGCGTGAAAGCCGGGCAGGTGCTGGCCCAGCTGGACCCGCAGGATTACAAGCTGGCCACCGATGCGGCCCGCGCCCAGATGGCCGCGGCCAGTACCAACCGCGACCTGGCCGCTGCCGACTACAAGCGCTACAAAGAACTGCGCGACCAGAATTTCATCAGTGGCGCTGAGCTGGAGCGGCGCGACGCCACGCTCAAGGCCGCGCAGGCCCAAGTGCAGCAGGCCCAGTCGCAACTGGCGGTGCAGGGAAACCAGGCCAATTACGCGGTGCTGGTCGCCGATGTTTCGGGCGTGGTGACGGCGGTAGAAGCGGAAGTGGGGCAGGTCGTGTCCGCCGGCACACCGGTGCTGCGCATTGCCGCCGACGGCGTACGTGATGTGGTGTTTTCGGTGCCCGAAGACAAGGTGGCAGCCTTCAAGCCGGGCATGGCTGTCAAGGTGCGTGTGTGGGCACAAAACACCGAACTGGACGGCAGGGTACGTGAAGTCGCCGCGAGCGCCGACCCGGTCACACGCACCTACCCGATCAAGGTTGCGCTCGATACGCCCACGCCGCCTGTGCTGGGCGCGACGGTGTACGTGCTGCCGCAGGGAATGGGAATCACCGGTACGCAGGTCATCAAATTGCCAACCACCGCCCTGCGCCAGGATGGCAAGGCCAGCGCCGTGTGGGTGCTGGACAAGACCAGCATGACGCTTAAATCCCAGCCCGTGCAAATTGCCACAGCCGACGGCAACGAAGCGGTGATCGCCGCTGGCCTGACGCCGGGCATGCTCGTTGTCAGCGCCGGGGTGCACGTGCTATCGCCGGGGCAGAAAGTAACGATCTTTCAGCAAAAGGTAGCCGTGGCCAGCGCTTCGTCTGCAGCGACCGAACCCGCCCCTTCCGCGCCTGCGCCTGCGGTCGCTGCATCCGCAGCGAAGTGAGGACAGCATGACGCAAGTTCAACCTAAAGACAGTTTCAATCTGTCGAAATGGGCTCTGGATCACCCGGCCCTGACGCGCTATTTGATGGTGGTGCTGATGCTGCTCGGCTTTGCCGCGTACTTTCAACTCGGGCAGGACGAAGACCCGCCGTTTACCTTTCGAGCCATGGTGGTGCGCACCTACTGGCCGGGCGCCACAGCGCAGCAGGTGGCTGAACAGGTCACCGACAAACTTGAGCGCACGCTGCAGGAGGCGCCCTACGCAGACAAGATCCGCAGCTATTCCAAGCCGGGTGAGTCGCAGATTATTTTCCAGATCAAGGATTCATCCAAAGCATCTGATGTGGCTGGTGTCTGGTACGCAGTGCGGAAAAAGATCAGCGACATGCGCCACACCTTGCCGGGCGGAGTCCAGGGACCGTTTTTCAATGACGACTTTGGCGATGTGTATGGCGTGATCTACGCCTTGCAGGCAGACGGTTTTAACTACGCCGAACTCAAGACTTTTGCCGACGATGTGCGCCAGAAATTGCTGCGCGTGCCTGATGTGGCCAAGGCCGAGCAGTTTGGCGTGCAGGACGAAAAACTTTTTATCGAAATTTCCCAGAAACGACTGGCGCAACTCGGTCTGGACTTCAACCAGGTGCTCAATCAGCTGGGGCAGCAGAACGCAGTGGAGTCGGCGGGCGCTGTGCAAACGCCGCTCGATGTGGTGCAGGTGCGGGTGGCCGGACAGTTTGAAGCGGTGGAGCAACTGCGCGCGATGCCGATACGCGGCGCATCGGGTAACCAGCTACGGTTGGGAGACATCGCAGAAATCAAGCGTGGTTACGTGGACCCGCCGGGGGTCAAGGTGCGTCATCAGGGCAGGGAAGTCATCGCCATCGGCGTATCCATGACCAAAGGCGGCGACATCATCGCTTTGGGTAAAGCGCTGGACAAGACAATCGCTGGTATCAAAACAACGCTCCCCGCTGGCGTGGAGCTGGTGCAAATACAGGATCAGCCCACGGCGGTGACAACCTCGGTCAACGAATTTGTCCGTGTACTGATAGAGGCCGTGGCGATTGTGCTGGCCGTGAGTTTTATTGCGCTGGGTTTTCACCGGCGTCCCGGCGAGCACCCGCTATGGCGGCGCTATTACATTGACATGCGACCCGGCCTGGTGGTGGGCATCACGATTCCGCTGGTGCTCGCAGTTACCTTTCTGGCGATGAACTACTTTGGCATTGGCCTGCACAAGATTTCCCTCGGCTCGCTGATCATTGCGCTGGGCCTCTTGGTGGACGACGCCATTATTGCGGTCGAAATGATGGTGCGCAAGATGGAAGAGGGATACGACAAAGTGCGCGCTGCGACCTTTGCGTACGAGATTACCGCCATGCCCATGCTCACCGGTACGCTGATTACCGCGGTCGGCTTTTTGCCGATCGGCATGGCGAAGTCGACTGTCGGTGAATACACCTTTGCAATTTTTGCAGTGACGGTGATTGCGCTGGTGCTGAGCTGGATTGTCTCGGTGTACTTTGTGCCCTACCTGGGTACGCTGTTGCTCAAGGCCAAACCCGTACCCGAAGGTGCGGAAACCGGCCACCAGGAGCATTTCGATACCCCGTTTTACCGGGGCTTTCGCCGCCTTGTGAACTGGTGTGTGCAGTACCGCTGGATCACGATTGGTGCCACCGTGCTGACCTTTGCCCTGGGCATTGTTGGCATGGGCAAGGTACAGCAGCAGTTTTTCCCGGATTCGAGCCGACCTGAAATCATGGTCGACATCTGGTTCCCTGAAGGTACTTCGTTTGCGGCCAATGAACTGATAACAAAGCGAGTGGAAGAGCGCTTGCTCAAGGAGGAGGGCGTTCGTTCGGTCAGCACCTGGGTTGGCTCGGGCGTACCGCGCTTTTATCTGCCGCTGGATCAGGTTTTTCCGCAGACCAATGTGTCGCAATTCATTGTGCTTCCCAAAGACCTGAAGGTTCGCGAGTCGCTGCGCGTCAAGTTGCCGGCCTTGCTGGCCCAGGAGTTTCCCGAGGTGCGTGGCCGCATCAAGCTGCTGCCCAATGGCCCGCCCGTGCCTTACCCGGTGCAGTTCCGTGTGGTCGGCATTGACCCGCTGGTACTGCGTGACCGCGCCGACGAGGTCAAGGCTGCCATGCGCCAAAGCCCCAACACGCGCGGCGTCAATGACAACTGGAACGAGTCGGTCAAGGTGCTGCGCCTGGAGGTTGACCAGTCCAAGGCGCGGGCGCTTGGCGTGACCAGCCAGTCGATAGCGCAGGCGTCCCGGACCATCCTGGCCGGATCGAATGTGGGTCAGTACCGCGAGGGCGACAAACTCATCGACATCGTGCTGCGGCAGCCGCAGGACGAACGCAACGCCATCACCGATATTGCCAATGCCTACATTCCGACGGCATCGGGTAAGTCGATTCCGCTGACGCAGATCGCCAAGCCGGTGTTTACATGGGAGCCGGGCGTGATGTGGCGTGAGAACCGAGACTACGCGATCACGGTGCAAAGTGACATCGTTGAAGGCCTGCAGGGCGCAACGGTCACCAACGAGCTGCTGCCCGCGCTGAAAGCCATTGAGGCCAAGTGGCAGAAAAACGGCATGGGTGGCTACCGAATCGAGGTCGCTGGTGCCGTGGAGGAAAGCAGCAAGGGGTCCAGCTCAATCCTTTCGGGCCTGCCGGTCGCGCTGTTTATCGTGCTCACCCTGTTGATGCTGCAACTGAACAGCTTCAGCCGGTCGATCCTCGCCTTCCTGACGGGCTTCATGGGGATAGCGGGCGTGGCCGGAGCACTTCTGGTGCTAAACCGACCGTTTGGTTTCGTCGCGCTGTTGGGTGTGATTGCACTATTCGGCATGATCATCCGCAATTCGGTGATCCTGATCGACCAAATTGAGCAGGACCGCGCGGCAGGCATACCGGCCTGGGACGCGATTGTCGAGTCCGCCGTGCGGCGCCTGCGCCCGATTGTGCTGACAGCTGCCGCCGCCGTGCTGGCCATGATTCCGCTGTCGCGCAGCGTGTTCTGGGGGCCGATGGCCGTTGCCATCATGGGTGGCCTGATTGTGGCTACGGTGCTGACTTTGCTGGCTTTGCCCGCGATGTACGCTGCGTGGTTTCGCGTCAGGCGTGAGCCAATAGAAGCACCTTCGTTGAATTAGTCTGCCGCGGTCATGTGGTGGCAGCTTTCAGGGGCTGCTTCCTCATCGTTTGATCTTTTCTTGCACCAGCGCAGCCGTTTCAGCAGCGGCTGCTGTACCCCGGCTGTGGAGTCCCGCCACAACGCCGTGCTGATCCGAAGGGGGTCGGTTTTGACTGACCTTCCATTTGCCAACCCAGCGCTGCACGGGCATCTCGATGGCGACGATGGCCTTGAGCAGGTTGCTGATGTACCCGGCCGGCGCATCTGACACCTGCCACGGCAAGGCCTGGCTTGCTTCATGCATCCGGGTGAGGCGCGTCACCACGTCCAGCACCCGCTCTGCGTCTTCAAAGCTGCGGGGCACGCCGTGGGCGTGCACCGTCGCGTAGTTCCAGGTAGGCACCGCCTTGCCGTGGGCATGTTTACTCGGGTACCAGTTGGGCGATACATACGCCTGCGGCCCACTGAAGACCGCCACCGCACTGGCGCCCGTGGCGAGAGCCTGCCACACCGGGTTGGCGCGCGCCACGTGGCCAATCAAAGTGCCGTGTTCACCGCGGTCGGGATCCAGCAGCATGGGAATGTGGTTGACCAGCAGTTCCCCTTGGTGCTGCACCACCCAGGTGGCCAGCGGTTGGGCGCGAACCAGGTCGTGCAACTTGGCGGCATCGGACTCTGCAAAGTGGGGTGGCGAATACGTCATGGCGAGGTTGGGCTTGAAGTTAAAGAATCGGTTTGCACACGACTTCGGTCTTGACCGAGTTGGCTATAAAACAGGAGGCGTGTGCACGGTGATGCAAGGCGTGTAATTCTTCGGGCGTGGGGCTGCGCTCTGGCGCAAACTGAACTGCAGGGCGTAGCACCACGCGCGTCATGGCTTGCTGACCCTCTGCGTTGCGCGCCAAAGTGCCCACTGCGTCGTCACGGTAGCTGTCTACAACCCAGCCTGCGCGCGCGGCGATGTCCAGAAACCACAACATGTGGCAGCTCGACAGCGACGCGACAAAAGCCTCCTCGGGGTCAACACCCGCCGGGTCGGAATACGGCTCTGGCACCACGTGCGGCGATGACGAACCCGACACGACCGCACCGCCATCAAAGTGCCAGCTATGGCGGCGGCTGTAGCGGTGATCGGAAAAGGAAGCGTTGTCACGCTGCCAAAAAATGGTGCTGCTGTGTTGGGCCATGGTGTTGATCTGGGTAAACCGTTTCAATATGCAGGCGGTAGCTTTGACTGATAAAGTGGTTCCTTATCGTAGTGGGATTCATGTGCTATCAAGGAGCCAATTCAGAATGAATCAAAGAGCCATTGCGCCCACGCAAGTCCGTAGTGAGTCGGTTCGCCAGCGGGTGTACCAGGAACTGCGGCGCGCCATTGAGCAGGGCACTTTCAAGCCAGGCACACGCCTGCCCGCCTCCCGCGAACAGGCCAGGACGCTGGGTGTTTCGCGCAACAGCGTTCTCTGGGCTTTGGAGCGGCTGAAGTCCGAGGGTTACGTGGTGGCCCGTGTGGGGCATGGTAGTTTTGTGGCCGACAACCTGGGCGCATTGGGATCTGTAGCAGCAGCGCACAAGGGGCTGCGCCCAACCATTGTTGCGGGCCTGTCAAAGCGCGGGCAGCTGATTGCGGAAACGGTGTTGCGCTGGAATCCGCCCCTGCAGGCGGCCCTGCCGTTCCGCATTGGCGCACCTGAAATCGCCAGCTTCCCCTTTGCGCTGTGGGACCGTTTGGCACGCCAAGCTTCCAGGGAGCAGCGCATGAGTCAGGCGCAGTACCTGGACCCAGCCGGTGCGCCGGCCTTGCGCGACGCTATTGCGCAGTGGTTGTGGGTGTCGCGCGGCATCCGCTGCGAGGCGGCGCAGGTGGTGGTGTGTTCGGGTTCGCAGCAGGGCATTGATCTGGTGGGGCGACTGTTGCTGGACCCAGGCGATGAGGCCTGGGTGGAAGACCCCGGCTATCCTGGCATTCGTGCCAGTCTGGTCGGCCACGGCGTGACCGCGCGGCCGGTGCCGGTGGATGCAGAAGGCTTGATGGTTGCGCAGGCCGTCGCGCAATGGCCCGCCGCCCGGCTGGCCGTGGTGACACCCACCTCTCAATTCCCGACCGGCGTGCGCATGAGCTTGCAGCGCCGGCTGGAACTGCTGGACTGGGCCAATGCCCAGCGCGCCTGGATTGTGGAAGACGACTACGACGGTGAATTTCAGTACGGCAAGCACCGCTTGCCCGCGCTGTGCAGCCTGCCGCATGCACAGCGGGTGTTGTATGTGGGGACCTTCTCCAAATCACTGCACCCTGGCTTGCGCTTGGGCTTCATTGTGCTGCCCCATGCACTGGCTGGCGCGTTTGCCATGGCCCGCGCCCTGAGCGACCGCCACTCCCCGGGCGATACCCAGGAGGTGCTGGCCCGCTTCATCACAGACGGCCACCTGCTGCGCCACCTGCGCCGCATGCGCGAGCTTTATCCGCAGCGCCAGCAGGCGTTGATAGATGCGCTTGCCAGCGCCAGCAAAGGCCAATGGGTGCTCCAGCCCAGCGAGCAGGGCATGCACTTGCTGCATGAACTGCCTGCGGGCCAGAACGACCAAAGCCTGTCCGCCCGTGCCCAGGACGGAGGTATTTTTCTGGCGCCACTGTCGCGCTACACCATCAATTCCCAGCGCCGGGGATGGTTGTTTGGTTATGCGGGGTATGACACGGCGGCGCTGCGCGCGGCGGCAAACAAGCTGGGGAAGTTGCTACAAAATAGGTAGTGGCTGCCAAGGCAGGACTGGAGGCCGACGCCGTTTCGAAGAAGGGCGGTTTGCGGACACTCTCTAGCGATGGCAGATACAGGTTAAAATCAAAAGTTGACCGATTTCAAACGGGAATTTGGAAGACACTCCGATTCCCGTTTTTGTTTCCGGCGCGCGGGTGGCGAAATTGGTAGACGCACCAGGTTTAGGTCCTGACGGTAGCAATACTGTGCGGGTTCGAGTCCCGCCCCGCGCACCACCCTTGAGATTTTTCAGGAAGATTGCCGCATGGTTCGATGTTGCCGTGCGTGCCGTCTTTCTTTTACACATATCTGGATACTTAGGAGTAGATCATGGCCGTGACTGTCGAAACCCTTGAAAAGCTGGAACGCAAAATGACGTTGACCCTGCCGGTCAACACCATACAGTCCGAAGTCGATTCACGCCTGAAACGCCTGGCCCGTACCGTCAAGATGGACGGTTTCCGTCCGGGCAAGGTGCCCATGACGGTGGTCACGCAGCGCTACGGCTACTCTGTGCATTACGAAGTCATGAACGACAAGGTCGGTGAGGCGTTCTCCATGGCTGCCAACGAAGCCAAGCTGCGCGTGGCCGGCCAGCCCCGTATCAGCGAAAAAGAGGGTGCCCCTGAAGGCGAATTGACGTTTGACGCGATTTTCGAGGTGTACCCCGAAGTCAAGATTGGTGACCTGTCCGCCGCCGAGGTGGAAAAGGTCAGCGCCGTCGTCAGCGACGAAGCGATTGACAAGACCATTGATATTTTGCGCAAACAGCGGCGTACTTTCGCCCAACGTGCCATGGACGCAGCCGCGCAGGATGGCGACCGTGCCACCATTGATTTTGAAGGCAAGATCGACGGCGAGACCTTTGCCGGCGGCAAGGCAGAGGCCTTCCAGTTTTTGATTGGCGACGGTCAGATGCTCAAGGAGTTTGAAGACGCTGTGCGCGGCATGAAAAGCGGCGAAAGCAAGACCTTTCCCCTGAACTTTCCTGCCGACTATCACGGCAAGGATGTGGCCGGCAAGCAGGCTGACTTCATGGTCACGGTCAAGAAGATCGAAGCCGCACATCTGCCTGAAGTCAACGAAGCCCTGGCCAAGTCCCTGGGTATCGCCGACGCCAGCGTTGAAGGCCTGCGCGCTGATATTCGCAAAAACCTGGAGCGCGAAGTCAAATTCCGCTTGCTGGCTCGCAACAAGAATGCCGCCATGGACGCCTTGCTCAGCGCCGCAGAACTTGATTTGCCGCAGGCAATCGTTGAAGCTGAACTGGAGCGAATGGTTGAAGGCGCGCGCGCCGATTTGAAGCAGCGCGGTGTCAAGGATGCTGACAAAGCGCCGATTCCCGACGACATCTTCCGTCCGCAAGCTGAGCGTCGTGTGCGTCTCGGTTTGGTGGTTGCCGAGCTGACCCGTGCGAATGACCTGTTTCCAAAGACTGAACAGATCAAGGCGCACGTCGAAGAGCTCGCTTCCAGCTACGAAAAGCCGGAAGACGTGGTGCGCTGGTATTTCAGCGACGAAAAACGCATGTCTGAAGTCCAGTCCGTGGTGATTGAAAACAATGTCACCGATTTCGTCCTGGGCAAAGCCAAGATTGTCGAAAAGGCTGTTTCCTTTGACGAGTTGATGGGCCAGCAGGGCTGATTACGCTGGCCTTTGCGGCCGATGTACTGATTTTTAATAAGGGGGCTTGCGGCTACGGCTTCAAGCCCCATTTATTTTGGGTAAAGTAGGCCCACAAATTGGAGAACACATGATCTATAGCAGTGCACAGGACGTTCAGGGCCTCGGCATGGTCCCGATGGTGATCGAGCAGTCCGGCCGCGGCGAGCGGTCGTATGACATTTATTCCCGCTTGCTGAAAGAGCGCGTTATTTTTCTGGTCGGCCCGGTCAATGACCAGACGGCCAATCTGGTGGTCGCCCAGTTGCTGTTTCTTGAAAGCGAAAACCCTGACAAGGATATTTCGTTCTACATCAACTCCCCTGGCGGATCAGTGACGGCAGGCATGGCGATTTACGACACCATGCAATTCATCAAGGCGGATGTGTCTACGCTGTGCGTCGGCATGGCGGCCAGCATGGGTGCCTTTTTACTGGCTGCTGGCGCCAAAGGCAAGCGTTTTTCTCTGCCCAATTCGCGCGTGATGATTCACCAGCCTTCGGGCGGTGCGCAAGGTCAGGCTACCGACATTGAAATCCACGCACGCGACATCCTGAAGACGCGCGACCAGCTCAATCGCATACTGGCCGAAAACACCGGACAAACGGTGGAGAAAATCGAGCGTGATACTGAGCGGGACTACTTCATGTTTGCCGATGAGGCCAAGGCTTATGGTGTGGTCGACCAGGTGATTGCCAAGCGTCCCTGAGCTCCCGTCCGCGTAAACCCTGATGCTTGCGTAAACCCTGTCAGTTGGTGGGGCAACAACGGCGTTTTCTGTAACAGAGAACGCCGTTTTTTGTTGCCGGGCAGCCCCCAAAACAAAAAGGCCCCCTCGGTGGGGGCAGCGTAGCGGGGGGGGGCAATCTTATTTGGTTATCATTAGGTAACAACCTCCTCCGGGGCACCCCAAAGGCACCAAACCCATGGCCGAAAAAAAAGGCTCCTCCAGCGAAAAAACCCTTTACTGCTCCTTCTGCGGTAAAAGCCAGCATGAAGTCAAAAAGCTGATTGCGGGGCCGTCGGTTTTTATCTGCGACGAATGTATAGACCTGTGCAACGAAATCATTCGTGATGAGTTGCCTGCTGGCGATGATGTGCGCGAAACCCGGGGCGACCTGCCAACCCCTCTGGAGATCAAGGCGACGCTGGACGGCTATGTGATTGGCCAGGAACCGGCCAAGCGCACGCTGGCCGTGGCGGTCTACAACCATTACAAGCGCCTGCGCCACAAGGAAAAAGCGAAAAAAGACGATGTTGAGCTGACCAAAAGCAATATTTTGCTGATCGGTCCTACCGGTTCCGGCAAGACGCTGCTCGCCCAGACCCTGGCCCGCACGCTCAATGTCCCCTTTGTGATGGCTGACGCCACGACGCTGACTGAAGCCGGTTATGTGGGCGAAGATGTTGAAAACATCATTCAGAAGTTGCTGCAAAGCTGCAACTACGAAGTCGAGCGTGCGCAGCAAGGCATTGTCTATATCGACGAAATCGACAAGATTTCGCGCAAGTCTGACAACCCCTCGATCACACGTGACGTGTCTGGTGAAGGTGTGCAGCAAGCGCTACTCAAGCTCATCGAGGGAACCATGGCCTCTGTGCCGCCGCAGGGCGGTCGCAAGCACCCGAACCAGGATTTCCTTCAGGTGGACACCACCAACATCCTGTTTATCTGCGGCGGTGCCTTCTCCGGACTCGAAAAAGTCATTGAAAACCGAACCGAGGCCTCAGGCATTGGCTTCGGCGCCTCCGTCAAGAGCAAAAAAGCGCGCAGCCTGACCGAGTCATTCAAGGACGTGGAGCCAGAAGATCTGATCAAGTTCGGACTGATCCCGGAGCTGGTCGGTCGCATGCCTGTGGTGGCGACGCTGGCCGAGCTGAGTGAAGATGCCTTGGTGCAGATCCTGACCGAGCCAAAAAACGCGGTGGTCAAGCAGTTCAGCAAGCTGCTGTCCATGGAAGGTGTTGACCTTGAAATTCGTCCGTCGGCGCTCAAAGCCATTGCCCGCAAGGCACTGGCCCGGAAAACCGGCGCGCGCGGCCTGCGATCCATCCTGGAGCAGTCCCTGATTGACACGATGTTCGATTTGCCCAATAGCAGCAACGTCGAAAAAGTGGTGGTCGACGAAGCGACGATTGATGAAAACAAGCCGCCTTTGCTGGTGTACCGCGAAGCGGCCAAGCAGGCTTGAAACGGCAAGGCCGACAACGTTTGCCCTGAGCTTGAAAATCCGCCAACAGCCCCCCATTTCGAATGTATTGTTTTCTCCGCTGCATGAAAGCCTGACCCTGAGACAGCACTCTGGGGCTTTTTTCAAGGCTTACCTCTAAGGTTGATATGTCCGCTCAAACCACATTGCCCTCCAGCCCGATAGAGCTGCCGCTCCTGCCGCTTCGAGATGTCGTGGTGTTTCCCCACATGGTTATCCCGCTGTTTGTGGGTCGCCCGAAGAGCATCAAGGCGCTAGAGTCGGCGATGGAGGCCGAGCGTCGCATCATGCTGGTGGCTCAAAAAGCGGCGGCCAAGGATGAGCCCTCGGTAGAGGACATGTTTTCCGTCGGCTGCGTGGCCACGATTTTGCAAATGCTCAAGTTGCCTGACGGTACCGTCAAAGTCCTGGTGGAGGGCCAGCAACGGGCCACGGTCAACAAGATTGAAGAAGGCGAGTTCCACTTCAGCGCCAACGTGACGCCGATTGAGCCGCCTGTGCTCGACCCTACTGACAAAACCAGCGAGATTGAGGCATTGCGCCGGGCTGTGATGCAGCAGTTTGACCACTACGTCAAACTCAACAAGAAGATCCCTCCAGAAATTCTGACGTCCATTTCGAGCATTGATGATGCGGGGCGGTTGGCCGACACGATTGCTGCTCACCTGCCGCTCAAGCTCGACGCCAAACAAGTCATTCTCGACCTGGATAACGTCAAGGCCCGGCTGGAAAACCTGTATGAGCAACTAGAGCGCGAAGTCGACATCCTTAACGTCGATAAAAAAATCCGCGGGCGCGTCAAACGCCAGATGGAAAAGAACCAGCGCGATTTCTATTTGAACGAGCAGGTCAAAGCCATCCAGAAAGAACTGGGTGAGGGTGAAGAAGGCGCCGATATTGAAGAGATCGAGAAAAAGATCAAGTCGGCCAAGATGCCGCAGGAAGCCCGAAAGAAGGCTGATAGCGAGCTGAAGAAACTCAAGCTGATGTCACCCATGTCCGCAGAGGCGACGGTAGTGCGTACGTATATCGACGTGTTGACCGGCTTGCCCTGGAGTAAAAAAACAAAGATCAAACACGATCTGGCCAATGCAGAGATGGTGCTGGATGAAGACCACTACGGGCTCGAAAAAGTCAAGGACCGCATCGTTGAATATCTCGCGGTGCAGCAGCGTGTTGACAAACTCAAGGCGCCAATTTTGTGCCTGGTTGGCCCTCCTGGTGTTGGCAAGACCTCGCTCGGCCAGTCGATTGCCAAAGCGACCGGGCGCAAGTATGTGCGCATGGCTTTAGGCGGCATGCGCGACGAGGCGGAAATTCGCGGCCATCGCCGCACCTACATTGGTGCTCTGCCGGGCAAGGTGCTGCAGAGCCTGACCAAGGCTGGCACACGCAACCCGCTGTTCCTCCTTGACGAAATTGACAAGCTCGGAACCGACTTCAGGGGCGATCCTTCGAGCGCCTTGCTTGAGGTGCTGGATCCCGAGCAGAACCATACTTTCGGCGACCACTACGTCGAGGTTGATTTCGACCTCAGCGACGTGATGTTCGTGGCTACTTCGAATTCCATGAATATTCCCCCCGCATTGCTTGACCGCATGGAAGTGATCCGGCTGTCGGGCTACACGGAAGACGAAAAAACCAGCATTGCGATGCGTTATTTGTTGCCCAAGCAACTTAAAAATAACGGCGTCAAGGAAGGCGAACTGGAGATTCAGGAGCAAGCGGTTCGCGACATCGTGCGTTATTACACGCGTGAAGCTGGCGTGCGTTCGCTTGAGCGTGAGCTCTCCAAAATCTGCCGCAAAGTGGTCAAGGGCATCCAGCTGAAAAAGATGGTGCCCAAGGTGACGGTAACGCCGGACAACCTCAATGACTTTTTGGGTGTGCGCAAGTTCGACTACGGGCGTGCCGAGAACCACAACCAGGTCGGCCAGGTGGTCGGTCTGGCCTGGACTGAAGTGGGCGGGGACTTGCTGACAATTGAAGCAGCCATGATGCCGGGCAAGGGCGTGATCACCCGCACCGGTTCACTCGGCGATGTTATGAAAGAGTCAGTGGAAGCTGCTCGCACAGTGGTCCGCAGCCGGGCACGAGTTCTAGGCATCAAGGACGAGATGTTCGAAAAGCGCGACATCCATATTCACGTGCCCGACGGTGCTACGCCCAAGGACGGTCCGAGCGCAGGGGCTGCCATGACCACCGCTTTTGTATCCGCCATCACCGGCATTCCCGTGCGCGGCGATGTGGCCATGACTGGCGAGATCACCCTGCGTGGCGAGGTTACCGCGATCGGCGGGCTTAAAGAAAAGCTGCTGGCCGCATTGCGCGGCGGCATCAAGACGGTTCTGATTCCTGAAGAAAACGCCAAAGACCTTCAGGAGATTCCAGACAACGTGAAAGCCGGGCTGGAAATCGTGCCCGTTAAATGGATCGACCAGGTGCTGCAGATTGCGCTGGTGCGTCAGCCGGTTCCCCTCACAGATGAGGAGGCGGCGGCGACGGTTGCTGTTCCCGCTGCACCCGTGGTGGAAGCGGCAAACGTCAAGCATTGAACGTTTTTTAGCTTTGAGGCGAAAAGCTAAAAAATCTGGGCTATAATTTGAGGCTGTAATCGCGGGAGTAGCTCAGTTGGTAGAGCGCAACCTTGCCAAGGTTGAGGTCGAGAGTTCGAGACTCTTCTCCCGCTCCAATTCGAAGGGCAGCACTTGAAAATGCTGTCCTTTTTTATTGGTGAATGTCCGGCCAGAAATCCGATGCTGAAGTGCTGAAAATCGGTTAAAAATCGGCGGAGATTTGAAGCAAGGAGCAAATCAGATCGGCGCGGTAACAAAGCGGTTATGTTCTGGATTGCAAATCCAGCTAGGTCGGTTCGACTCCGACCCGCGCCTCCATCGATGGTTTTCCTGCAGCCCGGAACTTTGTAGCCCCAAGAGCGTGGCTTTTTTGTTTGACAATAGCCGGTTGCCGACGGATTGGCCTGAGTGGTGCAATAGGTAGACACAGCGGACTTAAAATCCGCCGCTTCGTTCATAGCGGGCGTACCGGTTCGATTCCGGT
>JBKJIV010000209.1:0-4446 GCA_046598365.1 Polaromonas sp. | reverse complement strand
GCCATTGTTCTGCGGCCTACAGGCGCCACACCCGACACCGAGGGGTATGACAAACTGACCTGGCAGGGGGTGGGGGACATCATTGCGGGAAACGGTGCGCCACGAGCGTCATCCAGGGCCACCATTTCAGGGGCCCAATACAAGCTTCTGCTCTCGCTCGATGAAAAAGGCAACCCTCTGATTCCAATAGGGGCGACCCCGTCGACGCACATATTGAAGCCGGATATTCAACGACCAGGCGAGAAGATCTGGGCGTCAGCGATCAACGAAACCATCATGATGAGAGCGGCCATGAAATGCGGGCTCCCGGTCGCGGGCGTTCAATACATCGCCGCGGTGAAATCATGCCTTGTTGAACGCTTTGACCGAGTTAAAGAAGAGGGCAGGGTGGTAAGGATTCATCAAGCCGATTTTTGCCAGTTGCTCAACATCGCGTCTAACCTTAAATATGAGTTTGATGGCGGGCCGTCATTTGCTGCTTGCTATTCCCACGTCAAGGCCACCAGTACGAATGCTGTCAAGGATTGCGAGAACCTCGTGAAGTGGGTTCTTTTCAACCTCAACACTGGTAACAACGACAGTCACGCCAAGAACATCTCCATGCTCATGACGGATGAAGGTGCCAGGCTCGCTCCGTTCTATGACCTGATGTGTACATCGATCTACCCAGGCTTCTCAAGCAACTTTGCATTCAAGATCGGAAACGTATTCAAGCCAGGTGAAATCACTGTTGATGAACTGGCGGTTTTCGCAAAATCCATCAACATTTCCGGCCGGTACGTCCGGGCATTGGCCAAAGAGATGTCTTTGAAGATCAATGAGGCTATCCGGGATGCCATCACTGATCAGGAAGGATCGATCGGTCACACAGAAAAGGCGATGACAGTTCGGCTTGTGAACGAAGTTGGAAGCATCTCAAAAAAGTTAAATGCTAGGTGGCAACTGCCGAATGAAATCGGGGCAAAGCCTCACCAGTGATTCCCAGGTGGGCAATACAGCGGTCACACCTTCGCATACAGGCTGCCTGAGGAGGGCAGGTCTAAAGTCCTCCGCTGAAACAACGCCTTGGCTTTTTCCTGCAAATCTCGGCGGGTCCGGGTCTGGTGAGTTTTGAAGGCTGCAAGGCGGGTTGATTGAGACAAAGTGGGGCAACAAGTATGAAATTACAAAAAGGCGACAAAGAATTGGAAAAAAGTGGTGAAAAATCAACTTCGGCTGTGCAGGAAGAATTGGGCGCAAAGGGATTTGACAAAATTTGCTCCTGTTTTTGGCATTTCATACTTAACTAAGTTTCCAGGAGCAAAAAGGCCTGTATTTCAGGAATTCGCTGGCTGCAAGTGAAAAGGCTGTGCTATATTTCAATCGCTGTCGTAGAAAGTCCGCTCCAACTTTAGGGAGCCAGTAGGCAAAAAAGCCTCAGTCCATCAGAGCTTCTCTGGTAGACAACCCAAGAATTCCTAACCGAGTTCTTTTTTTTCATCGACACTTTAAGACTTAACTGGAACCAGAGTGTTGAAAAACGCTGCGTTGCCGAGCATTGCCCAAGATATTCAGACTTTTGAATCTGGGACAACTCATCTTACGCAGACGAATTAGTCGATCCCGCCTCAGCGCAAATCCAGTACAACCACGGCCCTCTATGAGGTCTGTCAGACGACTGGACACGCGAACTGCGGCCCCCCTTGTGTGCTTAGCTCATGGGGACTCAGGGTAGTTGCACGGACAGTGCAGCATCGACAGGTATTCACCGCTGACTCACCGTCAGATCTCCAAACAACCACAACGTATCGCCCACTCGGCGGTTACGTTGAATCCAAACCCCTTGCACCGACCACTCGTTGGGCTACCACTCGTAGCAGAAAGCATTGGGCGTCCGCGCATGTCTAAGTGCGGATCGGGAAATGGTTGGGATGGAGACGCGTTCACCGGCGAAACGGTGCCACGGTAATACAGTTCGACACGACTGTATTGCTGGCCTGATGTACAGGGAGGTGAGGACCTCGGAGCTAGATTCCTCGACGCAACAAAAAGTCCACGGTCCCAGACCCGTTTCAGTCTGGCAGTAGCAGGTTGGCTTACCTACTTACTGAAGCTCCAAGCCCGGTTGCTCACCGTCATCAAGAGCACATTAGTTGCGACAGCCGGACCGGGACGATCCCTGGGTGTTTCCGGAGCTAAGCCATGTCATTCAATACCGCGATTGAGCAACTGTTTCTGGCCAATCAAGGCAAGCGAGAGCAAAAACCCTCGCGGCGCACGCCATTCCATCATCCGCGACCCGTAGCGGTGAGCGGAAGTTACGCCCCTGATGCGATGGCTCCCCAAAACCAGAACTGCAACGAGAGCGCGCCCATCCCAATCCAGATCCGGCAGATATTGACCGGTCGGTGCGTCTTCCTGAACGATTACCCGTCCCGAAGGGTGATGGACGAGCGCTGCGAGCGCATCAACGCCTTCTACGTCGAACTACAGCGGCTCGGATACCGCATGACTGCTGCCAACTCCTTTGCGCGCAAGCACGCCATGCTTTTGCTGGAGAGCTGGAAGGCCAAGCGCCTGAGCGACAAAACCATCTACAAACGCTGGTGCATTCTGCGCGGCTGGGCTCTCGCCCTCGGCAAATACGGGATGCTCGGCACGCTTGAAGAGGCGTGGCCAGAGTTCGTACGCAGCACGCTCCGCGTTGCACCAGGTCGCTCCATGACAGCAGAGCAGCGGCAGCTTCGCAGTGACCATCTCAAGGCTCAGAGTGACAAGACGGCTTATTTGGTGGACCGCTTGGGCCGGGAAGTCGGCATGTCGCGGGCCCATGCGGTTTCACTTGAGCTGACCGCAGTGCAGGCATTTGCGCTCGGTGGCGACCTTCTTCGTTGCGGTACCGGCCCCGACGCCAAGGTCTATGGCCCCATGCAAACGCATCAAGAGCTTATGCGCGAGGTGGCGTCCTTCATGGTCGAGCGCAGCCGCACGACGCTTGGCTGGCCAGGACTCGAAGTTGAGGATGCGATTCGCAAATATGCCCTGCGGATGACCTACGTCAATTCCAGGTTGTTCGCAAAACCGGGGCAGCCGTCATGAGCACGATCACAGGCCGCAGGTACGACCCGACCGGCGCGCGGGCGATGCAGACGCGGGTGGCCGGCACCGGTGATTGGCGCAGCCGCGTGGCCCAGCTGGTCGCCAAGCACTATGGGACGAAAAGCCGGGATGCAGAGCGCCCGACTTCTTACCGGACCCAAAAAACCGCATACGCCTGCGTCATGGCTATCTTCGAGTGGTTGCGCAAAGATCTCGGTTTCAAGCAGCTTGCCAACCCACATGCACTCGACCACCGCCATTTTGTGGCACTGGCCGACCATTTGCGCGGCAAAGCAGACGCCGGAGAGTTCGGCCCAGCCCATACCGCCTCGTTCGCAACGTATTGCCGCCATCTCGCTCGCTGGATTGGGAAACCAGAACTTGTTGCTATTTTCAGCAAGCGGTTGGGCAAAGAGGTGTGCAAACGCCAGTTGATCGCCGTGCATGACAAGTCCTGGACCGCCAAGGGACTCAACCCGGACGAAATCATCCTCGCGGTGGCGGCCTATGAACGCTGGATGGGTCTGGTGCTGCTGGCCCAGCGTGCTTTTGGGTTGCGCAAGATGGAGGCCCTCATGCTGCAGCCGCTTCGCGACATCTTGCCGGCGGCATTGACCAATACCGACCGTGGCGCGTCAAAACGCGGGAAGCGGCAGAACGATGAGTTGGAAAAGGACTGGCAACTCGTTAACGTCTTCATCCGGGATGGTGCCAAGGGAGGAAGGTATCGCGTGATTCCTGTGGATGACCCCTTGGGACTTCAGGTGGCCCGCCTGCTGCGCCAGGACATCAATTACAGGGGCGACCGGGAACGCTTGCCGCCGCCCGGACGGACCTTGGCGCAAAACCAGCGCTTCTACACAGACACCATGGAGCGTTTCGGGCTCACCAAAGCGCAGTTGGGAGTGACGGGTCATGGCCTGCGAGCCGGATACGCCTGCGACCAGCTGCAGGCCAAGGGCATCACAGCAACCGTGCGCGGAGGCAATGGGCAGCACCCGGACCCGCTGCACCAACAGGTTGCCTACAAAGAAGTCACCGAAGCCATGGGGCATGGCCGGATTTCTGTCGTCGGTGCATACGCCGGCTGCATCACACCACAAGCACATGCCCGCCAGAAAAAGGCGGCGGAGCGGGCAGCACTGCGCGAAGCCATCAACGCCCAGACGGTCGAGCCAATTCACCAGTTCCCAGCAACCAGCGAAGGAGTATCCGCTTGATTCAGCCTGCCTAGCTTTAGGGTTTTGAATCTAGGGCTACGCTGAATAAGCCCTGTCAAAGCACCCACTCGGGTTGATGACGGAGCTTCGGCTCAACACGTCGCCGAGCGACTTGTCTTGTGGCCCCCTGGACCTGCTGTCTGGGCCT
>JBKJIV010000124.1:0-9270 GCA_046598365.1 Polaromonas sp. | reverse complement strand
GGCCGGGCAACTAAAGGCCAGGGAAAAAGCCTTTCGCGCCGCCAACTTTTACCTGCGCAAAAACCACGCGCTGCAGAACGGCGAACCCATGCTGGCCGAGGCTGTGCGCGAGCAGGGCCTGCAGAGCCAGGCTTGGCTGCGCCAAGCTCTAGCCACGCCTTTTGATGGCCCAACCGTGGTGGTGACGCACTTTGCGCCCAGCCTGCTCAGCGCAGACCCGCGTTACGGCCGGGTGCCGGGCACTGCCGGTTTTTGTAATGCGCTTGATGACCTGCTGGGGAAGGCGCAGCTGTGGTTGCATGGCCATTTGCACTGCCCCAGCGACTATGTCCAAAACGGCTGCCGTGTGGTGGCCAACCCGCTGGGCTACGCCCGCAAGGGTGAGCAGCAGGGGTTTCGGCCTGATCTATTGATAAAGGCAGGACCTGACCCGCATGAACCAGCCCCGATCGAATCAGTGCGGCTTGCTGCTACCGAGCGTGAAGTAAAAACGGGCCCCTTCACCAGGGGCTGACTCGGCCCAAATCCGACCTGCGTGCCGGCCCACGATGCGCTGCACATTGGCCAGCCCCACGCCAGTGCCAGAGAACTCCAGCGGCGAATGCAGTCGCTGAAAGCTTCGAAACAGCTTGTCGGCATGGGCCATGTCGAAACCCTCACCGTTGTCCCTGACCATATAAACGGTCCCGGCCCCGGTGTCGGGCGCCTGTGACTCCGGCGTTGGCGGTTGCAGCCCGAAGCTGATCTCGGTGCAGACCTTGCGCGAGCAGAACTTCCAGGCGTTACCGAGCAGCTCTTCCAGCACCAGCCCGATCAGCCTCGCGTCGGCCTGTGCGCGCAGCCCTGGCTCAACGTGAATGCGGCACACCCTAGCCGGGTCATTTTGCTTGAGCTTTTCGAGCACGCTTAAAGCCAGTGAGCTGAGATCGACCTCCTGCAACCGCAGCTCGACCCGCGACAGGTTGGCCAGCGCCAGCAGGGCCTCGGTCAGCTCGCCGGCCTGCGCGACGCCGGCCTTGATCCGGTCGATGTAATGCCTGGCGCCTTCGTCCACCACCATGCGTTCGAGCAAGCCACTGAATCCGCCAATCGCAATAAAGGGCTGGCGCAGATCGTGCGCGACCGAGTGAGCAAACGCCTCCAGGTCCAGGTTCGACGCTTCGAGCTGGGCGGTACGCTGCTGCACCCGCTCTTCGAGGCTGCTATTAAGGCGCAGGATTTCGTCTTGCGCAAGTTTGCGTTCCGCCACTTCAAGCATCAGCCGGGCATTGGCCTGTGCCAGCTCGTCAGTGCGCTCGCGCACGCGCTGTTCAAGCTCCTGGTGCGCGGTGGCCAAGGCCTGCTGAGCGGCCTTCTTTTCGCTGATGTCCTCCGTGATCCAGATGGTGCTGCGGCTGCCATCTGCGTACGGCAGTGCCTTGGCCAGAAAGCGGCACCAGACCAGTGAGCCATCCTGACGGGCGTTGAGCCACTCGACGTCTATGAGCTCTCCCGCTGCCAGCTTTGGGCCAACGGCCTGTCCGAAGCTGGCATAGTTTTGCGCATCCGTGAAAATAGCCTCACCCCGCTGACCGACCAGCGTGCCGGGTGCCCAACCCAGGATGGCTTCCGTGCGCGGATTGCAGTGCACGATCTCACCATCACGCGTAAACATGATGCCGATCGACGCATTTTCCAGAATGGCCTGCTGGCGGTGCAGCACTTCCTGCAGTTCGGCCTGCGCGAGTCTGCGCTCGCCAATGTCCTCGGCAATCCAGATCGTGCCTTCGGCCGTGTTGTGGGGATTGATGGCCTTAGCTCGCATATGGCAATACACCGTGCTGCCGTCCTTGCGGCGCATGGGCATTTCAATGTCCAGCAGCCCGGCGCTGGCGAGGATGGGTGTCGCGGTGCGTCCTATTTCGGCATAGTCATCGGACGAAAGCCAGAACACGGCACCGGACTGGCCGACCAGTTCGCCGTGCGGCCAACCATAGATTTCAGAAGCTCTCGGGTTGCAGTGCAATACCCGCTGGTCGCGGGTGAACATGATGCCCACCGAGGCATTTTCGAGAATGGCCTGGTACTCGAGCAACATCTGCGGCGCCGACGCTTGAGGTGAATGATCAGCCGAAGGAGTGGATGTCTCAGTCATGGGTGCGCAATAACGCCAGGGCCGGGGGTACGTGTTTCGGCCATTCTAGCCAGAACCCCCGTGAATTCAAACTGCCCCTGCCAGCCCCTGCGAAAGTCAGGTTGTATCCGCACTCACCCTAATTAGCGCGCGTTCAAACCTTCAAAGCAGGTCTGAATCACCAGATCAACGATCTCGTCGTCGCTGTAAAGTCCCCCAGCGCGTAAAAACTCGACCACCGGGTCACAGGCACGGGCATACAGCGTGTACAGCACCAGCAGCGGCGGGATGGCGGTGCTCACGGCACCATCGGCCTGCGCCTGCTCGATCCAGCCGCCAATCTGATCGCTGATGCGCATCAGCCCGTCAATATAGGCCTTGTTGTTCATCAAGGTGGCCCGCAAGCTGGAGTTTTGGTGTGGCAATGAGGGCATCTCGCCGGCCAGCTGCAGCTGCAGCATCCAGCGGACCATGGCCTTGAGCTGGTCCAGCGCAGGCGCCTCGGCAGGGCGCGCGGCCAAAAAGGCCAGTGCCTGCTCCACCACCCGAACCATGGCCGCCGCAGCGAGGTCTTCTTTGCTTGGAAAATGTTTGTAGAGACTGGCTTTGGCAATACCTACTTCGGCAGCCACCTGGTCCACCGTCATCAGATCAAAACCTTTTTCTGAAAGGAGACGATTGACGGCCTGAACGATGGCATCTTCGCGGGCCGCCAGCATTTTCATCTTGAAAGTTACTTTGGGCGCACCTTCCTCGGTTGGGCCGGGAGCTGCGACTCGCTGTTTAAGGGTTTCGATAGTCATGCGCGTAGTTTATCCGTCTTGAAGAAAGACGTTGCGGAGTCGGTCTTAATATAGGCTGCAAGATCAAAACATTACTCCACAGTCACAAACAGCTTGTTCCAAATTGCTTACCGCTCTTGGCTTCTGGCCTGTATCTTGTATGTGCTCCTTCAATTTTGGCTTTTGGGAGATATCGTCATGAAATCCTCCTGGCAATACACCTTGGCGTGGTTGACAGCCGTTTTTGCCGCCCTGGCGCTGGCTGCCGCTGCACCGAATGAGAGCAGCGTTATGGGTCATCTGCCCTCTTTCATGGCGCGCACGCCGGACCGGCAAACCATGAAGGTCCCTAATGGTTTGCCCACAGAGCGTACGCTGGCGCTGATTACTTTTCGGGGCACCCAACACGCCCAGATTGACGGCTGGGTTCAGGGTTTGCGCCTAAAAAATGACCCCTCCATCGCCTGGCTGCGTATGCCGGTGTTTAACGATCCCGGCAGCGAGGCGGGACGTAGCGCGATGGAAACCAAGCTTTCCAGAAAATACCCCACCGAAGTCGCTCAGGGCCGTATGGTTCCGGTGTTCACAAACAGGGATGAGTTCGTCCGGGCGGCAGGCTTGAACGGAACGGATGAGGCGTATGCCGTGGTGTTCAATCGCCAGGGTGATGTCCTTGCGCGCGTCGCCGGCGCTTTCGATCCCGACAAGGCCCAAAACCTTCTTGAGACCCTGTTGCGTCCTGATTTTTAATCCGGCCGGCCTCCCAGTGTGAAATAAAAAGTAGAACCCCGGCCGGGTTCGGACTCAGCCCACACCTTACCTCCGTGGCGCGTGATGATCCGGTGCACAGTCGCCAGGCCAATGCCGGTACCCGCAAACTCTGACACCGTGTGCAGTCGCTGAAAGGCCCCAAACAGCTTTTGCGAATAGGCCATGTCAAAACCCGCGCCCTGGTCCCGTACTGCGTACACAAGCTCGCCTTTCGGGCCCCGCTCACGCCCAAAAACAATATGCGTCTGCGGACGCTGCTCGCTGAACTTCCACGCGTTGCCAAGAAGATTGTCCAGCACCTGCAGCAACAGGCGCCGGTCACCCTCCACCACCATGCCGGGCTCAATGACAAAGTTCGCCTGTCGACCGGGTTCGCGCTCTGCATAGCCCTGGAGCACTTGGTCGGCCATGGCGCTCAGGTCCACACTGTCCCACCGCAGACTGGTCCGTGATACCTGCGCCAGTGATAGCAAGGCATCAATCAGTTCACCCATCTGAACAACGCCGACACGGATCCGGCTGAGGTAGTGCCGCCCGCGCTCGCTCTCGGCACCAGGGCCAATTTCCTTGTCCAGCAAGCTGCTGAACCCGTCAATGGCACTGAGCGGCGTGCGCAAGTCATGAGACACCGAATAAGAGAACGCCTCCAGCTCACGGTTGGCCGTCTCGAGTTGCGCGGTGCGCTGCTGTACACGCTCTTCAAGCTCGGCGTTCAAACGCAACACCTCTTCCTGCGCCAGCTTTCGTTCCGCGCGGGCGCGAAGGTTGCCGATGCCAAAGGCCAGGTTGTCCGCCAAATCCTGCAACAGCTTGATCTCGTCAGCGCCCAGTTTTTCAACCGCGCCGGAGTAAAGCCCCAGCAGGCCAAAAGTGCGACTGGCATCGCGCAAAGGCAAAAACACCGCGCTCCGATAACCCTGGCGTGTGGCCTCCCCACTCCAGTAAAACTTGTTGTCCCCCAGCGTGATGTCTTCGCTGACCTTTACCTGGCCCGAGCGAATGGTCTGCCCGGCAGGCCCAGCGCCAGTCGGTTTGTCGGCGTCCCATGTCAGCTGGATGGAGGACAAATACCCGCCCTCCTGCCCGGCATGGGCCACCGGCTCGATGGAAAGAATGGGGTCTTCTCGCGCGTAACCCACCCAGGCCATGCGATAACCCCCAACGTCTACCGCAAGGCCACACACCTCCTGCAGCAGCTCGACCTCATCGTCCATGCGCGTCAACGCCTCATTACAGCGGCTGAGCATCTGCAAGGCCCGGTTGGTGCGCGCCAGTTCAAGCGCAGCAAGCTTGCGCTCGGTGATGTCACGTGCGGTCCCGACGATGCGAACTACATCGCCCGCTGCATCCATCACTGGATAAGAGTGCTCATGAATCCAGCGAAAATCGCCATGCAGACGGACAACCCGGTATTCCACGTCCAGGCCCTCGCCAGCGATTCGCGCCTCGCGAGTTGCAAGCTCCACGGCCCTGTCCTCAGAATGAATATGCTTGAGGTATGAGGCCGGTTCGGCATACAACTGTTCAGCGCTGTGTTGCCAAATTCTTTCGCAGGCCGGGCTGACATACAAAAACCTTCCGCTGGCGAAATCCCTGTCGTAGAAAACGTCTTCGGTGTTTTTTACCAATTCCTGAAAACGCGCCTGGCTACCAAGCAGCGCCTCTTTGGACCGCGTACCTTCAATGGCAATTCGCGCCAGCCGGACAGCGGCTTCAACCAGCAGCATTTCCTGGGGCTGCGGCAGATGCGGCGACCGTTGGTAAATCGCAAAAGTCGCGAGCACCTCCCCGCCAGCTGACAGCACCGGCGTAGACCAACAGGCCTTCAGGCCATATTCATGCGCGAGTTCGCGGTAGTTGAGCATCAGTGGATGTGTGTCGATGTCCTCCACCACCACAGGGGTTTTCTGGAATGCCGCTGTGCCGCACGCGCCCATGCCGTCGCCGATCGGGAGTCCGTCAATGGTTTGGTTGAAGCTGTCCGGCAGGCTTGGAGCAGCCCCGTGGCGCAGGTGGCCGCCATCGAGCAACAAAAGAGAGCACAAACTCGCGGGTGACTGCCCTTCTATCAGCCGCACAATGGCTTCGAGCGACTGGGATAACGGCATGCCGCCTGCAATCAGCTCCAACACCCGCTCCTGGCCCCGCACAAATTCATCCGCAAGCTTGCGTTCGGTGATGTCAGTGAAAACCACCAGCCCACCAATCAGCTGCTGCGCCACACCATGCAGCGGTCGGATGTTGACCCGCAACACCCGGTCACCGGCATTGGGTGCACGCAGCAGCAAGTCCCAATCCGAAACGCTCTCGCCACGGATGGCGCGGTTCAGGGGCCTGTCGTCTTCCGCATGGAAAGCGGCCCCGTCCAGGGCGAGCAGCTCATGGTTGGGGCGCGGCGTGCCCAGCGTTGAACCGACTTCAAATTCGGGGAAAAGCCTTTTTGCGGTGGCATTGAATAGCAGCAAACGGCCATCCGCACCGGCAGCGATCACGCCTTCACTCATACTGTTGATGATCAGGTCAAGCAACCCTGCCCCTTTGCGAAAAATCTGGACACCACACGATTTTGCTGAGTCTCTCACTCACTTGCACGGTGCACAAAACCGTACGCCGCCGTCACCGTTATACACCCGGCCTTCCTGGCCGTCACGCGCCAAAAAGCTCCGCAGTGGCCTGACTTAAGTGGGAGTTGTTCTCGCCTCCTACGCCAAACAAGTCCGTCAACCGACACGTTCCATTATTCAGGACCAGCACAGTAAGCACTCCCAATCGATTAAATTACAAGGCAACCGCCCGATGACAGTCCCCAAGTCCCGTGCCGCGGCCACTGCAGCCGCGCCAAGCAGCAGCCAACAACCAGACGTGCCCGGTGGCAGTGACGGCATGCCAGCCAAAACCCCGGCTGAAGGACGACCCCGCCCGGGCCGCCCCACAACGCCAAGGGATGCGTCGGACGAGGCCAGCTTGGCTCTGCCTCATGAGCGCGACCAATCAACCGACATGACCGGGGAAAGTCCTGATCCGCAGGTCAAGCAAGCCAGCGTTGATATTCTGAACAAATTGCAGGACACCGACAAGAGTCCGGGCATGAACAAAACCTACCAAGACTTGAAACGGCGCTGATGCGCGGCGCGTTGCTCTACGGCAACCGCGGCACGCGCCCGGGCGCAGAAGGACCGACCCGCTCACTCGTCCAGCGCAAAAGGTCCAGCCACATCTGGCGCATCTCTGCATCCAGCGGTGTTCGCATCGAGTTAGGCAATTCGATGGTGACGACGGGTACGCCCTTGTGCACACCCCCGTAGTTGCCTAGCGAACCCGGGAAAATGCCCACCTGGTCCAGATAGAGGCGCCCCAACCTGGATGGCGGAACCGAAGGGCCGTCAAAATCAAGCACACCATACGGCGCGTGGATACTGACGATGAGGTGGGGCTTGAAGCGCTGCATTTCCTCATGCAGAAATTTGGACTCGGGCTCGGACAGCGGTTTGGGGCCCGGCCAGCGGCGCGGGTCTTTTCCGGTACGTTTTTCCCAATAGACCTTGGCATCACGATCCCAATGGGGCGTGGGGAAATTACGGTTCAAATCGACCCCGCTCGCATTGACCCGGCGTGGGGGCGTGGCCAGCAGGCCGTCGGGATTGAGCGCGGGAATAAAGCGCCAGTGAATAGCTTGTGACCAAGGGCCCGCTGTTTGTTCGGCCAGATGAATCCAGTGCAGCGCCACTGAAGCCGAGGACAACTCGTCCCCATGAATAGCGCCCACCACCAGCACGCGTTGTTGGTCCTCTCCGGACTTAACATCGCGCATCCAGATCGTCTGCCCCTTGACTGAGCGCGCTGCCGTCGCTTCGAGCCGTGCTGCCTCACACATGGTGCGCTTGACGTTGGGAAGTTTGCGGGCGAACTCCTCGCACGGCCCCGCCGCTTGCACTTGCGCCACTGCCAATACCAAAGCGGTCAAACCAGCGGAACAAAAAATACGCATGATGCAATTTTACGGCCCCCGTTGATGCGGCATTCAGGGCCCGCCTGACGGCGACAGGCGCTTCAGGTAAATTACACCCATGTCATCCGTCACGCGCCTCAGCAAAGCCAGTCGCCCCAGTTTTTCGCAGCGCGAGTTTCGAGCCGCCTTGGGCATGTTTGCCACGGGTGTCACGATCGTCACCGCACGCAACCCGTCAGGCGAATTGATCGGACTGACGGCCAACTCCTTTAACTCTGTGTCGCTGGAACCCCCGCTGGTGCTCTGGAGTCTGGCGCAGGCCGCCGGCTCCATGCCTACGCTCAGCACGGGGTCTCACTACGCCATCAACATCCTCGCGGCTGACCAGAAAGAGCTGGCCGAGCGCTTTTCCGTCAAACGCGAAGACCGCTGGGCCGGTGTGGCCTGGACAGAAGGCAACAGCGGCTCCCCACTGCTGACGGGCGCTGCTGCAACCTTTGAATGCTTTAACCGCAGCCGGTATGAAGAAGGCGACCATGTGATTTTTGTCGGAGAAGTGGAGCGCTGCTCGCACCGCGCCGGCGCTGCCCCGCTGCTGTTTCACGGCGGCAAGTTCTATACAGAGCATCCTTTGTAAGGCGCACTCCGTCATCGGTTACTGCAGCGCAGGGCAAGCCCACTTTCGCGGTGGAACCTTACACGCTTTGGGAGGGATCCGATCGGTTCTTTGGCGCCATGCGTAATCAAGGGGTGGATCTCGCGAATGGGCTCGTCGCCAGGGCCTCGGCTACCATCGGCCATGCCTTCTTCGCGCAAAACCCATCTCGACGCACTGGCTATCTCCTTGCTTCTGGCCTGTTGCCTTTTCTGGGGCTTTCAGCAAGTTCTGGTGAAAGCCACTTTGCCAGAGATCCCCCCGGTTTTTCAGGCTTTCATCCGCTTTGCCGGCGCGACCCTGCTCCTGTATGGGTGGTGTGCGTTTCGCGGCATCAAACTTTTTGCAGCCGACGGATCGCTGCGCGCCGGGCTCCTTGCCGGGGCTTTGTTTTCCGTCGAATTCGCCTTCCTTTACATGGGGCTGCAATACACCAGCGCATCGCGCCTGACCGTATTTCTCTACACCTCACCGTTTTGGGTTGCGGCACTGCTGCCGCTGTGGGTGAAGTCCGAGAAGCTGCGCGGCGTTCAGTGGGCAGGGTTGGGCTGCGCTTTTACCGCCGTGGTTTTTGCACTGCGCGAAGGCTTCAGTGCCGGGGCGGCGTCAACGTGGCCCGGCGACGTACTGGCGCTGACTGCCGGCATGTTCTGGGGGCTGACCACGGTGGTCATACGCGCATCTTCACTGGCTAGTGGACTGTAACGATTGAATCGGGAGTAATGCGTCGTGACAAATCACAGTACTTCCACTTTATGGGTTTGGGCTGCTCGTTGTACTTGCGGATGTATCGCATGAGTTTTCTTTTCAAATCCGTCAGAGACGTGAACACGCCCCGCGCGATGACGTCGCGCTCGATCTTGGCAAACCACAACTCGACCTGGTTAAGCCAGGACGAGTACGTCGGGGTGAAGTGCATATGAACATTGCTGTGCGTGGCAAGAAACGCATCCACATGCTTGGTCTTATGAGCCGAGAGGTTGTCTGCAATGACGTGGAT
>JBKJIV010000167.1:0-8461 GCA_046598365.1 Polaromonas sp. | reverse complement strand
CAGCAAATTGACGCTGAGTGAAATCGTCACCAGCATCAGGCCGGGAAACACCGTGATCCACCACTCGCCAGAAAACAGATAGTCGTTGCCGATGCGGATCAGCGTACCCAGCGAGGGTGAGGTGGGCGGCGCACCCACACCAAGAAAAGACAGGGTTGCCTCTGTGATGATGGCCGTGGCCACCTGAATGGTCGCCAACACAAGTACCGGACCCATCACATTGGGCAAAACATGGCGCCGCATGATACGCAGGGGAGTCACCCCGGTTACCCGTGCGGCTTGCACATACTCTTTGTTGCGCTCGACCAGCGTGGAGCCCCGCACCGTCCGTGCGTACTGCACCCACCCGGTGAGGGTGATGGAAACAATCAACACCGCCAACGCCAATGAGTCCTGTGCATTTGGGAAGAGTGCCCTGCCGACACCCGCAATCAGCAAGGCCACCAGAATCGCCGGGAATGACAGCATGACATCGCACAAACGCATCAGGGCCGAATCAATCCAGCCACCGTAAAAACCAGCCAGAAGGCCCAAGCCGACACCGACCACCACCGACAACACCACCGAGGCAAAACCAACTGCCAGGGAAATGCGAGCCCCGTACATCAGGGCCGACAGGATGTCGCGGCCCTGATCATCGGTACCCAACAGGTACTTGGTTGAGCCACCCGCTGACCAGGCCGGCGGCAAGCGCGCATCGTTCAACTCCAGCGTGGTCAAGTCAAATGGATTGTGCGGGGCGACAAACCCTGCAAACACCGAACAGAAAATGCAGATCAAGGCAACAAGGGCTGCAGCCATCGCCACCGGTGAGGTACGAAAGCTGTAGCCAATGTCGCTGTCAAGCCAGCTGGCAAATAATTTATTCATGGTGGGGAAAATAGGAAGGCGCCGCGCCGGGCGCATCGCGCGCAACGCCTTCTTCGCATGATGCGATTACTTCTTGACGGTCATCCACTTGAAGAACATGAAGTTGTCAGCGAGCTGGACCAGGTCCACCTTCTTGCTGACACCCCAAGCCAATGCCTGCTGGTGCAGCGGAATGTGCCCGATATCTGCGGAATGCAGATCGAAAGCTTCCTTGATCATCGCAGCGCGTTTGGTTTTGTCGGTTTCCGATTGAATGGATTTGGTGAGTTGATCGACTTTCGGATTGCAGTAGGCGCCAAGGTTGAACTGGCCGGCACCTTTCTCATCGACGCAGGCCATCAACGCGTTCAGCGCGTTGTGGGAATCATAGGTGCCAGGCGTCCAGCCCAGCAAATAGAAGCTGGTATCACGGCGCAAAATTTTGGGGAAATAAGTGCCCTTGGTTTCCGCTGCAAGATTGATCTTGACGCCAATGCGCGACAGATTGGCTGCGACCGCTTCACAAATTTGACCATCATTGACATAACGGTCGTTGGGGCAGTTCATCGTCACTTCAAAGCCAGTTGGGTAACCCGCTTCGGCCAGGAGTTTCCTTGACGCCTCGGGGTCAAATGGCAAACGCTTGGGATCAGCAGAAAAACCATTGATGCCCGGACCGACCATGAGTGCCGTAGGGTTTGATGCACCGCGCATGACGGTTCGCTTGATGCCCTCGATATCAATGGCCTGGTACACGGCTTGGCGTACGCGCTTGTCCTTGAACGGGTTCTTACCCTTCACACTGGAATAAAGCAGCTCATCGCGCTTTTGGTCCATGCCAAGGAAAATGGTACGCAGCTCGGGGCCGGTGACAGCGCGGGCACCGGCGCTGGCATTGACACGGGCGACGTCCTGAACTGGCACGGGCTCCATGACATCGATCTCGCCGGACAACAAGGCAGCCACACGGGTCGGGTCATTGCCGATCGGCGTGAAAATCACTTCCTGCACGTTGCCATCTATCTTTCCCCAGTAACTGCCGTTGCGGGAAAATGCTGTGCGCACGCCTGGTTGACGCTCACGCAGACGGTAAGGGCCCGTACCATTGGCGCGGAAAGAGGCAGCATTTTCGATTCCCTTGCGCCTGTCGACCGGCCGCAGCGCCTGGTTGGTTTCGCACCATTTTTTACTCATGATGTAGGCCAGCGAAAGCACTTCGGGCAGGATCGGGAAAGCCGTCTTGGTTTCAATATCAACGGTGAAGTCATCGACCTTGCGAACTTCCTTGAAGTCGTTGGTATAGCTCTTCATGTCGGAGCCTTCGGCCTGCGTGCGCGCAAAAGAGAACAGCACATCGTCGGCGGTAAATGGCGTGCCGTCATGGAACACCACGCCTTTGCGAAGCTCAAACCGCCATACCGTCGGCGATGTTTGGCGCCACGAGGTAGCCAGGGCAGGAGCCAGGCTCAAATCCTTGTTGCGGCCCACAAGGCCCTCATACACGTTGCCGGTCACACTGAGCTGCAGCGACTCGTTGAGCGAGTGCGGATCCATTGACAGTGCGTCGCCCTGATTGGCGATTCGTACGGTTTGCGCGGACACTGACAAACTTGCGGCTGCCAACGCAGCTCCGGCCAAGACAAAAGCGGCTTTTTTCTGGAAGCTCATGAGGTTCTCCTGTTGAACAAATGGTTTTAGCGCGGGGCGGATAAAGGCATGGACTGCTCGACCAGGCCGGCATGCAACGCAGCACCCAGAGGCAAGATGTCGTCGTTGAAGTCGTAGCGCGTGTTGTGCAGAAAACAGCTGCCAACCCCGTTTTCTGCACCCTGACCGATGCGCATGTAGGCTCCGGGCTTGACTTGCAGCATGAAAGAAAAGTCTTCTGCACCCATGCTGGGCGCCATGTCGCGCACAACATGGTCGGCGCCGACCAATGATTCGGCTACATCGACAGCAAAGAGGGTTTCGTCGAATGAGTTGACGGTGGCGGGGTAAATGCGTTCATAGTGCACAGAGGCGGTAGCACCGAAACCCAGCGCGACGGCACTGCATAACTCGTTGAGACGCCGCTCTATCAGGTCTTGGACGTCCGGGTTGAAGGTGCGGACCGTACCAACCAGCGTGGCCTTGCCCGGCACGACGCTCATGGCGCCCAGATCGCCCGCATGCATGGCGCAGATGCTGACCACTGCACTGTCAACTGGATTGACGTTGCGCGACGCGATGCTCTGTACAGCAGTGATGATGTGCGCCGCAGCCAGTACCGGATCGACGGTCATGTAGGCGTGGGCGCCATGCCCGCCGCGGCCAGTGATGTCTATGGTGATTCTGTCTGCCGCCGCCATCATGGGGCCGGTCCTGATGCCTACCGTTCCGGGCTTCATGGACGGCCAGTTGTGCATGCCATACACCGCATCCACTGGAAAGCGGTCAAACAGGCCATCTTCAATCATGACCCGCGCGCCGGCAAAACCCTCTTCACCCGGCTGAAAAATCAACGCGGCCGTGCCGTCAAACTGGCGGGTTGCGGCAAGGTAACGCGCCGCACCAACCAGCATCGTGGTGTGCCCATCGTGGCCACAGCCGTGCATCATGCCGGCTTTCTGCGACTTCCATGCAAAGTCGTTGTGCTCGGTCATGGTCAGCGCGTCCATGTCGGCCCGCAGACCAGTCATCTTGCCGCTGGTGTTGCGCTGCCCCTTGATGATGGCCACCAGGCCGGTTTTGCCGATACCGGTGTGTATCTCGTCTACACCGCAGCGCTCCAGCGCTTCCTTGACACGGGCAGAGGTGTAAACCTCTTCAAAACCGAGCTCTGGGTGAGCATGAAGATCACGGCGAAAAGCAGTGAGTTCGGGATGGTATTGACTGATCTGGGCAAAGGCGCGCCCCTTGGCCTTCAGTGTAGGGAGAGGTCGTGGAGCCAGCATCAATGCCCCCCCGCACTATCGACGCGCAGCCGTGGGTCAACCACAAAATACAGCAAGTCGACCACCAAATTGATCACCACGAAGATCAGTGCAATCAGGCACAAATACGCGGCCATCACCGGAATGTCAGCGAAGGTCACGGCCTGAATGAAGAGCAAACCCATCCCGGGCCATTGAAAAACCGTCTCTGTGATGATGGCAAAAGCGATCAAACCGCCCAGCTGCAAGCCCGTGATGGTCATCACTGGCACCAGGGTGTTTTTGAGCGCATGTCCAAAATGAATGGCGCGGTTGGACAGACCACGTGCGCGGGCAAATTTGATGTAGTCGGTCCGCAGAACCTCCAGCATTTCCGCACGCACCAGTCGCATGATCAGCGTCAGCTGGAAAATGGCCAGTGTCACGGAAGGCAAAACAATGTGATGCCAACCCTTGGCGGTCAGCAGGCCACTGCTCCACCAGCCCATTTGCACCACTTCGCCGCGCCCGAAGCTGGGAAACCAGCCCAAGCCGACCGCGAAGACGAGGATCAGCAAGATTCCAATGAGGAAGGTCGGCAATGAAACGCCGAGCAAAGAGATCGTCATGAACAGCTGACTCAGAAACGTGCCGCGGCGCAAAGCTGCGTAGACGCCCAAGGGCACACCGATCAGCAAAGCCATCATCGCTGCCACCAGTGCCAGCTCCAGTGTGGCGGGAAAGCGCTCTGCGATGAGTCTGGAAACTTTGGAGCCCTGACGTAAGCTGAGGCCAAATTCACCCTGCACGGCGTTACCCAGAAAGTAGCCGAATTGCACAAAAAAGGGTTGGTCCAGCCCCAGACCGGCGCGGAGTTCCCTGATTTGCTCGGGGGTCGCGTCTTGACCCAGAAGAAACACGACCGGGTCACCCACATACTGAAACAGCATGAAAGCAATAAAGGCCACCGTGACCATCACGATCACAGCCTGAAACAGGCGACGCAGAATGAATGCAAACATCGGATATGGTTTTGAACGACAGCCGATGCTAGCAGAGCAATTGCTATGCCGACACCGGGATTTCCTTTAGGTGTAAAGAATTTTCTGTCTTCGTCAAAGATCTTAAAATAGCTTCTTTTCGTGGCAGGGAGACTCCCTGCCACGTCAATGCAAAAGCGCCCAATGACCCGCAACAGGCCATTGGGCGTAACCCCTTGCGGAGCTGCTTAATTCACGTTGATGAGTCGCCAGTCAAGACGGTTGTCAGCGCGATGGACAACATCAATGTTCTTTTTCATCGCCCAGGGGATGATCTGGTTATGCAGAGGGATGTGAGAAACGGTGTCATTGCTCAGCTGCAGGCCTTCGGTCAAAAGCCGGTTGCGCACCAGTAAATCTGTCTCGCTCTTCACGCGATCGACAACCACGTCCATGCGGGGATTGCTGTAACGACCGACGTTGTAGTTGCCATCACCGCCCGTTCCGACGCTTCTGGTGAGCGATTGCAGGCTGTACAGGGCGTCAAACGTTGGCACACCCCAGCCCAACATGTAGATGCTGGCTTCGTAGCGCTGAATCATCGGAAAATAGGTTACCAGTGGCAGCGTACGCAATTTGGCTTTGATACCCACCTTGGCCCACATGGCGGTCACAGCCTGGCAGATCTCCTCGTCATTGATGTACCTGTTGTTCGGGCAGGCAAAATCGACTTCGAAACCCTGCGGATAGCCAGCATCAGCCAGCAGCTTTTTGGAGACTTCCGGGTCGTAAGCGTGGCGTTTGTCCACCCCTTTCGTCCAGCCATTGACTTGCGGCGCTACCATCGCGCCCGTTGGCTGGCTCAAGCCGCGCATGGTGACCCGGCTGATGCTGTTGATGTCGATGGCCTGGTACAGCGCCATGCGTACGCGCTGATCCTTCAGCGGATTCTTGCCTTTGACGCTGGAGCCGGGCAACTCGTCGCGGAACTGGTCCATGCCGAAGAAGATGGTGCGATTTTCAATGCCGTCAATCACTTTCAGGTTGGGGCTTGCGCGCAAACGCCCCAGATCTTGCGGACTCGGGTCGAGGATGAAATCAACTTCGCCAGAGAGCAGCGCAGCGACGCGTGTTGCCTCAGATTTGATCGGCGTGTAGATGATTTCTGTGACGTTGGAGGGCGAGTTGCCCCAGTAACTGGGGTTCTTGACCAGCACCAGTTTCTGGTCAGGCTGCCATTCCTTGACCATGTACTGACCGGTTCCCATGGCGTTGCGGTGGGAAAAGCTTTCGTCCTTGGTCTTGATGTCCTTGGGCTCGACGGACTTGTTTTTCTCCGCCCAAGCCTTGCTCATGATGCGCAGCTCGGTCAGCTGATTCAACAGCACCGGGTTCGGCCCCTTCATCATGAAGTCAACGGTGTTGTCATTGACTTTGACGACCTTGTCGATACCCTGCGCGTAGACCGCGTAATTGGATGTCTTGGACATTGAGCGGCCAATGGAGTACACCACGTCGTCGGCTGTGAAAGGTGTGCCGTCGCTGAACTTGACGCCCGTGCGCAAGGTAAAACGCATCTGCGTGGGTGACACTTCGCGCCAGCTGGTCGCAAGTTGGGCCTCGGGCTTGAAGGTTTGGCTGTTGTAGTAGACCAGCGCGTCATAAATCGCCGCATGCACGCCGTTACCGAGCGCATTATTCTGCGAATGAATGTCCAGCGTAGGAATGTCGCTGGCGCTGGACCATTTGAACGGTTTGGCATGAATAGCTGGCGCGGTCGCCATGACCGCCAGCGTGGCGGCAGACCACAATGCAAGTTTGAGTTTCATAAAGGCACCCTATCGGTTGAAAGTTGCCTACTATGCAACAAGAATGCCTGAATCGTCCAAGGACTTTCCCTCAGCGATGCTAGACGCCGCTATCTGGCGAGCGAAGCAGTCCCGAGTGTGACAGGCCCGTACCAGGCTTTGGCTTTCGATCGGGTGTTGTCGCTGTCCGTCATGATCGCAATGCCGACAAGAGCACCAGGCTCTTCGCCGAAGGCTTTTTGATAATCCGCGCGAATATTGCGCTCGTAGTCCACCCACTGATGCAGCTTTCCGGCACCCGACTCCACCACCAGTTTGCGCACGCGGTCGGTGCGGGGATTGATAATGACCGCACCAGGCTCGCGCGTGTTGCACCACACATACATCAAGGTGGCATAAGGCATCGGCTCACCGGTCAAGGCGTTGGCCAGTTCGGACAACATGGCGTTTTTGGCCGAGAGCTTGCTGCGATCCCCCTCAAAAGCCAGGACGATGCGGACCGGAGAATCGTCTGTGTCGCGCATACCCATGTCGGCCAGGGCCATCAGCTCAGGCACCATCCACGAAAAGCGCACATTTCCCAACTGCGCAGGGTCAATGTGCACCACCTGGCGAACCATGCTTGCGGATGACAGGGCGGTAGCGGCTATGGCGTCCCGACCATCACGTCGCACATATTTGAATTGACTAGCTTGTTTACCCGGAAATGCGTGGTGCCGCCACACCGCTGGAGCGGCGCTATCCGTGGTCTTTGTAGTCGAGGCGATTGCCCAAGGCTTCGCCTGCTCTTCGAACACGGACTGATTGCCCGGGAGTGAGGAACAAGCCGCCAGTTGCAAGACCATGATCGCGGTCAGCACACCAACACTGCCGCGAAACGCGCTCGCGTATTTGGTTTTCGGCATGGGATGCAACAAATCAATCATAAAAACCGCTGCCTACAACTTCATTTCATTAAAAGCAAATACAAAAAAACCCTGCCGCGTTACCACGGCAGGGTTTTGATTTTCTTTTCAATCAACTAGCTTGCGCTAGCGAAAAATTAGAAGCTGTGAACCACGCCCAGGGAATAACCGCGGCGTTTTGTCTCAGTTGTAGTGTTGAGACCAGCTGTAACAGAGCTACCCGAGTTTTTGTCTTGACCAATCGACAGGTAGGTGTATGTACGCTTGCTCAGGTCATACGTGGTGCCGATCTGCCATGCACGGGTCTTGGCGCTGACTGTAGTTGCCGCAGTGCTGAAGCCGGTGGACTTGCCGCGACCAACCAGAACGTAAGGGGTGAAAGCGCCCAATGGGAACTTGGAGCCCAACTCGTAAGCACGAACTTTTGCATCCCTCGGAGCACCGACAGCAGCCAGATTGTTCGTAGCCTTGCCGCTTTGCAGCTGCAGGTAAGGAATAGCAACACCGAAGTTGTAGCTCACAGAGAAGTTGGCTTCACGGGCTTTTGCATCGATCGTAGCGCCGAGGGGAGCAAGCGCAGGGAAAGCGACTGCGGTCTGGGCAGCAGTAGCAGCAGCGAAGTGCACAGACTTACCGGCAGCAGTAACGAAAATCATGCTCAAGGGACCATTGTCATAGGTCAAGGCAGCGAGTACGCCCCTGCTGGAAGATGTGCTCGTAGCGCCGGTGACGTTGTTCGCAACTTCAAGCTTCTGACGGGTTCCGCCAATCTTGAACTTGAAACCACCAAAGTCTGGCGAAACATAACCAATGGAGTTGGTAGAACGACCGTCGGTGAGACCGGTGTTGTTGTTGGCCAAAAAGTCGCCGCCAGCAGTGCCAGCAGTGCCAGCAGTGAAGCCACGAGCGTCGTCAATGGTGTTCAGGTAAGTACCGACGGACACGCTACCAAAAGCAGGAGAAGCCAACTGCACAAGACCCGTACGGGTGCGGCCAAAGTTGGTGCGGGCATTTGAATAGCCTGCAGC
>JBKJIV010000104.1:0-40769 GCA_046598365.1 Polaromonas sp. | reverse complement strand
GGTTTAACACCCCTTTTTTCTGACACCCGTTTTTTGTTGCGAAGACTTTCAGGCCCTTGTGGTCCGACTGCAATCCCGGGGCGGTTCTCCTCCTCCTCCCTCCCTCCCTTGTTCGCGTCGGGGCGCTTCGCAACATTTTTGTATTCCGGCCTTTGAAATGGCCACCTCGAACCCGCCATCCCACGCCCGACCAAAGGTCGCGGTCGTCGGATCCGGAATTTCCGGGCTGGCGGTAGCCCACGCCCTGCACGGGCGAGCCGACATCGCGCTTTTTGAAGCGGGCGCCTATTTTGGTGGCCATACCCACACGGTTGATATCACGCTGCCCACGCCACAAGGCGCGGCGACCCATGGTGTCGACACCGGTTTTCTGGTGTTCAATGAGCGCACCTACCCCAACCTGATCAAACTGTTTGCAGAACTTGGGGTCAAGACTGTCCCTACCGACATGTCTTTTTCTGTCAAGGTCCCGGGCACAAACGGCTCTGGCGATCTGGAGTGGAGCGGCTCCAGTCTCAACACGGTATTTGCCCAGCGACGAAACCTGCTGAACTGGAAATTTTTGCGCATGCTCCGCGACATCGTGCGTTTCAACCGCCTTGCCAGCGACATTGCCGAAAGCCAGTCGGAGGCCAGCATGATGCAGCCGCTCGGTGAGTTTTTGCGCACTGCCAAATTTTCAGATGAATTCCGCGATTGGTATTTTCTGCCGATGCTGGGCTGCATCTGGTCCTGCCCAACCGATCAAATGTTGCAATTCCCGGTGGCCACCATGATCCGGTTTTGCCACAACCATGGCCTGATTCAGGTTGCCAATCGGCCCCGCTGGTGGACCGTGACGGGTGGCGCCAAACACTATGTCGACAAGATCATTGCGGGGATTGCCGACAAGCGGCTCAACACTGCAGTGCGCGCGATTGAACGCGATGAGAACACTGCCTCCGGTGGCGTGCGTGTGGTCACCGACATGGGCGTTGAACGCTTTGACAAAGTGGTATTGGCAACCCACTCTGACCAGTCACTGGCCATGCTGCAAAATGCCAGCGACGCTGAACGGACCGTATTGGGCGCCATCCATTACCAACCTAATCGCGCGGTGTTGCATACCGACGCCTCGGTGCTGCCTGCCAACAAACTGGCCTGGGCTGCCTGGAACTATGAACGTTCCCAAGATGGCCGGCAGGAGGCAAATCAGGTGTGCTTGCATTATTTGCTCAACATGCTGCAACCGCTTCCCTTTTCCCAGCCGGTGATCGTTTCACTGAATCCGGTGCAGGCCATACCGCGTAATCACATCATGGGTGAATTTGACTACGCACATCCCGTCTTTGACGGGGCCGCCATTGCGGCGCAAAAGGGTGTTGCAGGCCTGCAAGGCAAGCAAAACAGCTATTTTTGCGGCGCCTGGACAGGCTATGGTTTCCATGAGGATGGTCTGAAGTCCGGCCTGCGCGTGGCGCAGCAACTGCTGCAAGACTGCACGGAGATGGCCGCATGAGCGCCGCAAGCCCCATCGCTGCGTCTCCCCTGCTGGGTTTTGGACAGGTGCGGCACACGCGCCTCAAACCCGCGCGCAACGCATTCAGCTATCCCACCTATTTCCTGATGCTGCCTCTGCGCAGCATGCAGAGGCAAGGCAGCGGCGCACTGGCGCACAACCGCCGCAGTGCGCTGAGTTTTTACGATTGCGACCACGGCGATGGCAGGGCCGACTGTGTGAGCTGGCTTGACGACATGTTGCAGCGCGAAGGCGTGGAAGACGCCGACGGCGAAATCTGGTTACACACCTATCCCCGGGTGCTGGGTTACACCTTCAAGCCAGTGAGCTTCTGGTACTGCCACGACGCAAAGGGCGACTTGCGCGTTATCGTGGTCGAGGTCAACAACACCTTTGGCGAGCGCCACTGCTACTTGCTTGACAGGCCTCATTACGGCCAGGAGCTCAAGGCGGACAAGGTGTTTCATGTCTCGCCTTTTTGCACGCTGGAAGGAAGCTATCGCTTTCGATTCATGCACATTGATAACGATGGCCTGAAGAAAACAGTGGCCCGTATTGACTACGACGACGCCAGCGGTCCCCTGCTGGAAACCAGCGTCAGCGGCACCCTGGAGGCCGTCACGGCAAGGAGTCTGCGCAAAGCCCTGTGGGGACATCCGGCCATGACGTTCGGTGTGGTTGCACGCATTCACTGGCAGGCCTTCAAGTTGTGGTGCAAGCGAGTGCCACTGATCAGCAAACCCAAAACTCCCGAAACATTCGTCACACGATGAACACAGCCACCAACCCTTCTGCCGCCACCGCATCACGCGTCCCTTCGTCTCTTGCATCGCTGGCGCTGCCCGGCGGGGCTCCTGCTGCGGCACGTACCGTGCTGGGCTTGCTGACGCGACTCAAACACGGCACTTTGCACGTGCAATTACCCGACGGCTCGACCCGGCATTTTGGTTCAGGCAAAGAACCGGTCGCCAGCCTGCGGCTGCACAACTGGAATGTCTGCAGCGCATCGCTGAAGTCTGGCGACATCGGATTCGCAGAAAGCTACATTGCCGGCGACTGGAGCACGCATCACCTGACTGATCTGCTGAGCGTGCTGATCGTCAATCGCAAGGAAGTCGAAGACGTCATCTACGGCACCTGGTTGGGACGGTTTGCCTATCGCATCAAACATTTGCTCAACCGCAACACCAAAACCAACAGCAAGAAGAACATCCACGCCCATTACGACTTGGGTAATGCTTTCTACGAGTTGTGGCTGGACGGCACCATGAACTACTCGTCGGGCATCTTCGCTTCGCCGGAAACCTCCATGAAGGACGCCCAGCACGCCAAGGTCCGCCGGGCGCTGACTGAGGCGCATGTCAAACCGGGTGATCGCGTGCTGGAGATCGGGTGCGGCTGGGGCGCGCTGGCGGAAATGGCGGCGACTGAATTTGATGCCTCCATTGTTGGCGTGACGCTGAGCAGCGAACAACTGGCCTGGGCCAACGAACGCATGGCGCGGCTGGGCGCTGCGGGCAAGGCTGATTTGCGTTTGCAGGATTACCGAGACATTGGAAAAGTTGGCAGCGGGGAGACGTTTGATGCGATCTGCTCGATTGAAATGGTGGAGGCTGTGGGCCGCGAATATTGGCCAGAGTATTTCCAGACAGTTGCCCGTCTCCTCAAACCCGGGGGCCGCGCCTGCATTCAAAGCATTGTGATTGCCGACGATTTGTTTGAGCGTTACGTCTCGTCCACCGACTTTATCCAGCAATACATCTTTCCGGGCGGCTGCCTGCCTTGCCCCAGAGAGTTTCGCGCTCAAGCCCAGGCCGCCGGGCTTGAGGTGGTCGACGAGTTTTCATTTGGCCAGGACTACGCCCGCACGCTCATGCTGTGGCGCGAGGAGTTCATGGCACAAGAGTCACGGGTGCTTCAGCTCGGGTTTGACAAAAGGTTTATCCGTATATGGGAGTTCTACCTGGCCTACTGCGAAGCCGCTTTCGCCCAAGCCAATACCGACGTGATGCAGTTCACGTTGCGCAAAGCGTGATCATTCGGCACCTTCTGGTGCTGGTTCTAGGTGCCGCCGCCGCCACCTTGGTCGCGGCACAGTCTGCATCACCCAATGCAGTGGGTGAAGTCACGTCCATCCCGGCGGCTGCCGACGACGGGGCGCGGCCTGAGCTGCAGGAAGCCTTGCCGCAGGGCCGCCTCATCGGCAAGGGTCGGCTGAATTTTTTTGGCTTTCATGTGTACGACGCCCGGCTCTGGACCATGCCCGGTTTCAAGGCTGAAGGATTTTCAACGCGGCCACTTGCGCTGGAACTCCATTACTTCCGCGGTTTTGACAACCAGGCTGTGGCTGACCGTTCCATCACGGAAATGCGTCGATCCGTACCGATCAGCGATGAGCAAGCCGAGAAATGGAAGCAGGCGATGGTCAGGGTGCTGCCAGACGTCAAGAAAGGCGACCGTGTGATGGGTGTGCACAGGCCTGGTGTGGGCGCGGTCTTCTGGATGAATGGCAAGGTTCTCGGCGAAATTCGTGATCCGGAATTTGCAAAACTGTTCTTTGGCATCTGGCTGTCGCCAGCGACTTCGCAGCCTGGCCTGCGCACCGCTTTGCTTGCGGGGGCAGGTACTTGAGCGACATCAGCACCGCAGCCGCCACCCCGGCATCTGCGGTGCTGGTCGGTCGTGATGCCTTCGGCGTGCGCAATGGCCTGGCCTATGGCCTGTTGGGTTTGCCGCTGGCCTTTGTGGCCTTGCCTCTGTATGTGATTTTGCCCAACCACTACGCGCGCGAGTTCGGTGTGCCGCTGGCCACCCTGGGGGCTGTTCTTTTGGGTGCACGGCTTTTTGATGCGCTGATCGATCCCCTGCTGGGCCGCCTGAGCGACCGCCTGTTTGCACGTTCCGCGCGATCGGTGCTCCTTTTGGGCGCCGTCGCTGCAGTGGTGCTTGCGCTGGGCTTTGCGCTGCTGTTTTTTCCAATGGTCACAACGCCCTCTGGTCTGGTGGTGTGGGCTACCGGGATGCTGATGCTGACCTATGCGGGCTATAGCGCGCTCAGCGTGACGCACCAGTCCTGGGGTGCGATGCTGGGCGGCGATGAGCGCCAGCGCAGCCGCATCGTGGCATGGCGCGAAGGTTTGGGTTTGGTGGGCGTGGTATTGGCTTCGATCACGCCGGTTGTTTTTGGCCTGCCCGTAACTACGGCCCTGTTTTTTGTGGCGCTCGCCTGCGGATGGCTGGCCTGGTCGCGAGCTGACAGGCCGATACCAAGAACGCCTCTGGCCAGCCAACGCGCCGCTTCATCTATCTGGCTGCCCTTCAGGCAATCAGGTTTTCGGCGCTTGCTGACCGTTTTCATGCTCAACGGCATTGCCAGCGCCGTGCCCGCCACATTGGTGCTGTTTTTCATCCAGGACAGATTGCAGGCTTCGCAAAATCTGGAGCCACTTTTTCTAGGCAGCTATTTTCTGTGCGCGGCCCTGTCGATCCCACTGTGGCTGGCCGTCGTGAAGCGTGTCGGCCTGGCTCGGGCGTGGCTGTTGGGAATGTTACTGGCCATTGGCACATTTGGTTGGGCCACACAAATCAATCCGGGTGACATCACCGCCTTTGTGGTGGTGTGCGCTTTGTCGGGCATTGCGCTGGGCACCGACCTGGCACTGCCAGGGGCACTGCTGGCAGGGGTGATCCAGGCCAACGGGCAATCAGGCCAGGCAGAAGGCGCTTACTTCGGTTGGTGGAACTTTGCCATCAAGCTCAACCTGGCACTGGCCGCCGGGCTGGCGCTGCCGCTGCTCGGTCTTTTTGGCTACGCGCCGGGTGCGCGTGACGCCCAGGCGCTCAACGCCTTGCTGGTGGCCTATTGCGTGCTGCCCTGCCTGCTCAAGCTTGCCGCCGCGGCGTGCCTGTATTTTCTAGTTATCAAACACCCTCAAGGCGTTACCCCATGAATCACCTCAACAATGGCTGGCGACAAGCCGCGGCGACAGTTGCCATGGCTATGGCATTGCTCATTGCCGGTTGTGCCAGCCCGCAGATCAGCGACTACGCAGCAGAAAAACCTGTGCTCGATATGCGTCAGTACTTCAATGGCACTGTCGACGCCTACGGCGTGTTTACCGACCGCTCCGGCAAGGTGGTCAAGCGCTTCACGGTGGTCATGACCTGCAGCTGGCAAGGAAAACCCGGTGAGGAAGTCGGCGTGTTGGACGAAGCTTTCAGCTACTCGGATGGCAGCAAGGACAGGCGGATCTGGACACTCAAACGCGGCGCAGGCGGCAGCTACGTGGGTACTGCAGCGGACGTGCTGGGCGAGGCCCGGGGTCAAGAAAGTGGCAATGCCTTTCGCTGGGGCTATACCCTGAAGCTACCGGTTGACGGGAAAATTGTTGAGGTGCAGTTCGACGACTGGATGTACCTCATCGACGACAAGGTCATGCTGAACAAAGCGGTTATGAGCAAGTTCGGATTCAAGCTCGGGGAAGTGACGCTTTCTTTTGTGAAGCGTTGAACCCTCAAAAAAACGGTCGATTGCCCCTCTTTCTTGCGCACTTTTAGCGATCATTTTTACAACGGATTTTCAGCATGTCCTACAACCCTCCCTTGAACGACTGGCACGGCAAGACCGTCTGGCTGGTAGGCGCTTCCAGCGGCATTGGCCTTGCGACAGCCCATTTGCTGCACACACGCGGCGCCAGGGTGGTGGTGTCGGCACGCAACGCCCAGGCGCTTGATGAATTTTCCAGCACCCACGCCGGAGCCGTGGTGCTCCCACTGGATGTGACCGACCCGGCGGCCGTCAAAGTGGCCGCGCAGTCCGTGCTCAGCAGTGGCCCGCTGGACATGCTGATGTATTGCGCGGGTTACTACAAAGAGCAACGCGCCACAAACTTTGACCTGGCGCAAATGATCAAGCACCAGCAGGTCAATTACACCGGCGTGCTCTATCTGCTGGAGGCAGTGTTACCCGCCATGGTGGCACGCCGAAGCGGCCATATCAGTGTGATCAGCAGCGTCGCCGGCTACCGGGGACTTCCGCAAAGCCTGGCTTACGGGCCCACCAAGGCTGCACTGATCAACCTGGCCGAAACCATGTATGTCGACTTGCAGGAATGCGGCGTTGGGGTGAGTTTGATCAACCCGGGTTTTGTAGAGACACCACTCACGGCGCACAATAAATTCAACATGCCAGCCCTCATTACGCCCGCGCAGGCGGCCACAGAAATTCTGGCAGGATGGGCGAAGGGGGATTTTGAAATTCACTTCCCCAAGCGTTTCACGCGCTGGATGAAAACACTGCGCCTGCTTCCCTACGCGCTGTATTTTCCGGCCATCAAGAAATTTACCGGCCTGTAAGGACAGCCATGCCCACCGTCATCGACCGATTGGTACCATTTTTTGAAGGCATGCGGCCTGAAAGCATTGCCCGGCTCGGCGAGTTTTATGCGGTCGACGTCTACTTCAAGGATCCGTTTAACGAGGTGCGGGGACTGGCCCAGTTGCAGCACGTTTTCAGTCACATGTACGTGACGCTGGATCAACCGCGTTTCGTGGTGACCGAGCGGGTGGAAGGGGCGAGCCAGTGCTTTTTGACCTGGAACTTCGAGTACCGCTTTAAAAACAGCAGCAAGTCCGACATACAAACCATCCGTGGCGGCTCGCACCTGAAGCTCAATGAGGATGGCCTGATTGATTACCACCGCGACTATTGGGATGCAGCTGAAGAGCTGTACGAAAAACTGCCGCTGCTGGGCAGTTTGATGCGCTGGCTCAGAAAAAAAGCCAGTGCTGGACACCCCGGACGTTAAAAGCGCCCGAAGCAGGCCCTAGACCGGCCGGGTGTCGATGAAACTGGGGCGCTGGCTCAACTTTTCGTAAAGTCGGGCCAGATTGGGATGATCAGAGCGCCAGTCAATCTGAGCAAAACGAAAGTCCAGGTAACCCAGCGCACAACCGACGGCGATGTCGGACAGGCTCAGGTGAATGCCGCTGCAATAAGGTTTTTCGCCCAATCCCGTGCTCATGGCCCGGACGGTCACGCTGATCTTGTCCATCTGCCGGTCAATCCACGCCTGGCTGCGCTGTTTGTCTGTGCGCCCCTTCCAGGTGGCCTCCAGCCGGGCCAATATGGCGGCATCGAGCAATCCATCCGCCAGCGCTTCCCAGGTTTTGACCTCTGCCCGCTCGCGGCCTTGCACTGGAATCAGTTTCCCGACGGGCGACAAAGTTTCCAGATACTCAACGATCACGCGCGAGTCAAAAACTGCCTCTTCCGAGCCATTGGAGCCCTCCATCACCAGACAGGGCACCTTGCCCAGCGGGTTGGACTGGCCTATGGTGGTGCCAGCTGCCCAGACATCTTCAAGCACGAACTGGTAATCGAGCTTTTTTTCGGCCATCACAATGCGCACTTTGCGTACATAGGGGCTGGCGCTGGATCCAATGAGTTTCATAGGTAAGTTTTTTATCGTGAACCGAAGTCCATTGCATTCTATCGAGTAAGGCACGCCGCGGCCGTCCGCAGCAGCAAAGTGGCGCGTAACAAACACCCCGAAGCAACAGGTCTCGCCGCCTACAATTGCCCCATGACCCCTTCCAGCAGCTTTACCCTCTCCGCTTTGTCCCCCCTGGATGGCCGCTACGCAGGCAAACTCGCCCCCTTGCGGCCACTGATGTCCGAGCTGGGTTATATGCACCGACGCGTCCAGGTCGAGGTGGTCTGGTTTATTGCGCTGTCCGACGCCGGTTTTGCGGAATTCAAGCCACTTAGCCCGGGAGCGCGTACTTACTTGCTGGGTCTAAGCAAGCATTTCTCCGAGGCAGACGCCGCAGCCATCAAGGACATAGAAAAAACCACCAACCACGATGTGAAAGCCGTGGAGTACTGGATCAAGTCCAAATTCGATGCCCGGCCTGAGTTGCAGAGCGCAGCCGAGTTTGTGCACTTTGCCTGCACCAGTGAGGACATTAACAACACCAGCCACGCCCTGCAGCTCAAAAGCAGCCGCGACCAGGTGTTGTTGCCGACGCTGGACAAAGTCATCGCGCAATTGCGCGAGATGGCCCATCGCTACGCCGACCAGCCCATGCTCAGCCGCACGCACGGTCAGACGGCGAGTCCCACCACCGTCGGCAAGGAAATCGCCAACGTGGTGGCACGCCTGGACGTGGCGCGCGAACGCATCGCCGCTGTCAAGCTGATGGCCAAAATGAACGGTGCGGTTGGCAACTACAACGCCCATCTGTCAGCCTGGCCCGACTTTGACTGGGAGGCCCTGAGTCGGCGCGTCATCGAGTCCCCAGAACCACTGGGCCTGGGTTTGACCTTCCAGCCTTACAGCATCCAGATCGAGCCGCATGACTACATGGCCGAGCTGTTTGACGCGGTGGCCCGCACCAACACCATCCTGATCGACTTTGCGCGTGATGTCTGGGGTTATGTCAGCGTTGGTTATTTCAAGCAGCGCCTGAAAGCCGGCGAAATCGGCTCCAGCACGATGCCGCACAAGGTCAATCCAATCGATTTTGAAAACGCCGAGGGCAACCTGGGCCTGGCCAACGCATTGCTGCGCCATCTGAGTGAAAAATTGCCGATCAGTCGCTGGCAGCGCGATTTGACCGACAGCACTGTCCTGCGCAACATGGGCGTAGCTCTGGGATATGCCGTGCTTGCTTATCACTCACTGTGCACGGGTCTGGGCAAGCTGGAGCTGAACCAGGAAGCACTGGATGATGACCTGAACGCCTCATGGGAAGTGCTGGCCGAGCCGATACAGACCGTGATGCGGCGTTATGGCGTGCAAGGCGCTTACGAAAAACTCAAGGAAGTGACTCGCGGCAAAACCGTGACAGCCGAGGCGCTGCACGGACTGATCCGTTCGCTGGAGATTCCTGACGCTGAAAAGCAGCGCCTGCTGGTCATGACACCGGCCAGCTACATCGGCAAAGCGGCCGAGCTCGCGAAGCGAATCTAGGCCGAAGGCATGCAGGCACCACACTGCCAGCATTGCTCAAAACCACCCTCAACGGTTTCCCCGCACGCACAAACCCAGCGCCGCTGCGGTGGGTTCTGCAAGCTGTGCAGCAAAGCCTCGGCGCGCGGCTTCTCGTCATCGTGGGCGAGCCAGACTTCCGGCTGGCATTGGTCGGGCGGCAACTCGCCGGCCACACTACCCAGGAAATAGCGCTGCACACTGGCAGAGAATCCCGCTTGCCGCAGTGCGTCGGCCCACAGTGCAGCAATGGCAATGTTGGGGGCGCGAGCGAGACGGAGCATAAGACCAGTTTACTCCTGAATTTATAGCTGACGCCCCTCATTGGACATGGATAAATGAGCCATGAATGCCTATCGCCTTCTGGAGTCAGGGTTCCACCGGCACGTCTTTTTTTTCAAGCGCGCGGTCCGAATACCGACCAAAACGCCAGGCCGTAGCCTCCTGCGTGATACGCCGCCAGGTGCTGCGCTTTTCCACGGCGCTCAACTCCGGCCAATGCTGCACCTCGTCGAAGGTGCGACCACAGCCCTTGCAAACATCGTCTCCCTGACTGGTCGAACAGATGGCGATACAGGGCGTGTCGGCGGTGGAGTCATACCAGACAAGCCAGGCCGCCATGGCGGGGGCTGGAAAACCGGCTTCGTCGGCTTCCTCTTCATGATAGAAAACCAGCAGTGCATAAACCTCTGCCAATGCACGCAATTCCGGCGCCAGGGTGACGCCGTCTGGCGAAGGCTTTTTATCGCGCCAATAGTTAATGGCCGCTTCAATGTCGGTGATGTGGATGCTTGGCATGGAATAGGCAATAGGAGCGTGCAAACCGCGCCTGAATTATCGATGAGCCCTTGTACCACCCGCTGAGCCGGGTTTGTACGAAATATCGGTCTGCCGTTTAGAATACGGGCACGAAGGGGAGTAACTCCCTCATTTTGCTGTATTGCCGGACATAACTGGCGAACAGCAACATTGTTTCAGCAAGTCGTCAATTCGAAGTTCACACTTCCGGCTTGCTGGACATGCACGCATACTGCATGTCGAGCCAGACCTTCGATTGAAACCTGTACAGGTTTGATCGAAGCGTTCACAGCCCCGGCACCGCTTTACTCACTGACCTGTCCTGCTTCAACACAACCGGTAATCCGCTTGCGGATTGCCATGTCGAACCCTGGATATGGAGTGATATGTGATGGAACTTTTTTCTACGCCCTGGTGGTCGGCTTTGTTGGCCATCATCCTGATTGATCTTGTGCTCGCCGGCGACAACGCCATCGTGATCGCGCTGGCAGCACGCAACCTGCCACCTCATTTACAAAAGAAAGCCGTCGCCTGGGGAACCGTGGGCGCCATTGTTGTACGGGCAGTCATGACCGTCGGCGTCGTCTGGCTTCTGAAGATCCCGGGGTTGATGCTGGTCGGAGGTCTGGGCCTTTTATGGATCGCCTACAAATTGATGGCCGACCAGGGGAACAAAGAACACGAAGGTCCGGTTGCCAGCACCTTTTGGGGCGCCATGAAAACCATCGTCGTGGCCGATGCCCTGATGGGTGTGGACAACGTGCTGGGCGTTGCGGGCGCCGCGCACGGCTCGTTTGACCTGGTGGTGATTGGCCTGTTGGTCAGCATTCCTATCGTTGTGTTCGGCAGCACCATGGTGCTCAAGCTCGTGGAGCGCTTTCCCATCATCATCAATCTGGGCGCTGCGGTGCTGGCTTTCACCGCAGCCAAGATGGTTGTGAGTGAGTCCATGCTGAGCGCCCTTTACGGTGAAACGAATGCCCAGCAAAGCATTGAGACGCTGCAGCGTGCGGCGCGGTGGGGCACCTACGCGTTGGCAGTTGCCGGTGTGCTGGGCGCAGGTTGGTGGGCCACGCGACGGTCAAACTCCAAGCGGGTCAGCATACCTCTCACAGAATAGACGCCCTGGGCAAAAACTGTCGTCGCTGGGCCCTATTTTCGCTTTCGACGCCCCAAATCCGACAGGCTCCTAGCGCCCGAGCTTTTCGTCCAGCGCCTGCTCGCGCAGTATCTGGTCGATTTCCCGTGCCCGCGTGTCGATGATGGAGCTGTCGATGTAATTGCCGGGAGTCGCGCCTTCACGGTTGCTGCGCATCATGTCCTGCGCGGCCTTGAAGCGGTCCCGCGCCGCAGGGTAATCGAGTTGGGCCGCACGCCCCTCTGCGTCGGCCCGAATCGCCCTTAAATTCTGCCCTTGCTTTCCGTACGCTTGCGCGAGCAGCTCCCAGGCCATCGCATCTTTCGGATGGTCGCTGACCCAGCTTTGCAGGCGCCCAGAGGCATCTTGTGCACGACCCGCCGCCACATCGGCCCGGGCCTGAAGCAACACGGCCGGCCGGCTGCGTGTGTTTGACAGTTTGGCCGCTCCAGAAGCGTCGCTGGACGCGAGCTCCTGCTCCATTGCCAACCATTGAACCTGGTCGGACAACAAGCGGCTGGACGCCACCGCTGGCTTGAGTTTGGCTATAAAGCTACGCGCCAGGGGGTTGTCGCGCAAACGGATCGCCGCGAGCGCGCCCGCATAAAGCGCCCCGGCGTCGCGCGGCGTCACTGTGGTGGCGCCCGCCAGTGACGCACGCTGTGCGTTGGTCACCGCCACCTGCAGCGCATCGCTACTGGCGTCGCCAAGCACGCGCGCACGCGCGGCCATCATCGCGTGAAGCAAAGGCGCGCTCGCCGCATCGGCTGCGGCAGCACCGGATGGAGCAGGCGTGCTCACTTCCAGCTGCAGCCTGCTTTTGGCCTCCGCAATCCGCTCGGTGTTGAGTGGGTGGGTGCGCAGGTAGGGAAAGGAGCCACTGTCGTTGAGCCGGGAGGCCTGCTCAAGCTTGTCAAACATGCTGCTGAAACCCTGCTTGTCAAACCCGGCGTCAGCCATCACGCCAAAGCCAATCCGATCCGCTTCGCGCTCCATGTCACGCGAAAAGTTGAGCTGGTTCTGTATGGCCATCGCCTGCCCACCAGCAATGGCGGCATTGGCCACGTCGGGGTTCTTGCCTGCGGCCATAACACCAAAAATCAGGGCTGCAATCATCAAGGGGACTTGCTGGTCTTGTTTGCTCATCAGCCGGGAGATATGGCGCTGCGTCACATGACTCAATTCGTGAGCCAACACCGAAGCCAGCTCATCCCGGTTACTCACGGCGCTGATCAGACCCAGATGCACGCCCAGGTAACCCCCCGGCAAAGCGAAAGCGTTGACCGTGCGGTTGCGTATCAGCATGATGTCCCAGGCAAAGCGCTCGTCCAGCTCGCTGCCCAACTCTCCACGAGCGCGCGCCGCAACCATCAGCGGCCGCCAGATGCTCTGCAGATAGTCCCCCAATATCGGATCGTCCAGATAGTCTGGATCGCGATAGATGCTGCCAGCTATACGGTCACCCAGACGCCTCTCGGCGCCGACCGTCAAGTCGGAGGTGTCGCCCAAGGCCGGAAGGGCTCCGCTGGGCCGGACTGGTGACTGGGCTTGCGACAAACCAGCGGAGGCGATAAACACCATGGCCGCCAAGGCAAACCCACTCCCAACAACACGACTTTGACGCTTTAGCAATTTAGAAGGAATCAATGGGGACAAACGCAATTATTTCGGTTGTGGTGAGGTCCAGCAAGACAGTCCAGAACTTGTCTCTGCCCGCCATGGGAAGATAGCCCACCACGCGGTTTGACGCTTTCTGTCCCAGCGCCGACCGCAAAGCGGCGTCGATGGCACCTGCCTTTTCCGGGAAACGGGTTTTCAAATCGCCCAGTGGCCGGGCTGCTCCTATGACCTGGTTTTGGGCCTTGTCGTAAGGCTGCCAAAGCGCCGGTCGGGCGCCCAAATGAACGCCGCTGATTGCCGCGAGGGTGAGGTCGACTTTTTCCTTTCCGTCAGCGAAGGCCCGCATCGACAACAGAGTGGGGCCGGTCCAGGGCAGACGCTGCAGCTCGGGCTGCGCACTTGACAATTCTTCTTCGGGTACCTCAATCGCGTGGACCACGCGAAATCTGTCCATCTCAAACACCAGATGAACGGGCCGCGCCACAGACACGGTCCATAGGCCATAGACCAATGCGGCTATTTGTAGCACGCCTATCACCGCGAGATCGCGGCGCAATTCCTGTGACGGCTTGTTGCGATTGAACACCGACAGCGTGAGTAACGGCCCCATGACCACGTCCACGGCAATCACGATAAAAAACAGATCCCGGCCGCCAGAAATTTCGCGGTATGGATAAGGGTACCAAAGCCCGAACACAAGCCAGGCGGCCAGACCGGCAACAGCCAGGCTGATCAGCAAATGAATACCGGCTGCCAACAATCGAGGTTTAAAAGAAGAAGTCATATCTGACATGCTCTTATGATGATGGCTGTTTGTAAAGGTTCTGTAACAAAATGACCACCCCTTCAATGCTGACTCATTTTGATGGTCAAGGACAGGCCCACATGGTCGATGTGGCCGCCAAGTCCTCGACCCACCGCATTGCGGTTGCTCAGGGCAGTATCGTCATGAGTCCGGCTACGTTGGAGATTATCCAAGGAGGTTCAGCCAAAAAGGGGGATGTGCTTGGCATCGCCCGAATCGCCGGCATCATGGCCGCCAAAAAAACCAGCGAACTCATTCCTCTGTGCCACCCACTCGCGCTGACACGGGTCACACTGGAGTTCCAGGCAGATGTTGACAGTGCCAGTGTCACATGCATCGCCACGGCCGAAACCGTTGGCCCAACCGGGGTAGAAATGGAAGCGCTAACCTCAGTTCAAGTAGCGTTGCTGACGATTTACGACATGTGCAAAGCAGTGGACCGGGCGATGGTCATCACCAACGTGAAACTGCTGGAAAAGCACGGCGGCAAGTCAGGGAGTTTTATCGCTCCTCTTTAACCCGCGTTGCTGACATTAACGCACTTGGGCAAGCTTTGAAGTCATGGTATTTGCCCATTTTTCATAATCCTCCGGAAAGGCTGCCTTGTAGCGGACACGGTGCATCATGGCCTCCTCGTCGCGGCCCAACATGGCGGCGCTTTCAATCAGTTTTTCGATCACTCGCGGCTCGGGTGAAAAGTGCAAAAGTCGGCTGCTCATGGCATAGACTTTTTCCGCATTGCCCGATGTCAGCGGCTGGGTGCTCAACTCCGCAAATAGAACCAGGTTGCCGAACAGCCGCGTTTGCCGACTCTTGCCCAGCGTGTCGTCGATATACGCCGCATTTCGGGCATGGAGCGGCAGGTAAATCTGACTGACGCGGTAATAGTCAAACAAAGCATAAGCCACAAGCGCGATGGCTACCGCAGGGACAACCGTCATCGAAGCAAAGGGCCACAGCCTTCCCAGCGTCAAACCGTCGGTTGGTTGCTTCCACAAAAGAAGCATGCACAAGCCAACAGCCAATTGAAAGGGCCCGTACCACAACGGGTATTCAAGCAGACTGTGCAACCCGATCACCGCCAGCACGCCCCAGGCCATTTGCCGCGAAGAGGCAATCTCATGCTTCGGCTTGGCATGCCAAGTCAGCCCGATCAGCAGGCCGCAAGTCAGCACCGCGGCGGGAATGCCCAACTCGACGGCCAGATGCAAGGGCAGGTTGTGTGCGTTGTCCAGGATGTCGCAAAACCGCTCGCCGGGGTAAAGCGTCATGTAATGCGCGTAGTCGAGTTTGCCCCAGCCCCACCCCGACCAGGGTTTCAGCGCAATCAGGTCCAGCACGTTAGACCAGAGCACTGTGCGGCTGGCACACCCGGCAGCCTCAGAGAACCGACCCAGGACATCTCCGACGGTTTGACCCGTCACCGCGAGAAACAGCCACGGCAAGATAAGCGTCGCCAGCACATACGCAATCAAGGCGATCAATGCCATGTACAGCCTGCGACGTCCACCCCCTACAGACCACAAGGCCGCGAGCATCACGATCAAAACCCACTGCACAGCACCCGTGCGCGAACCCGACGCGGCATTTCCAAACGCCAGCAAAGCAACCATCACGCCAGTCTGCCAGCCGGTTGTTCGCAGCCCCCCTTTCCAGAGCAATGCGAGAAGGCCAATACTCATCAAGGTTGCAAGGTGATTGCGCTGGCGCAGGTTGCCGAACGCCTCGCCCGGACGCGTCGCATTGACCCAGGGAGCCAAGGCCTCACCCAGTCCTAAATATTGCATGAGCGCGATCGCAGCGCTGATCAACGCGGCAACCAGCCATGCGCAAGCGATGAGCTGAGACGTCAGGAGCGGACCGCTGGCCAACCCGCACAACACCATCAGCCCTGCAACGCAGGCGGCAGTCGTAAGCCAAGGCAACACAGACGGCGACGGCCCACCGGCAAACGGCGTCAACCAGGGCAACATGAGCAGAAGACAGGCGAGCAAAAAGTATCCAGATGATCGCGCACCACTAGAGTACTGCATCCTTTACGTCTTCATCAGGAAAGACGCGACCCCAAACGGATTGCGTGCGAGTGTGGGTGCTTTCACGCCCCATATTCGACCAAAGACATTGCTCATGGAAGCGGCGAACCGTCCCGCCCATATTGGTCCTCCAGCCGCACGATGTCATCCTCCCCCAGATAGTGCCCGGACTGGACTTCAATGATTTCCAACTCTGCCTTTCCCGGATTCCGCAAACGGTGCGCCTCGCCTACGGGGATGTAAGTGGACTCATTTTCCGTAAGCAGAAAGGTCTGCGTCCCCCGCGTCACTTCAGCAGTCCCTTTGACAACCACCCAATGCTCTGCGCGATGATGATGCATTTGTAAGCTAAGCGCCGCACCCGGTTTGACCAGAATTCGTTTTACCTGAAACCGGGCTCCCTCGTCTAACCTGTCAAACCAGCCCCAAGGTCGCACCACCCTTCGGTGCTCATCGGCCTGCGGTGTCTGCATTTGTTCCAACGCCGCCACGACTGTCCTGACCTCTTCCGCATGGGTGGAAGCAGCTACCAGTAACGCATCTGGCGTGTCAACGATAAAGAGGTCGTGAGTGCCCAGCGCTACGACAGGCCTGCAAGGCGCATGAATATAGGTACCAGCAGCCTGCAACGCCAGGCCTTGTCCGACTACGCGGTTTCCTTGAGCGTCGGGCAAACTCAGTTCGGCCACAGCATTCCAGCTCCCAACGTCACTCCAACTCCCGGAAAAAGGCACAGTCACCACTTGATGGAAATGCTCCATCACTCCATAGTCAATACTTTCTGCGCGACACGAGATAAAGGCATCCGGTTCGGGCCGGACAAAAGCGCCATCCCGAGAGGCCAGACTAAGCGCTTTACGGCAACTCACCAAGATGTCGGGGGCATGCTGCTCCATTGCGTCCAACAACACGCTGGCGCGGCATAGAAACACGCCGGCATTCCAGAGCACATTTCCCTGCAATAACAAAGATGCGGCATCCTCCGCGCTTGGTTTTTCAATGAACCTTGTCACCGTCAACGATCCATCGCCTCTTGCCGCTCCTTTCTGGATGTATCCGTAGGCCGTGCTCGGATAACCCGGCACGACTCCAAAGGTGACTATCGCACCCTGCTCGGCCGCAATAAGGCCCCTCTCCACCATTGCGGCAAACCCGTCCGCGTCTGGTATGTGGTGGTCAGCTGGACAAAATAGCAGGTAATCGTCAGGGTTCACGTGCAGTGTGGCCAGCGTCATGGCGGGTGCTGTGTTGCGGCCAACAGGTTCAAGAATAATGTCGCCTTGCATTCCCGCAGCTTGCATAGCCTCCATCACGAGAAAACGGTGCGGCTCCGCAGCCACACACAGGACACGACCAAGCCCCGGGGGCGAAACTTTTGCCGCCCGCTCAAGTGCGAGTTGCAAGAGGCTTTTGCCATCAATCAACGGAACAAACTGCTTTGGCAATGCCTTACGGCTAAGTGGCCAAAGCCGGGTGCCCGTACCGCCACAGAGAATGACAGGAATAATCATTGCGATAGGTGTTTGTGTATCTGACGATGGTTGAAGGGCTCTTGGACTCCCACATTTCAAGGATCTGATCGCGCACGCTTTTTGTTCGGCCCTGACCCGCGTGCTGGCTGGCTCCACCATTATGGCAATGATCGTTTGAAGCGCCGTGCTGGCGACCCTTCCCAGCCTTTCCCTGGCCTTGCGGGGGCCGCCCAGAAAAATCTCAACCTTCGACTTCTTCACATTGATTGGTACGGCGAGAGGGGGCAGGTCAGAAGGAGGCAATGAACCAATTCGCAATCCTCTACGACGAGCGATTCACGCAGGCCGCAACGAAATCGGTTTGAAGCATGCGTACACGCCTCAGCTGCGGCGCCTCCGGCGGCCTGGCAAGGGCCGGAAGAAATTGAGAGAATCGACCAACAGCTAATTCAACAAACCGCCTCACACACGAAAAGTCAGACACTCCCGGTAAGGCCTTGGTCGCATATCAAATTTTAACAATCTCCAATTTAGGCAGTGGAAAAACCAGAGTTCTACCTTTCATCGCAGGCAAAGATTCAAAAAAATTCCTGAAATGCCAGGGCAGTATCAAAAGATAATCCGGATTCGATGCGAGAACCTGTTTCTCCGGAACCAGTGGAATAAGCGTACCTGGGGTAAAAGACCCGAATTTATCCTCGTTAACTTCGCCAATTTCACGCACCAGTTTGTCATTGATTCCGAAGTACTGCAAAAGTACGTTTCCCTTGGTGGATGCCCCCAATCCGCAAACAGTTTTTCCACTTCTTTTGGCTTCCTCGAGAAAATCCGTTAAAGCGGCGCGCGCCTCCTCCACTCGAGTTTTAAACGCGTCAAAAGCCCTTGCAGTATCGAGCCCAAGTGCCACTTCGTCCTCAAGGATTTTTTCAAGCCATTCGGTATTAACTCGCCTCTTGGAATTCAGTTTGGCTGCTGTTATGGAAAAACTGCCGCCATTAACTTCATTGAACTCAACATCCAACACCTTGAGACCGGCTTTATCAGCGATCCAGTGAATTTGTTTAAGGGCGTAAAACTCTAGATGCTCGTGACAGATGGTATCGAATGAATTTGTTCGAAGCATAGCGGGCAGGTAACTCTGCTCAAAAATCCACACCCCCTCATCGGCAAGGGCTCCTTCAATTTCACAGGCGAAATTGATTGGATCCTCCAGGTCGTAAAACATCGAAAACGAGGTGATGACTTTGGCTTTCTTGCCTGCCAATCTCGTAGTAATTGCTTCTGCGGAAAAAAAATCGGGAATCAGCGTAACCCCAGCAGGGTAATACGACGCAAATTTTATGCCGGTCGGATCCACGCCAATGAGCTGGTATTGATCCTGCGGATAGGCGAGCAGGGTTGTGGCATCGTTGCTCCCTATATCAATGACCAAGTCACCCGATTCGAGCACTCCTGAAGCCAGGATTTTTGACACCTTTGATTGAAGGTGGCGCACCATACTGGCATTGAGACCCGACCGATATCCATAATTTAGTCCGTACATCTCGCTGAGGTCATAGCTTTGTTTTAATTGCACGAGACCGCATCCGTCCGCAGAAAAGCACTTAACCAACTCAACGGGGCCAGTTGTGACCTTTTCAGTACGTGACCTGGGAAATACACCCGTTAAAGCCTGATCGCCCAGCGCCATTACCGTAGCTAGCTGGTCGCCACCGCAGATACGGCAATTTGAAATAGTTTTGAACATTTATTGGTTACCCCGGATGAGGGTCGGTGATGGTCTATTCGTGGTGGTCCATGGATTGGTAACCGTGACGCTTCACCAATTCGTCCCGCTCGGCTGACTTGAGATCTTCTCTGACCATCTCCGCCACAAGCTCGTGAAACGTGATTTTGGGAGTCCAACCAAGTTTTTCTTTGGCGTTGGTTGCATCTCCAAGCAAGGTTTCCACTTCTGTCGGACGGAAATACCTTGGGTCAACCGCCACAATGCATTTTCCGGCTAAGTCGTACCCCTTCTCTTCCACGCCCTTACCCTCCCACCTTACCGTGCTATTCAGTTCCTCAGCAGCCGAATTTACAAAGTCCCGCACGCTGTATTGCAACCCCGTGGCAATCACGAAGTCCTCCGGCTTTTCTTGTTGCAACATCAGCCATTGCATTTCTACATAATCTTTCGCGTGACCCCAGTCGCGCTTCGCATCCAGATTTCCCAGATACAGACAATCCTGCAAGCCCAACTTGATGCGGGCCATGGCACGAGTGATTTTACGGGTGACAAAATTTTCACCGCGCACTGGGGACTCATGGTTGAACAGGATGCCATTACAGGCGTATACCCCATAAGCCTCGCGATAATTCACAGTAATCCAGTAGGCGTACAGCTTGGCCACGGCGTAGGGGCTGCGTGGATAAAACGGCGTGGTTTCACGCTGCGGTGTTTCCTGGACCAGGCCATAGAGCTCGGAAGTAGACGCCTGATAAAACCGGGTCTTACGCTCCAGGCCCAGTATCCGAATAGCTTCCAAGATACGAAGCGTGCCGATTCCGTCAACATCCGCCGTGTATTCGGGACTTTCAAAACTCACCGCCACATGACTTTGCGCGGCCAGATTGTAGATCTCGTCGGGCTGGGTTTGCTGAATGATTCGTATCAAGTTCGATGAGTCAGTGAGATCGCCATGATGCAAAAATAGGCGAACTCCTTGCGTATGCGGATCACGATAAAGATGATCTATGCGCGCCGTATTGAATGATGAAGCACGACGCTTGATGCCATGCACGATATAACCTTTCTCCAGGAGCAGTTCGGTTAGATAAGATCCGTCTTGCCCGGTGATGCCGGTGATTAAAGCGACCTTTGGTTTCATAACACTCCAGTAGTGTTCCAACGTTTTTCAGATGCGAGCAAGCCGTTGAGACTCGAAACTCGCGTCCGAATCGGTTGAAGGTTTTTGAGCAATGGAGTCATTGGGGGTGATTTGAATTTGTTCAGACTCAGGATTGGCGGCACTTCGTAAAGGCTATGCGGAGCATAGTATGTGTATAAGGCAATCCAGATTTGCGACTTAAGCCCTTTCGTTTACCCAGCCAAATCCGAGCTAGCGAATCCGTATTTTTCCGGGTGACGAATCAATTCCACGAAGTGGGGATTCCGTGAGTAATCAAAATACGACTGGTGAATACCGAAAGTTTCCCCTTAGTTGACTGGCATCCCATACGCGGCATCTTGTCCTGTTGCGCCCGCGATGAGCGCTGAATTCGTCACACGCTTTCCCTTGTGTACCAGTAATTCATGATGTCCTGCAAAGTCTTTTCCATCGGAATTTGCGGCCGCCAGTCCGTTCGTGAGTGCAAACGCTCGAAACTACCACGCATTCGTCGCCGATCACTGCTACGAAGGCGTTCAGGCATAACTTCTATGTGCATTTCGACCTCCGCAGTTTTACACAGCACAGCAATGATCTCCCGCAAGCTTTTCTCAACGCCCGAACATACGTTATATATTTCGCCATTGACGCCCTTTTCAAGCAGCGAAACGTAGGCCCTGGCAATGTCGCGCACATCGGTAAAGTCTCGCGTAGTATCCACGTCACCCGTCTGAAGGATACGATCCCCTTTGCCCATACGCGCGCGCGTGATTTGTTGGGCGAAATCGGCTACCGCAAATCGCGTTGTCTGCCCTGGCCCAATATGATTAAACGGTCGTGCCATGACGATTTCGAAAGGCCCTGATTGACTCCACTGGTAGCAAAGGGCCTCGGCGGCAACTTTGCTGACGGCGTACGGATTTTGCGGTTGCAGGGTCCGATTTTCAATGACCGGCAGCTCTGTTTCAGACACGACGCCGTATACCTCCGCCGATCCTACGTATAGAAATCGCCCCTGAAATCCGGCGTCCCGAAGTGCATTCAGGAGATTCAAAGTTCCAATGAAATTGACTTCATAAGTTTCTAGCGGATTCTCAATCGCGCCACCGATTGAGCTTTGACCGGCGAGATGAATGACGGCCGTTGGAGACAGTCGGCTTACCGCATGGCGAACCCCGGCTGGGTCCCTGAGATCGACAAACCTGCCCTTGTCTCCCAAATCCACCGCTTTTACAAGTGGGCAAATGTGCGCTCCCACAAACCCCGACAAGCCAGTAACCAAAATCGTCATATCCGCACTCTAACGTAAAGCAGATAGCCACCAGCGTACCGCACAACCGCAAAGTCGACAAAGGGCGTCCATGCGCGCGCGGAAGGTGGCCCGCCTCGGGCACTTCTTGCGCTATATTCGATCATGGCTGAAATAGACGAGCGCTTTCTCAACGTCAATCGTTTTGGCGTTCTGACCGTTCCTCCAAGTTTGTGGCTGGCCATGGCTTTCCTCGGTCGGCACTGGGTATTGCTCATCGTCACCTTGGCATCGCGCCGCTCGCCCGAGGCCGTCCAACTGGCGAGCGGTGGGCTCTCCGGGGTCATGCTCCTGCTTCAACTACCGGTGCTTGCCCTGGCCTATACCGGCTTTTCCCGCCAACCCAACGCTGGCGCGGCGCTGCGCTTCATCTGGTCAAAAGGCCTTTTCATTCTGGGCGCTACGGCGGCCGTCAATCTTGCGCTGCTCGGCTGGTTTTTGTGGCACTCCGACGTCTGGCGACGCTGGCCTGAATTGTTTCTTGCCAGTTGCGGCCTGCTGGACTTTGCCATTGCTTACGGCATTTTCAAATCGCCTTACATCAAGCAAATTTTTCTTGAGTTTCCGGCGCCTGTTGCTTCCGAAAACAAACCCTCATGATCCGTATCTTCATCGGTTTTGATCCCCGCGAAACCGCGGCTTGGCACGTGCTGACTCACAGCATCCTCGCGCGCTCCTCCCAGCCAGTCAGTTTTGTACCCCTGGCACTTGACAACCTCAAGGAACTCATGTGGCGCAAGCGCGACCCCTTGCAGTCCACTGATTTTTCGTTTTCCCGCTTTCTGACCCCGTACCTGAGCGCTTATGAAGGTTGGTCGCTCTTCATGGACTGCGACATGCTCATGCTGGATGACGTCGCCAAACTCTGGGCGCTGCGTGACGACCGCTACGCCGTGATGTGTGTCAAACACAATCACATCCCGGCCGAAACAACCAAATTCCACAACGAAAAACAAACGGCCTACGGCAAGAAAAACTGGTCAAGTGTCATGTTGTTCAACAACACGAAGTGCCGGAGCCTGACGCCCGAATATGCCAATACAGCCAGCGGCCTGGAGTTGCACCAGTTCAAGTGGCTGGGCAATGACGAACTTATCGGCGACCTGCCGTCTGGCTGGAATCACCTGGTCGGCTACGACAAAGCCCTCAAAGACGTGGCGAATGTGCACTACACGAGCGGGGGACCGTATTTCAACGAGTTCGCAGCCTGCGACTATTCGGAGCCCTGGTTTGAAGAGAAACAGAGCATGTTACGCACTGACCAGCGCACTTGATACCGTAGCACCCACGTGTATTTCACCGTACTTGCTCGCCGGGGCGTTGACGGGGTAACCGGCAAGCCCGCAAAGGTCCCTCAGGCATTTTTCGCACATCGGCTGGAGGGCCTGCTTAACAGCTCTGCCCCAAAGCCCCAGGGCATTTAGCTCTGCCTGTCGGCCGTGCGCGCCTTGGTCCAGTATTCTTCGGTGCGCGCAACTACCAAGTCCTTGTCACTGGAGCGCCCCTCATCCTTGCGCCCACCCTTCAGGTGATCCATGTAACGACCAAGCGGTCCGTTGACAAAAGGATGCATGGAATCTGGCACACCCTCGTTGATGTTGTAGAACTTCAGATCTCCGGCCTTGCGGTGCGCAGCCACCATCGAATCAAAGGCGTGGCAGTCGGTCCATCGCGTCAGTGTGAAAATCTTGTCGTGGGTGTAGTAGTCCGTGTGGTCCAGGATGAACTTGCGCACGACCGGATTCCTCAGGTTGTAGAGCACAAAACTGCATTCCGAATAAATGTTCTTGCGCGGCATGAACCCGATATCCGCCTCTTCGGGCATCAGTGTCGCGAGAAACTCCATCGGCATGTCCTGGAAACAGACGATGTCCGCGTCAATATTCACCAGGACGTCCGCATCGCTGCGCAAGGCCGCCTCGCGCAGCGCAAAAATACGGTGGCTCCAGCGCACCGAGTCCAGCATGTACTGGTAGGTCTCGCCGAAATGCCCGCGTGCACCGGGATTTGCAGCGTGCCTCTGCTTGAAGTCGACCAGATCGCGCGCGTCTTCGTGCAGGTCGCGCACGATGACCCGGTCGCATCCCTCCGGTTTGCAGCCCTCGGCAAATATCCAAAGCTTGGTCTCCTTCGGCCAGTGGCGCCGGAATGACGCGATGAACTCCTTGCCAAACCGTTCGTAGCCTTCCGCATGAAAAGTCGCGGCGGCATGAACAACCGGCATTTTCCGAGGAGCTGCAATGCCCGACGTAACGGGAGCAACAGGCCTGATTTCGCCTGTACCAGACTGACCAAGCGTGAACACCTGTGGACCATCCGCTGGCGGCAAGTCACAGTCGGCCACGACATCTTCGACGTTCTCCTCTGTGACATCGACAAAAACAAGGTCCGGCCGCGCCAGTAGCTCTTGTTCAAGCTCCTCTCCGGACACGTGAAATTTGTTGACAAAAATTTTCGTGTAGACGTGCTCGGGGCCGGTTAAAGCGTCCAGGAAGCCCGGCGTGAATGCATCAGGCAAACAGAAAAAGACGTTCACTCCCGCAGTATCCACGCCGCAAAATTTATAGCCATACTGGACGAACAGATGTTTCCACGCCCCTACGGCAACGCCGAAGTACAGGCCGCGTTGAGGATCAAGCCGCCTGCGCGAGAAGTCCTCTTCGTACATCACCGTCAACGGTCCCTTGCCGAGGAAGGCGTTGTACTCGCAGCAGACCACGGAGGGTCGAAAACCCAGCTGCAACATGCGGTAGGCCACGTAATAGTCAACGCTGTCGATGTCCAGTGAAAAGAAGTCCGGATTTTTGTCGCCGTATTCGTCCACAATCCACTGGCAGTTATTCCAGCCAACCTTCATGCGGGCCAAGGTCAGGCGCTGCGCAAAAGGCTTTTGAGTAATTCGGGCGATATAACGCCGGATGTTCTCCGGGTCTACATCAATGCCGAGGCCAGTCCAACCGCGCTTGAGCAGGTAGAGACTGTTGTTTTCACCGCCGTCTGAGGTACCGATTTCGATGAAACGCTTGCTATTGTCTTTCAGTCCACCTGTCAGGAAAGCAATGATGCCGTCCTCGCCGTTCTGGCTGAAGATGCTGTATTCATAGTCGTTGATGTTGAGCATGACTGCAATAATACCCTTGGGCACACTCTCCTGACCCGCTCAAAATCACTGAGTGCCGTCGGCGTTGGTGTTTGCGCTTGAGGGAATTCCTAGCGCTTGCGGCTGATGTGCACAACAACGGCCTCGGTGGCAAAGTCTACGAACTCTTTGGTGTACCCAAGCTCAGACAAAGCCCACCGAAAATGATTACCCAATCGCGCTTTTCCCAGCCAGCCAAGTTTGTGGGCAGCATTGAAATCTACCGCTTTGCCGCATGCATCCTCGGTGATTCGCGTCAGTCGATTGACGGAGGGACGCTTGCCTGGCTGAACGTCCAGAGCTGGAGGATATCGTTTGGCAATCTGCCCTGCAAGATCAAGTGCGAAATCTTTGATTTCGGATTTTCGCCCCGAGCGAAGAAAGCTTAGCATCGAAATTCCTGGCTTGTGGAAAGGCAAAACAATCTGCCTTCCCACAATCTAAAGTTAAGCGATCAGGTACCGCGGCAAGAAGCTGGTGCGTACTTGGTGATGGATGCGTTACAAACCCAAACGACGGTCTGACCCGTCCAGCTAGGCGTCAGTGTCACGTTGAACGAATCGGTACCGATCACGCTTTTCGAAGTAACGATAATCGTCCCCGACGTATCGACGGAACCCGAAGAAACAAACTTCGAGGAAGCGATCCCAATTGCGCTCGCAGCAGTAGCGCCAATTGCCATTGTGTTGGCAAGCTGTGCTGCTTCCGTTACAGCCGTACGCGCGGAAGACCCGGCCAAGATAACTTCAGAAGCGCGGGCGCGGATGGTGTAGTCCTGATAAGCAGGCAATGCCACCGCGGCCAAAATGCCGATAATCGCGACGACGATCATCAGCTCGATAAGGGTAAAACCCTTCTGCATAGATTTCATAATAAATCTCCTTGAAAATGAACCTAACTTACGTGCGCGACAAAAATACCAGTCGTGCCCTTTAAAGGCAGCAACTCTTGTGCCAGGCAAAAAGGGCCCTACCTCACCGAGTTTTTACAGGGGAAGCCACCCTTTCGTCACGTTGTCCGACAAATTTGTCGCCGCTTACCAAGAAATGTCGTTTAGCCTCTGGGTGGCCTCGCTGATAACCCCCGGCCAGTCATTGCGATACGGCTGTCGAAACACCCTGGCATCTGGGTACCAGGGCATATGTGTACTGTTGAGTCCATAACGCCATTCCGGAATGTGGGGCGCAAGAACCAGCACCTTTTTTCCCAAAGCACCTGCATAGTGAACGGTCGTGTTGCACACGGTCACGACGCAATCGAGGGCCTCAATCAACGCAGCAAATTCATCCAGATCAGCAATCGCTTCGTTCCAATGGGTCAGTTTGACGTTTGCGGCCTCGGCAATTTTCAGATCATCATTCACATCGCCATACTGCAAACTTATCCATGTCGCGTTGACCGCAGTCACCATGGGCGCAAGCTCACTCGGCGACATGGAGCGCAATACGCGGCGGGTCGCCTGCAGGCCTCCACGCCAAGATACGCCAATCCATGGCCGGGGGCCGACCGCTTCGAGTTTCTGGCGCCAGTACGCAACACGACCTGGATCGGCCTTCAGATAAGCCTGCCCCGGAAATGCTTCCACACTTGTTCTGAAGTACTGGGGCAAGTCTCCGAGGGGCACAAAATAATCCACCTCGCCTACCGCTTTAGCCCACTCCATTTTTTTATCCTGCTTGGTGTGCACGATTTCACATTGGGGAAAAGAGCGGGCCAATGTCGGGGCGACCCTGCCAATGACTTCGACCACCACACGGGATGGCGCCAACGCCAGCAAGTCTGGCAGGCAAGACGCCAGCATCACTTGGTCGCCCAAGCCCTGTTCTGCCAGCACTACGATACATTTGCCGGCAATGTCTTGGCCGCGCCATTTTTTGAACGGCAACACCCTGTATTGTCGGGTGTAAGCTAGGCCCCGGTACGCATAGCCTGTCCACCCCTGCGCAAAATCACCCAGCAATAAATGGATCTGGGCACGCTGCAAATGTAAATTGGCATCCCTCGGCTGGATTGACAAAGCCTCGTTCAACAAAGTCAGGGCTTTGTCGAAATTTCCGATATAGGCTTGAGCCACCGCGTAAGAAACCAGAAAAACGCTCTTTCGTTCCGGCTCCTTATCGATGAGATCCTCAAACAGCACAATCGCCTCCTCGTACTCACAGGCAGACGACAAGGTAGCCGCCAATTGGGCTTGATGCACGAAATTGGGCTCCAGCTCAAACACCTGCCGCCTAACCTCAAGGGCTTCAGCGTGCTTCTCCAGATTGGTCAAGCACTGCGCCAGATCGCCACGCACCTTGATGCTCTCGAATCCTTCTTCTATGGCGCGATTCAGATGGCGTTCGGCATCGCTATTTTCATTGGCATTGAGGAGCGACGCCCCCATTGACGCAAGTGCTTGTCCGTCGTCAGGATGCCTTATCAAGTAGGCCTGTAAAACATCCATGCCGCTGCGAAAATCGCCGAGTTTGCGATACAGGGCATCCAACTCGCAAACCGGGTCTGCAATATCCAGCCATTCCATGCAGATGGCCTCGGCGCGCACGAGCGCCGCATCCGTTTGACCGGCCTTTCTCAAGGCATCTACTTCGTCCCAAAGCTGTCGCCAGGGAGCACGCTCCGCATCCGCTAAATCATCGGAGGCAACTTCGGCGGACGCTGCTGTCGGGGTAAACACGGCACCCGCAGCGCTCATTTCGCCCTCGAGGCAAGCCAGATTTTGCAGTGCCAACGCAAATGTTGGGTCGATTTTTAACGCCTTAGCAAAACTAGCGTAAGCATCGCCAGGTTGTTGTTTGGCCAAATAGACGAGACCCAGATTGTTCCAGGACGCCTTGTCCTTGTCGTTCAACCGCAAGGCTTGGGTCAACGGCAGTTCAGCACTGGGGAAGTTCCCTGCCGTGACTTGACAGCAACCCAGTTGAGCAAGGTAGCGTGCCTCGTTGGCGGTTACGTTTTTTGCGAATTGGGCGTGCTCTATTGCAGCTTCCGTATCTCCCTGCTCAAGCAGCAAAAGCGACAAGCCAAAATGCGCGTCCGCAAAACCAGGAGCTTCTTTGAGTACCGCACGAAAGCCATCTTCAGCGTCAGCGTCCCGCCCTTGACGAAACGCTATTTCGGCCAGGATACAGTCCCGAGTCAACTCGAGTCGCGGCGTCGCTGCATGAAGTTGCCCTGCGGCCTCCTGCGCGCGCAGCAAATCACCTGCAGAAATCAGCCCCCGAATTTCTTCAACAGTCCAGGAGCGCTTACCTGATGAAAAAAGTGCACGTACCAACTGCTTGAGCATGAGCCAGATCCAGACAAAGGGAAAAACAGCATCATATCGATGCAATAAGGCTGTCTAACTGAGAACCGGCCGTGTAACACAAGCACGCCTGACTATTTGATGCAAACCGACCGGACCATTTTGATATCCGTCATCCCCATCAAGACCTTCTCCATTCCGTCCATCTTCAAGGTGCGCATACCGCTGTTGACGGCTGACGAAAACAATTCAGCCACCCGTGCCCGTTCCTGAATCAATTTCTTCGCCGCGTCATCAGCAATCATCAACTCGTGCAGGCCGATACGGCCTTTGTACCCCGTCTTGTTGCATTTTTCGCAGCCGACCGCGCGGTACATCTTGAGTTTGCCACCCTCGCCGTGCTCTGCAATCCAGCCGTCAAGAAGTTTTTTGGCTTCGGCCGCTGGGTCGGCTTTCCAGGCGGGTGTGTGACGTAACTCTTCTGCATATTCCGCCACAAAGGTTTTGATTTCTTCGGCATCGGGGAAATAGGCCTCTTTGCAATCGCAAAGCTTTTTCGCCAGCCGCTGCGCCAAAATTCCGAGCAGGGCGTCGGCGAAATTGAATGGGTCCATGCCCATGTCCAGCAATCGGGTGATGGACTCGGGCGCGGAGTTGGTGTGCAGCGTGGAAAACACCATATGCCCGGTAAGAGAAGCTTCCACACCCATGGAGACCGTCTCCTTGTCACGCGACTCTCCGACCATGATGATGTCAGGATCGGCGCGCAAAAAGGCGCGCATGACCAGCGCAAAATCAATGCCGGCCTTCTTGTTGATTTGAACCTGGCGCAAGCCTTTTTGCGTGATCTCGACCGGGTCTTCGGCCGTCCAGATTTTTGTGTCTGGTGTATTGAGAAATTTCAATATGGAGTGAAGCGTCGTTGTCTTTCCGGAGCCGGTCGGACCACACACGTAAAACAAGCCATAAGGCTTGGAAACGGTTTTTTCAAGCCGCTCTTTGTTGTGCGCCGTCAAACCCAGTTTCTCCAGCGGTATCGGCTCGCCGGCCGCCAGGATACGCATGACCACATCTTCCACGCCTCCCGCCGAGGGAATCGTGGCCACGCGCAGCTCGATATCAAGCGGCCCGTATTTTTTGAACTTGATTTTTCCGTCTTGCGGTTTGCGCTTCTCTGATATGTCAAGGTCACACATGATCTTGAGCCGCGTGACCATGGCCTGGCGAAACTGCGCCGGCACCTCGATATACGGCTGCAGCGTGCCGTCAATGCGAAAGCGAATGCCTGTCTTGGCTTTGCCCGGCATGGGCTCGATGTGGATGTCAGACACCTTCTGCTTGTAAGCGTCAATGATGACCTTGTTGACGAACTTGACCAGCTCGTTGTCGGCAGCAGCGGACTCAAGGGCAGAATCATCGGCTGCATCGTTTTCGAGCGGCGAGTCCATGTCGGCCAACAACTGGTCGATGGAGCCGCCTTCGTTTCCTGCGCCGAAAAGCTGGCTCAGTGTCTCCTCAAACTCTGTTTGCGTGGTGACGCAATAGGCAAATTTGCTGATCTTCGAAAAAACCTGTGGGACGACTCTGGCTCCGCGCACAGCTTCCGGATCGACGCACATGATGACCAGTCCGGCGGGCGTCTCTTCCAGCGGTATCCAGCCTTGCTGCTCAATGAAGTGACGCTTGAGCGCACCATGCAACACTTCAGAGCGTATGCGTCCAGGATTAAATGGCTCGTACGGCACACCGAAAAATTTGGCCAGTGAGGCCCCCATTTGCGCGGGCCGAATCCGGTAATCAGCCATCAGCAAGTATTCGACGGACTGGCCTTCTTCGCGCGCCTTCTGAACGCATTGCAACAATTCGTCCTGGGACAGCACCCCTTCAGCGACAAGGCCGTCGTACTTGGTGGCCTTTCTACGCTGCCCTTCCTCTACCCTCTGCATGCGCTGGCGGATGGCAATCCCCAGGGTCTTGCACAACTGCTGCGCACCGTCCTCTTCCAGCTTGGCAAACGGCTGGTCGCTTCGGTTATTGATTACCTGCAGAACGCCGTACAGGGTGGCGCCGTCCATGACGGGTGCGACAAGCATTTGTTTGGTGCGGTAGCCAGAGCGCTTGTCGACCTCCTGCAAGAAACTCAGCTTTGGATGAATCGTCTTCAGCGTTTCGTCGTCATAGACGTCCGCTATGTTGACCATCTGCTTGGAAAGAGCTACATAACCCGCAATACTCTGCGGGCTGATCGGTAGTTTCAGGTCGCGGCTGGTGTTCAGCCCGGTTTTGACCTTGGAGACAATGGACGTGCGGTCTTCATTCACCGCGTACAGAGTCAAGCGATCTGCATTGAACAACTTGCAGATATCCTGACTGGCCTCCAGCATGATCTGGTCGATATTTTCAGTCTCATGAATCCGGTTGGTCACCAGTTGCAGTTGGCGAAAATACAGCGCTTCAAAGGTCACACCCCGCTCTTGCGGAGGCAGCATTTGCGAGTCAAAAAACTCGTCTTCGTGGTCTCGTTCCAGTACGGCGCTCATAGTTCAAACTCCTGCCCTGCACGCAGCCAGCGTATGTCGTGCGTAACGTTGGGGCCGAAAGGAGCTGTCTGATCGAACCGCTGGATTTCGGCCATGATCATTTCGGTTTCTGCGGGTTTGGTATGCGTGATGTAGATGGGGTAATTCCGGCCTTTGTCAATGCAGTCAAGCTCGGTGGCGAGTGCATGCGGGGACAAATGCAGACTGCGCTTGGCCAGATCGCGCTCCCTGTTGCTGAACGCGGTTTCAATCACCAGCATGGCGACATTGAGCTGATTGAGACGCTCCCACAACGCGGGGTTTCGCTCCGTGTCGCCCGTAAACACCCAACACCCCGCGCCGGTTGCCACCGCATAGCCCACTGCGGGGACGGTGTGAACCGCCGGCAACACCTCCACATACTTGCCGGCAATCAGCAAAGTCTGACCGATTGACAGCGGATGAAAACTGATAAAGGGCGCCTCTGGTGTGGGAATACGCGAAAAATCGGGCCAGATGGTGTTGTTGAAAATATGGGCCTTCAGCGCATCAATGGTTCCTTGCAAGGCATGGATCTGAAGCGGGGCGGTACGCTTTGAGGCCGTTGCATCCACCATCAGCGGCAGCGCCGCCACATGGTCGAGATGGGAATGTGTTAGGAGAACGTGGTCAATGGCGCCCATCTCATCCAGCGTGAGATCGCCAACACCTGTGCCGGCATCGACCAAAACATCATGATCAAGCAAAAAGGACGTGGTGCGACAGTCTTTGGCAATAGCCCCTGAACAACCCAGTACGCGTACTTTCATGGAGTTTGCGGCCTCTCTTAAAGCTTACTTGGTGACGAAGTTGGTTGCGCCGTCCCAGTCCGGGTCAAACGGCAACAATCTCATGGAGGCTACACGTTCTGCGTAGAGTTGGTAAAGGTATTTTTGTGCATTCATGCGCTGCAAATTCAGCAAATGCAGGTCGCATTGGTCCCAGGACTGGTCCCGATAGGCTTTGATCATTAAAGCCCACTCCTTCAACTCGCCACTGACGTTTTTGTCCAGCTGCGCGGAAAGCCCCATCGGATAGAAAATGGCCACGGCCTGCTCTTTGCCCTTGACCCGGACTTTGTCAAGCTCCTGCCAGGCAAAGTCTGCGGCAAGTTTGCGCGTGGACTCGCTGACGACCGTATCCACTCCGTAGGTTTTTGACAGCCCCTCCAACCTCGACCCCAAATTGACCGAGTCACCAATGACGGTGTAGCTGCGGCGAATATCGGAGCCCATATCTCCTACACACATGGTCCCGGTATTGAGCCCGATGCCGATGCCAATTTCGGGCAATCCTTTGGCTTTATGTTCTTCGTTGAGTTTTCGGATAGCGTGGGACATCTCGATCGACGTCTTCACCGCAAGGGCTGCATGATCCGGCGTGTCGACCGGTGCGCCCCAGAAAGCCATCACGCAATCGCCCATGTATTTGTCGATGGTGCCGCGGTTGCCCCTGATCAGATCCGTCAGCCTGCTAAACACGCTGTTCAGCAAAGCCTGCAATTGCGTAGGCTCCATGGTTTCCGACATCTGGGTGAAACCGCGCATATCGCAAAACATCACCGTAAGTTCCTTGGAGGATGCTTTCATGCTGTAGCTGTCCGGGTCTTTCACCATTTCATCGACCAACTCCGGCGGAACATAAGTGCCAAACAAGTGAGCCAGTTCCCGCTTGGAGCGGCTCTCGACAAAGTAGCCATAACTCATATTCAGCGCAAACGCAGTGAACGCCATCACCAGCGCGCTTGCCAGAGGCAGCACCAGCCCCTCGGCCAGATACAACCAGAAATTGAAACCCACCAAAACGGCAATCACCCCCACACTGGTGGCCACCGCCTTTGGCGCTGACAGCATGGGCAGTGCAAACGCGAGGGTCAGTCCGGACAAGACGAGGAGGAGCACCTCGTAACCGACTGCGTAGTCAGGCTTGAAAAATACCTTGCCATCGAGAAACCCGGAGATCACATTGGCGTGGGTTTCGACGCCGGGGTAGGTCTCGCCCACAGGCGTCACGCGCAAGTCAAGCAGCCCTGGCGCGGTCGTCCCAAGCAGAACAATTTTGTCCTTCAGTTGTCCGGGCGCCACTCTTTTGGCCAGGACGTCGGACGCCGAGATATACCGGTACGAGCCGCCGCTGGCATTGCCCGGCCCACGAAACGGGACCAGCGTAGCCACACGATGGTCCACAGGGATGGCCAATGTCTTGCTGCCCTGTTTGAGCAAAATGCTCTCAAGACCCTGGTAGTTGCGGGTGATAAATCGGTCGTTCGGGAAACCAGCCTCTACGCCTGGCAGGCCAAGCAGCATGCGAAACATGGCCAGCGACAGGGATTCGTAATACTGGCCTTTGTACTCCGCCAGCAAGGGAATGGAGCGTACGACACCATCACCTTCCGTGATGGAGTTGAAAAAGCCGCCCAAGGGCGCGGCTTTGGCAAGGACATCGATATTGGCGCCGTAACCATTCCAGCTGGTAAAGGCTATGGGCCGTCCTTTGAGAGCCTCGCTGCTCATCACCGGTGCGGGTAAAGTCCCATTGGTTCTGCCATCGCGGTCACTGGTCAGGTAATACCCCAACACGACGGGTCGCTTCTCGATGGATTTCGCAAATACGGCGTCGTAATCCAGACTGCCCTGCAACTGGGCGAGTTTGTCGGCAAAGACTGGTTGATCCTTCAGTTCGCCCTGGGCCAATTGCTTGAGACGTTTAAGACCAGAACTTTCGTCGGCCTCCGCAAACACCACGTCAAAGCCAAGCAATGCGACTTTCTGTCGCTCAATCAGCTCATCAACCAAATCAGCCAGCTTGTTGCGCCCCCACGGCCAGCGACCCACTTCTGCCAAACTCTTTTCGTCAATATCCACGATGACGATGCGCTCATCCAGCGTCTTGGGCATGGTCGCGCGAAGGCGGGCGTCGTAAATGATGTCATCAAGGCGTTGCAAAACCCCGATGCGAAGCACGCCGCCAGCATGCAGCAGCGCAAAAACAAGCGGAATCAGCGTTACGGCAATGCGGGGCCAGTGCCGGGAAAGTAGTCGCATATGGCCTCTTGAAGAGCAGCGCTTTTAATGCGATTTCCTGGTCAGAGACCGAAATCCGCCCTGTTCAACGCTGTACGAACTGCATTTGAGTCCCCGCCAACTCGAGGACATCGCCGTTTTTGAGCGGCACGGGCTCAGCACCGAGCGGTACACCGTTGAGGGTCGGCTTGTTGTCACCCTCCACATGTGCCACTACAAACCCTTGGGGCCGCTTGGTAATGGCGGCCACCGCCACTCCGGGCTTGCCGATGGTCGTGACCACTTTGACCAAGGCAACCTCGCGACCGGCTGCCGCACCTGACATGACTTTGATGGCGGCGTTAGGGGCAGCACCACCTGCGGCCGGCACAGCGGCAGCAACAGGTGCCGAACCGGCAGGCGGTACGAGACCGGCCGAACCGGCCTTGATGATCATCGTTTTTTCAAACCCGGCGCCAACAACCTCGCTCACGTACTTGATCTTGTACTTGCCAATTTCGACCGTGTCGCCATTGTTCAGTTGCTGCTTCTTGACTGCCTTGCCATTGAGATATGTGCCATTGGTGCTGTTGAGGTCTTCGACGAAAACGTCGGTGCCCGACATTTGCAAAACCGCATGCTCTCCACTGACGGCCAGGTTGTCAATAACGATGTCGTTGTAAGGCCTGCGGCCCAGGGACGTGCGGTCCTTGGTCAGCTGAACCTCTTTGATAACAACACCGTCAATAGAGACGATCATTTTCGGCATGGCCGACTCCTGTCTGATTTTGATTTAGCGCTCAATCCGGCTACTTGCCCAACATTTTGGACAGCAGCCCCCGCTTGACCGAGGCTTCCTTCGCTTGCGCCAGCAATACTGAAATGTTATCGCGACCGCCAGCATCGTTGGCCGCAACGATGAGGCGACCGGCAATTTGTTCAAGCGACTGCGACCCCAATAGAATAGCCGCAATCGCCTCGTCATTGATCATGTCAGACAGGCCGTCCGAACACATGAGGTAGATATCACCCGCCTCCACCCGGTGTTCGTTGACTTCCAGCAACACAGCGTCCTCAACCCCCAAGGCTCGTGTCACCAAATTCTTGTTTACCGAGGTGAAGGCCTGCTCTGGCGTAATGAGCCCCGCATCGATCTGCTCTTGTAACAAAGAGTGATCTTTGCTGATTTGCTGGAGTTGTCCCGCGCGCAGACGGTAGCAGCGAGAGTCGCCAATATGGCCCAGCATCAGCCGTGTATTCTGGAACACGCCAACAACCAGTGTGGTTCCCATTCCCGAATACTGGGGGTTGGAGTTGGCCGCGTTAAAAATCGAGTGGTTGGCATTTTCGACGCATATCTCCAGCGCCCGCCGCACTTCCTTGGAGTTGGCCTCCCTTCCGGCCTGGGACAACCAGCGCCCCAGTTCGGACTTGATAAAGGCCGTCGCCATGCCACTGGCGATTTCACCCGCGTTATAACCACCCATGCCGTCGGCCAGAATGCAAAGCCGCGTAGCGGCGTCAAAGGCAACCGAGTCCTCGTTGTTGTCGCGCGTTAAGCCAGGGTCTGTGTGTGTGCAAATCTCGTAAATCATCGTCGTTTTCTTATCACTTCAAATCGGGATCGGGATCAGCCCCGGCAGCAAACGGAGCGCGGGCTGCAATCGTTTTCTCAAACGCTGGATTGTCACCTACCGCCAGCACAACGGTTTTTTCGTTGCTGTCCGCGCCAGAAGGAGCCGCCGCTGGCGCTGGCGACGGCACTGAAGCGGCGGCAGGCCCACTCGCCAACTCGGCAATGACCGCACGCAGATCAGCTGCAAACTGGTCGCCGTCTTGATAGCGGGTTTCAGACCGTTTGCTCAGTGACAAGGCCACCACATCGGCCAAGCGTTCGGACAACTCCGCCCGCACGATGCGGATGTTAGGTGCCTCCTCATTGGCAATTTTGTACATCAACTCGGCCATGGAGTCGCCACGGAAAGGCAACACGCCCGCCAGCATCTGGAACAGCATCACGCCCAGCGAATACAGGTCCGACCGACCGTCGACCTTTTTGCCCGCGATCTGCTCCGGGGACATGAAGCTCGGCGTTCCAAGCACAAGCCCGGTTTTGGTTTTACTCGAATCAGTGATGCGGGCGATGCCGAAGTCGGTCACCTTGACGCTGTCAGTGTCCATGTCGTACATGATGTTGGCGGGTTTGATGTCCCGGTGCACCACGTGTTGCTTGTGGGCATAGGCCAGCGCTTCTGCAACGCGGGCAACAATCGACAGAACCTTGGGAATCGGCAGCAAATGCCCGTCCTTGGTGACGTCCGCCAAGTCCTTGCCTTTAAGGAACTCCATCGCGATGTAGGCCAGGTCATGCTCTTCACCGGCATCGAAGATGGTCACAATATTTTGATGCTGCAAGCGGCCCGCGGTTTCTGCTTCGCGGAAGAAGCGCTCTCGGGCGTCGGTCAGCTCTTCACCTTCAAACTCTTGGCTCAGCGCCATGGTTTTAATGGCCACCACACGCCCGATTTTGGGATCTTTGCCCAGATAAACCACGCCCATGGCCCCCTTGCCAAGCTCCTTTTCCACCTGGTAGCGGCCCAACATGGGTTTTTCCACGCCGCCGCCATCGAGCAGCATGGTGCCGCCCGGGTGCGCACCCCCGCCGCCGAGAATGACGGTTTCGGACAGGTTTTTGGCTCGGTTGAGTTTGGACTGCAGGTCCTTGTGGTTCTTGTTGTAGCTGGCCATGTACTCGTACACGGCCTGAGCCTTGTTGAATTGGCGCTTGCGCTCGAAATCAAGCGCCAGGTTGTTCATGTTGTCCATCAGCGCATCCGTAAAAGGCACGCGGCGGAAACGGTCGAAAGCCATGTCGAGTTGCCCCTGGCCCTGCAGTGCCAGACCCATCATGCGGTTGGTTTCGGCCGACTCTTCATCGGATTTGAGCTTTCCGGCCTCAGTCATCAGGAAGCGCTTGGTGGTCAGCGCCAAATGGCCGATGACCAGCAAGGCAGCCGGAAACACGAACTTGAGCCAGATGGCCGCGATCGACAGCAAACTAAACTCGACAACCAGCAACACCACAAACAGCGCCAGCGTGACAACCGCGGCCTTGCCGGCCGAAAGTCTGGGCAAGCCTGCAACCAGGTAGCCCGCCACCACCAGCAGAACCGCCAATGTTGCCCATACCCCCCACCCCGGCTGGACGATGAAGTGCTCACCCAGAATGCTCGAGGTGATATGCGCTATGGTTTCTGCCGGAGACAGGCTAGAACCCGCTGGGGTCGGGAATTGTGTGCCAACCCCGGCCGCAGTTGCGCCGATGATCACAATTTTCCCGGCGTATTTGCTGGCCGGGATCTTGCCGGACAGTACGTCGTAGAAAGAATCGACGGGGAAAGCTGGCCGGCCATCCTTGCCCTTATAGAACTGGGGGAGCATCAGGGCAACTTCGTCAGTGCCAATTCGCAGTTTGCCGATTTGCACCGACTCGCCCGTGTTGAGCCTGATATCGGCGGCGTCCAGATTCAGACTCTTGGCCGCGGCAAGCAGGCTCATGGAAGGCACTGCTTTGCCAAAATAGTTGATCAACAAGGGCTCCTGCCGCACGGCGCCGTCCACGTCAGGCAGTTGATTCAAATGGGCAATGCCAGCGGCAGCATTGCCGATGATTTCAATAGGCTGCTGCCCTCGAACGGCCGGCAACGAGAAATTATTGCGTTCTTCTACTGCGCTTTTGAGCGCGTAGGCAGGCAGCGGGTTGTCAGGCTTGCCTTGTGGCTCCCCCAGCACAAACACAGACGGAACCAACACATTGCCTGCCTTGCTCATGCTCGCCGCCAGCTTGGCGTCGGTATCCAGAGCAACTTCGGCTTCAGCTATGACCTTGCCCAGTTGCTCGGGCAAGCCTCCGGGGGCAGCTGCGGGATCGGCCACGGGACCCAGCGCTTCCTTGATTTTCCGGATGAACACCAAACCCCGGTCCGTTTGGGGCTCAAAAAAGAAAGCGGTATGGGCAATGGTTTTGGCTTTTGCCCCTGCGAGCTGGTCGATCAGCTGGGCATGAACGTCACGAGGCCAGGGCCAACGACCAATGTTGGCAATGCTCTGATCATCAATGGCGATGATCGCAATACGTTCTGAAGGTTGGCGCGAGGTGCTTGTGCTGGCAAAGTCGTAGTAACGACGCTCCAGGGTGCCAAAAAAATCGGTGGCTGCGTGTAACGCAAGGACAGCGAGCACAACCAGCACGCCAACAAACCAGTCGGCGCGCCAGAATTGACTACGTTTGCTTGATGATGTTGCCACGTCCCGCCCTTTTGTCATGGTTCGCCGAAAACACCGGCACCTGTCGCATCGGCTTTTTCATGCGCACTTGATCCTCGCTGCGCTATTTGCAGCGAGTTACAAGTTTCACGTTTGTGGACATTACCAGACGAGCCCACCACGGACAAGGGCCTTTTGCACGACTCCTGCGGCTTCTGTTGCAAATTGGTACCGCCGTGGCAACGGCGATACCGTATGGGCCTCGGGAACTGCGTGGTTTAGGCCGGGTCAGCCGGGGTCTGGCGCGCTTGCATCACTTTGCCCGCCACCAGGACCAGCAGAGCACCCGCCGCCGCCGCCGCATATCCCCAGAGTGCAGATGCTGGCAGATAGGCCTTGATCGCCGGGTCCGTATAGGCCATCTGGCCAGCAATCCAGCCCAGCAGCATGGCGCCCGCGGTGATGATGATGGGGAAACGCCCCATCAGCTTGAGTACGATCTGGCTGCCCCAGACAATAATGGGAATGCTGACCAGCAATCCAAAAATCACCAGCGGCAACTGGTGCTGCTGACCGGCGCCCTGTGCGGCACCGGCAATGGCCAACACGTTGTCCACGCTCATGACCAGATCGGCAATGATGACGGTTTTGATAGCGCCCCACAACTTGTCACTGGAGCTGATGTTGTGAGCATCCTCGCCTTCGGGCTGCAGCAGCTTGACGCCAATCCACAGCAGCAAAATAGCACCCACAATTTTGAGGTAAGGCACAGCCAGAAGGGCCAGGGCAAAGGCAATCAGGATCACGCGGAGCACAATCGCGCCCAGGGTGCCGTAAATAATGCCTTGGGTACGCTGCTTGGGAGGCAAATTGCGGCATGCCAGGGCAATCACCACCGCGTTGTCGCCACCCAGCAGGATGTCGATCATGATGATCTGACCCACTGCAAGCCAGAAGCTTGCCGTCATGAACTCTTCCATGAAAACCTCTCGAATAAATCAAAAAGACCGATTGTCAGCGATGACAACCGGTCTGTCTGTTGTGGCTAACCGCAATGCCTCGCAGCTTAAAGCAGCGCTTTCAGCAGTTTGGCCATTTCGGACGGGTTGCGCGTCACGGTAAAACCGCAGGCTTCCATGATTTCGAGCTTGGCATCTGCCGTGTCGGCGCCACCGGAGATCAGCGCACCGGCATGGCCCATGCGTTTGCCGGCCGGAGCCGTCACGCCGGCGATGAAACCAACGATGGGCTTTTTCATATTCGCTTTACACCACATGGCAGCTTCCGCCTCGTCCGGGCCGCCGATTTCGCCAATCATGATGACGGCGTCGGTGTCCGGATCGTCATTGAAGGCGCGCATCACATCGATGTGTTTCAGACCATTGATCGGATCACCACCGATGCCAACGGCGCTGGACTGGCCAAGACCGATTTCGGTCAGCTGCGCCACCGCTTCATAGGTCAAGGTGCCGGAGCGGCTGACCACGCCGATGCGCCCCTTGCGGTGAATATGGCCGGGCATGATGCCGATCTTGATCTCTTCAGGCGTGATCAGACCAGGACAGTTGGGTCCCAACAGCAGGGTTTTCTTGCCGCCTGCGGCTTCCTTGGCCTTCATGCGGTTGCGCACTTCCAGCATGTCGCGCACCGGGATGCCTTCGGTGATGCAGATCGCGAGATCCAGGTTGGCTTCAACCGCCTCCCAGATGGCCGCGGCAGCGCCGGCTGGCGGCACGTAAATCACCGACACCGTGGCGCCGGTGGCTTTGGCAGCCTCGGTCACGTTGGCAAAAATAGGGATGCCTTCGAAGTCTTCGCCGGCTTTTTTCGGGTTCACGCCGGCGACAAAACATTCTTTGCCATTGGCGTAGTCACGGCACATGCGCGTGTGGAACTGACCGGTCTTGCCGGTGATGCCTTGCGTGATGACTTTGGTGTTTTTGTTGATGTAGATCGACATGTTGATTCCTAGTTTGTCATTCCCGCGCGGGCGGGAATCCAGTTACGTCATTGAGAGATAGAGATCGTTCCATCCAGAATTACTTGACTCAATTAACTTGATTTTCCAGTCCCGATTCCACCTCTTCAGTTGCTTTTCGCGGGTAATGGCCGCATGAGGGTCTGCGTGAATCTCGTACCAAACAAGTTGGTTGACGCCATACTTTTTGGTGAATCCTTCCACTGCGCCATTTTTACGCTCCCAAACCCGCCTTATCAAATCCGACGTGACACCGATATACAGGGTGCCGTTGCGCTGGCTGGTCATGATGTAAACGAAAAACTGTCTATCCATCTGACACCTGGATTCCCGCTTACGCGGGAATGACGGGATGAAGGCATGAAATTAGCTGACCGCCGCCACGATTTTGGTCGCGGCTTCGGCCATGGTGTCTGCGGCAATGATGGGCAGGCCGGACTCGGCCAGCATCTTTTTGCCCAGGTCTTCGTTGGTGCCCTTCATGCGCACGACCAGTGGAACCGACAGGTTCACGGCCTTGCAGGCGGTGATCACGCCGTCGGCGATGGTGTCGCACTTCATGATGCCGCCGAAGATGTTGACCAGGATGCCTTTGACATCGGGGTTCTTCAGCATGATCTTGAAGGCCTCGGTGACTTTTTCAGCCGTGGCGCCACCGCCCACGTCCAGGAAGTTGGCCGGCTCACCGCCGAACAGTTTGATGGTGTCCATGGTCGCCATGGCCAGGCCGGCGCCGTTGACCAGGCAGCCGATGTTGCCGTCCAGGCTGATATAGGCCAGGTCAAACTTGCTGGCTTCGACTTCGGCCGGATCTTCTTCGTCCAGATCGCGCAGGGCCACGATTTCGGGGTGACGAAACAGCGCATTGGGATCGAAATTGAACTTGGCGTCCAGCGCGATGAGCTTGTTCTTGCTGTCGCGGTTCAGGGGATTGATTTCCACCAGCGATGCGTCGGTGTCCATGTAGCACTTGTAGAGCTTCTGGAACACGTCCACGGCCTGGGCGGTGGACTCTGCCGGCAGCCCGATGCCGTTGGCGATCTTC
>JBKJIV010000004.1:0-7198 GCA_046598365.1 Polaromonas sp. | reverse complement strand
CCACTAAACGGCCCCACCCGTGGCCGCTTGAACGGAGGCAGACACGCTAGTGGTGAGCACCGACGTGCTCGCCGTCCTTGAGCTTGTACAGCGTGCCGCAGTAGGGGCACTTGGCTTCGCCGGTGCGCGCGACATCCAGGTACACCTTGGGATGGCTGTTCCAGATCGCCATGTCGGCCTTGGGGCTGGGGCAATAAACGCCGCCTTGAGGATTGAGGTCTGTGGCCAGCAGTTCAACATTGGAAGAGGTACTCATGATCAGACCTTGGCCAGCCAGTGGGTGTATTTGGGGTTGCGGCCATTGACGATGTCAAAAAACGCGCTCTGGATTTTTTCGGTGATGGGGCCGCGCGATCCGGCGCCGAGTTCAATGCGGTCCAGCTCGCGGATGGGCGTCACTTCAGCGGCGGTGCCGGTAAAAAACGCTTCGTCGGAAATGTAGACCTCGTCGCGCGTGATGCGTTTTTGCACCAGCTCCAGGCCCAGGTCTTTGCAGATGTGCAGCACGGTATTGCGGGTGATGCCATTGAGCGCGCCGGCCGACAGGTCGGGCGTGTAAACCACCCCACCCTTGATCACAAAAATGTTTTCGCCTGCACCCTCGCTGACAAATCCCGAGGCGTCGAGCAACAGGGCTTCGTCGTAGCCGTCGTCCAGCGCTTCCATGTTGGCCAAAATGGAGTTGGTGTAGTTGCTCACCGCCTTGGCCTGCGTCATGGTGATGTTGACGTGGTGGCGTGTGTAGCTGGAAGTCTTGACGCGAATGCCGCGGCGCATGCCCTCTTCGCCCAGGTAGGCGCCCCAGGGCCATGCCGCAACCATCAGGTGAATGGTGTTGCCCTTGGGGCTGACACCGAGTTTTTGCGAACCTATCCAGGTCAGGGGACGCAGGTAGCAGCTCTCAAGCTTGTTCTCCCGCACCACGGCCTTTTGAGCTTCCATGACTTCTTCCTTGCTGAAAGGAATTTTCATGCGCAGGATCTTGGCGCTGTTAAACAGGCGCTCGGTGTGTTCTTCCAGCCGGAAGATGGCCGTGCCGTTGGCGGTGTTGTATGCACGCACGCCTTCGAAAGCGCCGCACCCGTAGTGCAGGGTGTGGGTCAGAACGTGGATTTTGGCGTCACGCCAATCCACCATCTGGCCATCCATCCAGATTTTGCCGTCGCGGTCTTCCATGGAAGGGGGTAGGGTGGCCATATGCGAATCCTCTGTGCAGTCTGTTGAAGTCTTGTTAACCGGGGAGCGGGTCGCTGAAAAATCCGGAAAGACTGATTTTAAGGGGCGGGGGGCAATGCGCCGGATTCGTCATTTGCGACGGGTCGAAACAGCGCGTGCTGGCTCAGTTTGCCGCCAATGAACGTGCAAGTTACAGAAGAATCCGAAGCGTCTGTCCAGCGAAACACTTCGGGTTGCGCATCCTTGGGAGAAAGCAACTCACCGAGCGACCGAGTCATGGCCACCACATGCAGCAGCGTGAAGCCGGGTCTGAGCTTGGCGTTAAGCATGACCGCGCTATCGACGTAGCCGATGGGCCGCGCGGACGCGCGCTTGAGCACCTGCATCATGCGGGTGAAATGCAGCATGACCCACATCACCAGCGCGCCGGCCGCAGCGGCCACACCGGCCCAGCCGTAAAAACGGTAAGCCAGCACCACAAGAGCAACACCGGCAATCGGAACAAGGATTTTCTGGAAGTTCATGGGGCTATTTTCGCAGGGCTGGAAAACCATTCGCTGCGGGGAGTGCGTAGGTCGGCTGCCGCCGCGATCAAGCCGGTTGTATTGAACGGTTTTTGCACTTTGCCACTGAATGACGGCTAAAGTTTGCTATTCATTACATGGCAATTGATGCCACCTCCCCAATGAGAACAACTCAAGCCAAACTGCGCACGATCTCAATGGCCTGCTCTATCCGATCCACCGCATGGATGGTCAGACCCTCAATCGGCTTTTTCGGCGCATTGGCTTTGGGCACCACCGCCACGCTAAAGCCCAGCTTGGCGGCTTCCTTGAGCCGCTCCTGGCCGCGCGGCGCGGGCCGCACCTCACCAGCCAGCCCGACCTCGCCAAATGCGATGAAACCCTTGGGCAGCGGTTTACCACGCAGGCTCGACGTGATGGCCAGCATCACCGACAAGTCGGCGGCTGGCTCGCTGATACGCACGCCGCCCACGGCGTTGACAAAAACATCCTGGTCCATACAGGCAATACCCGCATGGCGATGCAGCACGGCTAGCAGCATGGCCAGCCGGTCGCGGTCCAGACCCACTGACAAACGGCGCGGACTCGGGCCGCCACTGTCAACCAGCGCCTGGATTTCAACCAACATGGGACGCGTGCCTTCGAGTGTGACCAGCACGCAACTGCCGGGTACCGGCTCGCTGTGCTGACTCAAGAAGATGGCGCTTGGATTGCTCACGCCCTTGAGGCCTTTTTCAGTCATCGCAAACACGCCGATCTCATTGACGGCGCCGAAACGGTTTTTGATGGCGCGCACGAGGCGAAAGCTGGAATGCGTGTCGCCTTCAAAATACAGCACGGTGTCGACCATGTGCTCCAGCACACGCGGGCCGGCCAAAGCGCCTTCTTTGGTGACGTGGCCGACCAGCACGATGCAGACGCCGCTGGATTTGGCGGCGCGAGTCAGGTGCGCTGCACATTCGCGCACCTGCGCCACGGAACCGGGTGCGGATGTGAGTTGATCGGAGTAAACGGTCTGGATGGAGTCAATGACCGCGACCGCCGGGCGCGTGGCCTCCAGCGTGGCCAGGATTTTTTCCAGCTGGATTTCTGCCAGCACCTTGACTTGCGAGCCATCCAGCCCGAGCCGGCGCGAGCGCAGCGCAACCTGGGCGCCGCTTTCCTCACCGGTGACATACAAGGTTTCCAGGCCCGAGCGCTGCAGCGAATCGAGCGCCTGCAGCAGCAGCGTGGATTTGCCAATCCCGGGGTCGCCGCCTATCAGCACCACGCCGCCTTCGACAATGCCGCCACCCAACACGCGGTCCAACTCTTCATGGCCCGTCGGGGTGCGGGCCATGTCGCTGGCTTCGATGTCGGCCAGTGTGGCGACCTCCGAGGGTTTGGCCAGCGAGGCAAAGCGGTTTTTTACCGGGGAATTACTTTCAGCTACCGACTCGATCAGCGTGTTCCACGCACCGCAATGCGGACACTTGCCCAGCCATTTGGGGTTGATGCCGCCACATTCGGTGCAGGTGAAAATCGTCTTGTCTTTGGCCATGCGCTGATAATACTGTAATTAACCACAGTACAGAATGGGGCGCGTTATCCTCAGGTAAAAAATCGCTCTGCACACACCGAAAGCTCGCCATGCCCCATCTCAAAATTGAATACACCGCCAATTTGACCCATCAAACTGACATGAGCGAGCTGTGCCAGGCGCTGGCGGGTGTGCTGACCGGGCTCAAAGATGACAACGGCGAGTCTGTGTTTCCGATGCACGGCACACGCGTGCTGGCCTACCCCGCGCCACACCACGCCGTGGCCGATGGCCAAGCAGACCGCGCCTACATGTACCTGAACTTGCGACTGATGGCGGGGCGTAGCGACGCTCTTAAAAAAACAGCAGGCGACGCCCTGTTGCAAAGGGTAAAGGCGCATTTTGAGCCTATATTTGCGACCGTCCCTATCGGCATCACACTCCATATCGACGAAGGTGGGCAGGTATACGAAGGCAAGCACAACAACCTGCAGAGCTTCTTCAACAAATGACCTCCCGGGTCTGCATTTATGGCGCTGGCGCTATCGGCGGCTGGATCGGAGCGAGGCTCGCTGAAGCGGGTTGCCGGGTCAGCCTGGTGGCACGCGGCAACACCCTGCAAGCGCTGCAAACACATGGCCTGCGTTTGCAAACCGCAAGTGGCGCAAGCTCAGTGGCGGTGCAAGCCAGCAACAGCCCGTCCGCACTCGGCGTTCAGGACCTGGTGGTCATCGCGGTCAAGGCACCGGCCTTGTTGGAGGTGGCACGCCACATTGCGCCGCTGATCGGGCCCGACACCATCGTGCTGACTGCGATGAACGGTGTTCCCTGGTGGTTCTTCCAGGGCTTTGGGGGAGAGTACGCAGGCACACAGTTGAAGGCTGTCGATGCCAGCGGCGAGATCGCCGCGGCCATTCCGGCGGCCAGCATCATCGGCTGCGTCGTGCACGCCAGTTGCTCGGTCGATGCGCCTGGCGTGATTCGCCACCATTTCGGAAACGGCCTCATCATCGGTGAGCCTTCGGGCGCCCAAAGCCTGCGGGTGCAGGCGATGGCGGAGCTGCTGGGGCGCGCCGGCTTCACAATCAGTGTGTCCGCGCAGATCCAGAAAGACACCTGGTACAAGCTGTGGGGCAACATGACCGTCAACCCGGTCAGCGCCCTGACCGGTGCCACCACCGACCTTATTCTGGGCGATGAGCTGGTGCGCAACTTCATCTCCAGCGTGATGCTCGAAGCCAAGGAAATAGGTGCGCGCATCGGCATCCCGATAGAGCAGCAGCCGCAGGACCGCCACGCCGTGACACTCAAGCTGGGCGCCTTTAAAACCTCCATGCTGCAAGACGTCGAAGCCGGCAAGGCTGTCGAACTGGATGCGCTGGTGACCGTGGTCAGGGAGCTTGGCGAACTGACACACGTACCTACGCCCTTCACCGATGCGCTGCTCGGACTGTCGCGCCTGCATGCCAAAGTCCGTCATCTTTATTGACAGCACATAGATATGACTCCAAAATGAAGCCAAGTTCTGTTTTGGAGCCATATTGTGACCACTTTATCAATCAAAGATGTTCCCGAAACCTGGGCCGAAGCGTTGCGCCAGCGTGCCGCGCGCAACCACCGCTCGCTGCAAGGTGAGCTGATGGCCATCGTGGAGCAAGCTGTAGGTAATGCCGCTGGCGCCGACAACCCCGCTGAGGGGCCGGGCGAGCGCGGCCGTCCGCGCATCGCCGGCTACGACAAGCGTGGCTGGCCCATCGTGCGTGTGGGCTGGAAAACCGTGGCTCAAGTCGCTGCAGATCTGAAAGTAAAGTTTCCAGACGGCGTCAGCAACCAGATTTCAAGCATCGACATCATTCGGCAAGATCGCGACAGCAGGTGAAGCCGATGCCCACCCTGCACGTTGCAGAACCGCCCGCGCAATACCTGCTGCGGCCAGCGCTTGTCGTCGATTGCAGTTGCCTCGCGGGATTTGTTTTTGGTGAGGAATGGAAAGAGCAAGCCCGGCAACAGCTGGACGGCCGCACACTACATGCGCCGCATCTTCTGCACGTCGAACTGGCCAACGTCGCCGTCAAAAAATTGCGCAAGGGCGATGCACATGCAAGCGAATGCCTGGCGGAGGCGGCAACGATGGAAATCGAACTCCACCCCGTCGATGCCCCGGCCGTGGCCGACCTTGCCATGCGTTACGGCCTGTCCGCTTACGACGCCGCTTACCTTTGGCTGGCGGCAGAACTCAAATGCCCGCTGACCACCTTTGACGACAAGCTGGCTGCGGCGGCCAAGATCCATCTGGCCAGCCTGCTCTGACCTCTGAGACGTCATCAGCAATCCGTCATGTTCGCAAATTCAGCCTCCCAAGGTCCGTCTGCAAAAGGCAGCCCATCATGCGAATCTCGCTTTTGAGCAGAGCAGCATGACGCCGCAGCGCGCCTTGAGCGGCACCGCCTTTGCCACCTTGCTGCTGATCGCCTTGATGATGGGCGCCAACCATGTGGCGGCACGCATCGCCTTCAACAACGGCGTTGACGTGGCCACCGCTGTAGCGTTTCGCAGCGTGGTAACCGCGCTGGTTGTGGCCGCCCTGCTGGCCATCCAGCGTGTGCGCATCCGCTTCACCGCCCGCCACAAACGCATACTGCCGGTTATTGGCCTGCTCATCGCCGTGCAAAGCGTCTGTCTGTATTCGGCCGTCGCGCGGCTGCCGGTGGCGCTCGCTCTGCTGGCCTTCAACACTTACCCGATCTGGACAGCGCTGTGGGACTGGCTGCTCTACCGCCGCTCACCCGAGCGCGCCCTGCTGCTGGCCATGCCGGTGATTTTGCTTGGCCTGGCGCTGGCGCTCGACGTGTTTGGCGCGGCTTCAGGCCTGGGCGCGGCCGGGCAGTGGGGCCGCATCGGCACCGGCGTCGCTTTTGCGCTGGCAGCCGCCGCCACTTTTGGTGTGGCGCTGGTGCTGACCCAGCACGAAGCCGGCGACGTGGATGGCCGCGTGCGCACCCTGACCACCATGAGCACGGTTGGCCTGTTTGCACTGGCGGGCGTCGCCGTACAGGGCGGCTTTCAGCTGCCGCAGGCGCCCGTCGGCTGGTGGGGTCTGGCAGCGTTGATTTTTCTGTATGGCACGGCTTTTACCATCATGTTCACCGTACTGCCCAAGCTCGGTGTTGTCGGCAACTCGGCCATCATGAATGTCGAGCCGGTGTTCGCGTTGGTGCTGGCCTGGCTGATCCTGGGTCAGGCGATTGCGCCCGTGCAAGTTGCAGGCGCATTGCTGGTGGTCGGCGCGGTGATGGTGCTGGGACTCAGGCGGCGTTGAGCTTGTGTCTGCGCCCTTGGAACTACAAGCCCAGAGCGTTCATCAGTTTGATCGTGTGCGGCAGGGAGCAAGGACCGAGCGCCAGTTCGACAGGTTCTTCATTCTTCAACCACCACCGGCACACGCGGCGCCAGCGCGCACATCAACTCATACCCGACTGTCCCCGCCGCTTGCGCGACCTCGTCAATGGACAACATGGTGCCGCTGGCCGAGCGACCCCACAGCGTCACCTCACTGCCCATGCCCGCATCGGGCACTGGTGACAGGTCCACCGTGATCATGTCCATGCTGACCCTGCCTACCATACGGCACCGCACACCATTAACCAACACGGGCGTACCCGTGGTGCAGTGCCTCGGGTAGCCGTCGGCGTAACCGCAAGCCACCACACCGATGCGCAGGGGCCCGTCAGCCGTGAAGCTGGAGCCATAGCCCACCGTGTCGCCGGCCACCAAATTTTGGACGCCGATGATCCTGGATGACAGGGTCATGGTGGGCAGCAGGCCCCAGTCGGCCGCGCTGCGCTCCGGGAAGTCGGGTGCACTGCCATAAACCGCGATGCCGGGCCGCACCCAGTCGGATTTTTCACCGATCAGCGCACCATGACGCAAGTTGGCAGCGCTGTTGCTCAGCGTGCGCTCACCAGGCAGGTCGTGCGTG
>JBKJIV010000160.1:0-4069 GCA_046598365.1 Polaromonas sp. | reverse complement strand
CCGCGTGGGCTTGCGGTAGTTCTCAAAGGTTTGGTCTGCTGCCATGGCAAGAGTATGTTGTTTCATCGTCATGTAACGCTTTTGCCTCGCTCTCCGTCGACCTTAATCAGCATTGCCTTAGATGGCGCCCGCGAGATCTTAAGGCGTGCAAGCCCGACTACCAATGGCGGGGCAGCTCAAGGAAGCTCGACCCGTACGCTGCTAAGCAGGCCACTTGGCTCGTGGTCGAGGCAACAAATCGCGCAGACAAAGGCTCACGGAGAGGCAGATCCAAAGAAACTTGAGCTCTCCTTGGGCTGTTTAACGGATGCCGACAGACCCGCCAACGTAGAGCAGATTCCAGACGGGGCCGCGCAAGTTAAGGCCAGGCATGACCAGCTGCTGGACATTGCGCCACAACAGACGTCAGTGAGCAGCCCCGGTAAGGTCCACCATGCAATGGAACGCATGCCACGCAGAGGCCGGACTTAGCCAATGCCATGGCGTTGACTTACGCCTTATGCCACCTCTTCACCCAAGGGCGCCAGGTCAGTCACATAAACACCATCGGGTAGCCGCAATTCCTGCCCGTTCTGTCCGACGGCTTCAACAGCGGCAAGCTCGTCCGCTGTTGCCCCAAACCCTTGGATCCGATCATTGACTTGCCAGTACACACCGGTCACAACGAGCCTGTAGCGCACAGCCGCACTTTTGCGGATCGACGCTCCCAGACTCACCAGTTGTTCCGGTCTGCCTTGGCGGTTATGCATGAAGTCGGTGGACAGATCCATCAACACTGAATACTGATGCCCGCGCCTATCCTCACACACGACGCGGTAACGGTAGCTCGACGACAAAATGCCGTGAGCCTGCATGGTGACCTTGAGGGCGTCGTACAGCATCTCGCGTCGAAACTCCATGCGCTCTTCCAAGTTCATCTTGAAAGGCGCAGTCTCTGGGCCGGAAGGGGCCGATTTTGTACGCGCCCAGGTGCCGAAAAGGTCTTTGAACATAAACATGCGGGCCCAAGTCAAGGATGTGCAACGGTAAAAAAGACATAGTCAGCCGTATAGCCTCTGCTGACACAGGACAAACGCCGCAATCTGCCAATCGGATGCAGCCCAGTTCAAAGAAACCCTGCTTCTCCGAGGTCCATCGGCACCCATGTGAATCCGTTTGGCGTTGCCTTGCGTATATTTGAAAAGAGATGCGGCCGAAGATGTGCTGCAAGAGGCGTATGTGACTATCTGGAAAAATGCCGCTAGCTACCACAGCGAGGTGGACGGGCAAACCATTAAACCCATGACATGGCTGGGCGCGCTGAGTGCCATCGTTCGCAAGAAGGCGTTGGACGCTTACCGTGCCCGTGCGCGCCGCAAGGAAAGCGGGATGCCCGACTCCGGCGAGATGGATGAAAACGAGATGACCTCGGGCACGCCACAGGCACCCAGTGCCATGCAACTGCTGGAGCACCGCTGGGCTCGGTCAAGGCCTGGATACAGCGCAGCTTGGAAAAAATCACGGGCTGTCTGGCTGTGCAATGCGTGGTGATGCCATGAAGTACACCGACTCCAGGCTGTTGGAACACTTGGCCTCAGCCTATGTACTGGGCACCCTGACCGGCGCGGCCCGGCGCCGCTTTGAACGCCTGCAATGTGATCGGGTGGATGTGCGGGGGCTCGTCATCCAATGGGAGTCGCGCCTGGGGCAGTTGGCAATCTCACTCCCCCCACAACAACGCTCAGCCCGCTTGTGGGCAGCCATTGAAACCCGTACCCGCCCCGCGTCGACCCCTTCTGCCAAAGCGGCCTGAATGGGCTGGTCGGGTTGGCTTAAACCGGCGGGCCTCGGCTTCGGCGGCCTGGCTACCGGTGTCCTCGCAGCAAGTCTGCTGTTTGTCACCGCGCCCAGTGTCTTTATCGTTAGCGACCAGGCCGCCATGCGATCTGGTGAAAAGCTGCCGCAGAGTTATGTCGGCCTGCTAACCGATGCGCAGGGACATGGCGGCTTAACCAAAGCGGAAATGCCAGACCGTCGCATTGCAGACTGCTGAATTTAATTCTACGGGGAACTTTGTACATTGGGCTGGGCTCAAGTGAAGTGGCAGTCTATCGGGGAGTACTGCCATTCGTAAGAACTTCTTAAAACTATGAGGGAAAAAAAGAAATGAAAGCACTAGCTTGTCTCGCCGTCGCGGCAACCATGATCACCATGGCCACGCCTGCCGCCGCCCAGTTTGCCAAACCTGAGGACGCCATCAAATACCGCCAGAGCGCGCTGACCGTGATGGCCGCGCACTTTGGCCGCGTTGGTGCAATGGCCAATGGGCGTGTCCCGTTTGACGCCAAGGTGGCCGCTGAAAATGCTGAAATCGTTGCCAACATGGCCAAACTGCCTTGGGCCGGGTTCATGGCTGGCAGCGACAAGGGTAATACCAAAGCCAAGCCCGAAATCTGGACCGAGCAGGTTAAGTTCAAGGAGCACAGCGACAAACTGGTGGCAGAAAGCACCAAGCTCGCTGCTGCTGCTAAGACCGGCAATCTTGACAGCCTCAAAACTGCTTTCACCGCTACTGCTGGTACTTGCAAGGCTTGCCACGACGCGTTCCGCAAGGAGTGAGCCCCCACGGTTGCTCACCCCGTGTAGCGCCCCCCGGGGGGGCGTTACACCTGCGGCCCGGCGAAGGAGCGATCAACCGCGTCAGCTCTCGGCGAGCAGTTTTTCAATCAACTTGTGCAAGTCCGCAAAGACTGGCTCGCCTACAAGGCGTTTAAAGATCTCGCCGCGTTTATTCACCAAGTAGTGGTGGGTGTGAGTTGCACATCGCCCCAGGCTGTGGCTAAGGCGCCAGTGTTGTCGATTGCCACTTTGTTCTGCACGTAGTCTTCGAGGACTTGGTTCGCCCACTTGACGTGTTCGCTTTGGGTTATGAGTTTGAGGGACTCACGGTTTGAATTCATTTTTGATATTTTGTGCATGTGAATCTACTGCGGCAGCCGTTTAGACAGGTCAACTCTGTCTTCGAATACTTCACCGCTGGCAATGACGCGCCATTTGAAATAAAGGTAGTCGCCTCGGGGGGCGACGGCCCCTTGGTGAATGATTCCGCAGCACCCCTCAGGCGGAAAATTTCGGCGTATCGATTTGCCCGGGATTATTTCGAGCTTGTGCGCTACGCCGTAGGAATAATCCAAAACTTTGACTTCAGGCTGCTCATACACGGGAGGCATCCGTTCTCACATCCACGGTCACCGAATAGCTATATGTCCTGGGTTGTTCTAGCCCGTTGGCGCAGACACCCAACGTTGTGCTGCAAATTGACAATACAAATACCAGGCGAAGCCAGACAGTAGGTCGGAAATTTTTCATGCTCATGGTTTCGACGTTGTTTGGTTCACGCAAATCTTGCTTCATTGAATTGCCCAACCGATGTGGGCTGGGTATCCATTGAATATGATGGGTCGCTGGCGATGTTTCTGGTGCCGTCAAATAATGCAAGGAATTTGAAGCTCGTAGTAGGCGCCACTACGAAGCAATCCTCTTTAACGGACTTTGCTTCAAATAAAATAGCCAATCCAGCTTGAAACCTGGCGTTCAGGCGGCGCAGGGAAGCGGCCTGGCCGGGCTAGCGGCTTTCTCCGGCGGCGTACTTACCGCAAAGCTGTGCGCGCTGGCCAGCGGCCAGTACTGCTTGAAAACCTGGTGCTGACTTTCCAGATCTGTCAGCAGCGAACCTTCCTTGACATGCATGACCAGGTTGGAAAGCAACCTGACTTCGGTGTCGTTGATGCGGCGCACGATGTGGTGCGCCGTGACATCGTTGGTGTGTTTCACGCCTGATGCTTCCAGCAACTCCTTCAAGGCTTTGAGGGTGCTTTGATGAAACCGCCACACCCTCTCGGCCTTGTCGGGCACCACCAGCGCCTGCTGACGCACCGGGTCTTGCGTGGTCACGCCGGTCGGGCAGTTGCCGGTGTGGCAGGTCTGCGCCTGAATGCAGCCCAGCGCAAACATGAAAGCCCGACCCGAGTTGCACCAGTCAGCGCCCAGCGCCATCATGCGGGTGATGTCAAAGGCGCTGATGACTTTG
>JBKJIV010000033.1:0-9729 GCA_046598365.1 Polaromonas sp. | reverse complement strand
CGCGGCCTCACTCTGGTCGAGACGCGAAGCACGCCCAAGGGCGTCCTCATCAACATATATCGCCCGGCCGGCCCGCTCAAGCAGGGGTCATCGTAACAATATGGCCTAACATGGCGGAGCGCCAACGGCATGTCACGGTGGCAAGCGCTGGGGCGTCGCCCCATTTTGCTATTGCTGTCCAGCGCGTCATGCCATCGTCGCCCCCTTAGCTCGAACGTTGAGGCTGTAAAAAAAACTCTGACCATGGGATTGACTGCATGCGCATGGAAAAATCGACCTCTCAGATCGCTTTCTATCGAACGATCGCGGCATCGCCAAGGGTAAAGAGACCCCCGAAAATGGCGGTTTTGCATGAGGGCGCAGTTTTTTTACAGCCTCGTTAGAAATCACCATGGACTCCCAGTTCGCGCATCACGCTACTATGTTCGTCGACGAGTTTCGCGCGGGCAGGTCACTGGCACAAAGCCGTCAGTCGCAGCATTCCCCAATAGTTGTCTTTTAAAGAGGAATTTCGCAGCAAATCTCCCCCATTTGGGGGATATCCAGTGTCTATTTGGATGTTTAAACTACAAGGAATCCGCTGCGGGGTTAGTCACATTTTTTATCTGTCTATATTTTTAGCTAACTAGTAGAAAAGAGAATAACGACGGCCTTTTATGTCACTTTTGATGTCCAGCTTTTCCCGCACACGCCAGATTAATCCGTAAGTCTTGCGACATACATTTAGTAGGTAGGCACATACTGTAATTTTAAAACCACGAAGGAGAGCATTCATGGCACTTAAACCGGGACCAAAACCGATAGCACCATCAACAGGAAAACCGGATCAGCGACGACGTGATAACAAAACAACACCAGGAAACACGCCGTCTCTCAAACCTAGCAAATCTAGTAACCCGAAAAATGGTAAGTGACAAGTACCTCTCGCTAACTTGTTCTACTAAAATTACAGTCAAGCGGCCTGGCCTACGTCCAGCCGCTTACTTTGTTCGTTAGGTCGCAGGCAAAAATGGCGTCAAAACTCACTGCGGAATTATTGCGTTACACACAGCTCCCGTCGCTACTCCACATACTTAAGGCCAAGGCGGTAACGCTTCTCGACCCAGATAGCTGGGAGGATCGGAACGATGCATCGTACATGGCGCTATACAAAGAACGTCAGAGCCTCAAGTCCTTCCATGCGCTGTGCTTCTCTCAGGTTCCGGAGACTTACCACCATTGGCACGTGTTCGCTCATGGAAGCGCTGGCGCTTGCGTCTACTTCCGTAGAGACCAATTCTTAGTAGAGGCGGTATCTGCGGGTGCTCAGTGGAGAGAGGTGAGCTATCTAACGATCAAAGAGGCCCGGGCATTTAGTATGCGGGTCCAAGATCTTCCATATCTCAAACGTGCGGGATACCGACCGGAGGGTGAGCTTCGGGTGGTGCACGAAGACCCGGATCGGGAGCGCCCGTCCTTTGACATCCCAATTGCTATGAACACGATATCGAAGGTGTCGTTGAGTCCTTGGCTTCCAAAGCCACTTGCTGATTCAGTAAAAGCGGCCATCCGTGCAATCGACGGATGCGACGGCTTGAAGGTGACCCGTTCCACGCTCATCTCAAACAGTGAATGGCAAGAGCTTGGGCGTGAAGCGACCTAACAATCGACACGGACCCGGCAGCAGGAGGACGCTTCGCCGCGGATGTTGGTGGCCTGGTCATCTTCACGTTAAACCGCATTCGATTCCGTCGAATTGAATGACTGCTTTGGCAGTTGAGCAAAGACTGCTTTCGCAGCAAACCCGACGATGGGAGCGTCAGACTCAGTTGACTAATTTCATTATCTTTTGCTTCGTGAGCTTCCATCTGCAGCAGCGTCGGAGCTTAACTACCAAATTGTTTGAGGTTCAATACACTTGATGGAAGACTACCCTACCTACCATCCATCTAGCGTTATGGCACTATATTCAAATTTTTGACCAGCATACACAACGAATTGGCTTACTCATGTAGTGTTGCGTTTCGTATAGGGCGGGAACATTTGCTGATGTAGACCTACAAGACCCGGGCGCAAGGAAGGTTACAGTCTCCGGCTGACCATGAAAGTGAGAACCAGTGCCCACCGCAGCCATTGAAGTACGCCGGCCATATTCCAGGGCGGAAGAAGCCGCGCTGATTGAGGCCGTGCAAACCGCTTTGATAGAGGCGCTGAAAGTGCCGTCCTGGACCACCATGATCCGTCTTTTTGTCCATGAGCCGCACCGTTTTATCGTGCCTCCCGACAAAAGCGACCGCTACACCCTGGTGACCATCGACTGCTTCACGGGTCGCTCTGTCCAGACCAAACGAGCGCTATACGACGCCATTGTGCAAAACCTGAGCCATTGCGCCATTCCCGCCGATCATGTCAAAATTTTGCTGCGGGAGGCGCCGCGCGAGAACTGGGCTATTCGCGGCGGAACCCCTGCTTCAGACGTGACGCTCGAATACGACGTGGACATTTAACACCCTGTCTGGAGCCCAAGCAATTCGAGTGCAAGCCGGTGCAGGCGATGGTCGGACTGCACCAGCGCTTCAACTACGCTGAAGTGATTAAGCCCCAGCAGTGCTTCGCGAACCGGCACTGCTTTGCTTCCCCAAGCCTTTTCAATCAGTGCGTTGTGGCGTAAAAATTCTTCGCTTTCATCAGCACCGGCAACGGTGTAAAGCACGCCTTTTTTCGGCGGTGGCAGCCGCGCCGGACTCACCTTCAGAACCTGCGCAGGTGTCAGCCTGAGAGAGTCCTGCAGAAATGGCGTTTGCATGATGGAATCGAGCTCGTAAAGACCCGAGATCGACAATGCGTTTTTCACCAGATCGGAGGGCAGGTCTTTGGCATGCGCCGCCCATAGGCAAGTCATCAGCATCGCAGCCAGGTGGCCACCAGCCGAATGCCCCACCACGGTGATGCGATCGGGGTCCCCGCCAAATCGCGCCACGTTGCGGTAGGTCCACGCCAGCGCCTCGACCATTTGCAAGGTGATTTGCGGAATGGTGACCGCGGGGCATAAAGCGTAGTTGGGAATCACCACGCAAGCGCCCGCCGCCTGGAAAGCGGGTGCCACAAATGAGTGGTCAGCCTTGTCCAGCGACCGCCAGTAACCCCCGTGGATAAACACCAGCACAGGTGCTCCTGCCTGGGCAGCGGGAAAAACATCCAGCGTTTCAGCACCGGTTGCGCCGTATGAAATATCCAATGTGCAACTCTGCGTGCTGCGGGCCTTGGCCGATGTCTCGCTCCAGCGGCTGAAATGGGTGGCGTGTTCAGGCACCAATGCACGGTTGTTGTACATGCGGTCCAGCCAGGCGGGATCGGGTCGGGTCATGCTTGCTCCAGAAAGTCGAATAGGTCGTGCTCGCCATCTTGGCACAGTTGGGGATTTCGCCTTTACTTAAGGGAAAACCCGCATTCAACCCACCGACTTAAAAACGTATTCTGTATACAGAGTACAAAAAATGGTCGCGCAACTTATCAGACTTGAATCAGCCCCTGACCTGGTGGACCAGGTCTATCGCAGTTTGCTGGACGCTATCAGCGACGGCTCGCTGGCTCCCGGCGCCCGCATCATGCAGGAGGAAATTGCGGCGCAATTGGCGGTGTCTCGCCAGCCGGTCCTGCAGGCACTGCGGCTACTGAAAAAAGATGGATTTGTACTGGACGCGCCAGGACGTGGCGTGCTGGTGGCACCGCTGGACGTGAACCGGCTGGTCCAGATCTACCAGGTCCGCAGCGCGCTTGATGCACTGGCTGCCCGGCTGGCTGCCCGCGCCCGTTTCCCCATGGACCCCGGGCTGATCACCCAGGGACGGCTCGCAGCACGTAGCAACAAGGTGCAGGCCATGCTGGCTGCTGACGAGCAGTTTCATGCGGCCATCTACGCTGCGTCAGGCAACCCATTGATTTCGCAGAGCGCGCAACTGCATTGGCACCACATCCGCCGCGCCATGGGCGCCGTGCTGCAGGTCGCAACCATGCGCGAATCGATCTGGGACGAGCATGAGGCCATTGCCAAAGCCATCGCCCGCGGCGACGAAGAAACCGCAGAGACCCTGATTCGGGAGCATGGCGAAGAAGCCAGTCAAAACCTGGCGACGCTGCTGTCGTCTGCCTTGCAAACCAACACCACGGAGAGCCCCCATGAAATTACGACCTGATCAACTTGCGCAGTTCGAGCGCGATGGCTACCTGTTCTTTCCTGGTCTATTTACACAAGAGGAGACGCAGTCGCTCAATGACGCCGTACCCGAGCTGTACAGCCGCCAGGAGGCCTACAACGTCAGGGAAAAAGGAAAAGACGCCGTGCGAACCAACTTTGCCGCGCACATGTACAGCGAGCCTTTCGCCAAGCTAGGCCGTCACCCCCGCATGATTGAGCCTGTACAGGAGCTTCTCGGCGAAGCGCTGTACATGCACCAGTTCAAGATCAACGGCAAGATGGCGTTTGAAGGTGACGTCTGGCAATGGCATCAAGACTACGGCACCTGGCTTAATGACGACTTGATGCCCACCGAGCGCGCCATGAACGTCGCGATTTTTCTGGACGATGTCACCGAGCACAACGGGCCGCTGATGTTCATTCCCGGCAGTCACAAGAAAGGCGTGGTCGATGCCAAACATGACCTCACCACCACCAGTTATCCGCTTTGGACGGTGGACAACGATTTGATCCGCCAGCTGGTGCAGCGCGCCGGTGGAAAACAGGGCGGTATCGTCAGCCCCAAGGGTCCGGCCGGCTCCATGATTTTGTTTCACTCCTGCCTGGTTCATGCGTCGGGGAGCAACCTGTCGCCCTTCAACCGGGTCAGCGTCTACCTGAGTCTGTGCGCGGTCAGCAACCATATTCGCAGGCATAAACGCCCCGAGTACATCGCGCACCGCGACTTCACGCCGATCGAGTGCCTGCCGGACGACTGCCTGCTGAAAGACTATCCCGTCGATCTGCCGTGGAAGGATGGAGTGCCGGCGACAGCGATGCAGACGTCACCCGTGCCTCTGGATGAAATGAAAAGAGCGGCATAAGGAAGATGTCATGCCGGACTCGATCCGGCATCCATGCTTCATCGACCACTTTCGTCCCCCTCCCCTGGATTTCGGGTCAAGCCCGCAATGACAAAACCGCTTCAATGAACCTCTACACCAAACTCCAGCAACGCGCTGCTGACAACAAACCCGTCCGCATCGGCCTGATAGGTGCCGGCAAGTTCGGCTCCATGTATCTGGCGCAGTTGCCCAGAACGCCCGGCGTGCACCTCGTTGCGATTGCTGACCTGTCGCCTGATCTGGCCAAGGCCAATCTCGCACGAGTGGGTTGGAATCCCGAATCTGCACAGGCATCGTCGGCACAAGAAGCTATCAAAACAGGAACAACCTGGATCACCGAAGACTGGCAAGCTGTTGTGTCGCACCCGCAAATCGACATCATTGTGGAATGCACCGGCAACCCGATTGCTGCGGTCGAACACTGCCTGCAGGCCTTTGCGCATGGCAAACATGTCGTGAACGTCACCGTCGAAGCTGATGCTTTTTGTGGCCCACTGCTGGCGCGCAAGGCGCTTGATGCCGGCGTCGTTTATTCACTGGCTTTTGGCGACCAGCCGGCCCTGATCTGCGACCTGGTGGACTGGGCGCGCACTTGCGGTTTTCCGGTGGTGGCGGCGGGCCGTGGCCACAAGTGGTTACCGCATTTTTCAGCGTCGACACCCGAAACGGTTTGGGGCAACTACGGCTTGAGTCCTGAACAGGCTCTGCGTGGCGGCTTGAATCCCAAAATGTTCAACAGTTTCCTGGACGGCTCCAAACCTTCCATCGAGTGCACCGCCGTTGCCAACGCGACAGGATTGACCGTCCCCAGCAACGGACTGCTTTACCCGCCCGCGAGCGTGGAGGACATTCCCTTCGTCACACGCCCGATCAGCGAAGGCGGTGTGCTCGAGCGCAAAGGCATGGTCGAAGTGATTTCGTCACTGGAAACCGATGGCCGGAAAATCCCCTACGACATTCGCATGGGCGTCTGGGTAACCGTTGAGGCTGAAACCGACTACATCAAAAACTGCTTTGAGGAATACAACGCGCACACTGACCCATCCGGGCGCTACTTCACGCTGTACAAGCGCTGGCATCTGATCGGTCTGGAGGTAGGTGTGTCGGTTGCGAGCGTGGCGCTGCGCGGTGAGCCCACCGGCGTCGCCACCTGCTGGAATGCCGACGTGGTGGCCACCGCCAAGCGCGACCTTCAGCCCGGCGACATTCTTGACGGCGAGGGCGGCTACACGGTCTGGGGCAAGCTGCTGCCAGCCGCGACGTCCCTGAAAATGGGTGGTCTGCCATTGGGACTGGCGCACCAAGTCAAGGTCGTGCGTCCGGTCAAGAAAGGGCAAAGCCTGAGCTGGGCTGATGTTGCGATGGACACCTCCACAGCGGCCTACAAAGTGCGCCATGAGATGGAATCCATGTTTTCAACCGGGTCGCCGGCTATGCAGCAAGCTGCCTGACAGCATTCTCTGGACGGCATGGCTCATGATGGGTCAGAGCCACCCACTGGAAAACTCAATGACCAACAACGGCACAAAGCAAGTCCTGAAAATTGCCTTTTTGGGCATCGGCAGCATGGGGCTTCCAATGGCTCAGCGCCTCTGTGAAGCAGGTCATGCACCCCAGGTGTGGAACCGCACGCCGGGGAAAACCGCATCGCTTGTGGCCTTGGGCGCCACGGCTCATGGGCAAGCCAGCGCGGCCGTTGCAGACGCAGACATCGTGTTCGCGATGCTGGAAAACGGGACTGTGGTGGAAGACGTCTTGTTCAGGCGAGGCGTGGCCGCAGCCATGATGCCGGGTTCGCTGTTTGTCGACATGGCCTCCATCCAACCCAGAGAGGCACGCGACCATGCGGCCCGCCTTGGCGCCTTGGGGGTATCCCATCTGGACGCTCCGGTTTCCGGTGGGACGGGTGGGGCCGACAAGGGCACGCTGGTCATCATGGTGGGCGGGAAGTCTGCCGACTTCGAGCGCGCGCTGCCCGTGATTCAGGTCTTTGGACGCCCTACCCTGGTGGGCGCGCACGGCGCGGGCCAGTTGACCAAGCTGGCCAATCAGATGATTGTTGGCATCACCATTGGCGCCGTGGCCGAAGCCCTGCTCTTTGCCGCCAAAGGCGGCGCCGACATGGCCAAGGTAAAGGAGGCTATCACCGGAGGCTTTGCCGATAGCCGCATCTTGCAGGTGCATGGCCAACGCATGGTGGACCGGGACTTCGTTACGCAGGCACGGCTGGCCATCCAGCACAAGGACATGGACAACGCCTTGGCCACCGCACGCGAGATCGGCCTGGAAGTGCCGATCACGGCCCTGCTTGAGCAACTTTATGCCGATGGGATGAAACACGGCCTGAGTGATCTGGACCACTCCGGCTTGTTTGTTGAACTGGCCAGCCGCAACGGCATGAGCTGACCGCAAGCCTGGCTTCCTTGCAAAAAAATGGCCCGCATCGCGGGCCATTTCTATTTCATGAGGGAATTAACGGGCCGGGCGGGCCGGACGCTTCTGAGCGTCACGGGGAACAAACACCTTGCCGGCGGGCTTGGCAAAAGCAGGCTTGCGATCTGCAAAGTCTGCACGCGGTGCAAAACCTTCAGGGCGGCCGCCAAAACTGCGCTCGCCACCACGATCGTCGCGCTGGGCAAAGCCCGCGTTGTTGTTGCCAAAACCACGGTCATCCGGACGGCGAGCATTGCGATCGTTGAAACCCGAGCGGTCTGCATAGTTGTTGCCCTGTGGTGCAGGACGGCCCTGGAAGGCACCACCACGGTCATCACGGTTGCCCCCGAAGCCGCCGCGATCTGCACCGCGGTCGCCGAATGCAGGCTTCTTGCCGGCATAACCACCGCCAGCGCCGCCACCGAAACCGCCCGAAGGCGCACGGTCGTTGCTGAAACGGCCACCACCACCACCGCCGAAGCTGCGACCACGGTCACCGCCGAAATTGCCACGTGGGCGATCTGACGTTGGTGCAAAGCGTTGCTGTGGCTCCAGGCCGGCAATCACGCTGGGCTTGAGGTTTTGTTGGGTGTAGTGCTCGATGTCCTGAATTTTGCGACGATCGCGGAACTCGGCAATCGTGATCGCCTGGCCTTCGCGGCCTGCACGGCCAGTGCGGCCAATGCGGTGCACATAGTCTTCGGCTTTCATGGGCAGGCCGTAGTTGATGACGTGCGTGATGGTTGGAACGTCCAGACCGCGGGCAGCCACATCGGTAGCCACCAGAATCTGCACGCGGCCATCACGGAAAGCCATCAGGCGACGGTTGCGCAGGCCCTGGCCCAAAGCGCCATGCAGCGCCACGGCGCTGAAACCCTCTTGCACCAGGTCGTTAGCCAGGCCATCACATTCCACCTGTGTGCAGGCAAACACGATCGCCTGGTTGATGGTGGTGTCACGCAGCCAGTGGTCCAGCAACTTGCGCTTGTGCGTCATGTTGTCGGCCCACAGCAGGGACTGGGTAATCGATGCATGTTTTTCGTGTGGAGAATCAATCTCCACGCGCTGGGGCTGGCGCATCACGCGCGTGGCCAGTTGCATGATGCGGGGCGCAAACGTGGCGCTGAACATCATGGTCTGCTTGCGCTCGATGGTGAGCTGGTTGACTTCGGTCAGGTCGTCGGCAAATCCGAGGTCCAGCATGCGGTCGGCTTCGTCAACGACGAGGAACTGCACCTGGTCCAGCTTGATCTGCATGCTGCGCTGCAAGTCCAGCAGGCGACCAGGCGTGGCCACCACCAGATTGGCGTTTTGCAGCTTGGCAATTTGCAGCTGGTAAGGAATACCACCAACGACGTTGGCAATACGCAGGCCGCGGCAATGGCGAACCAGGTCGATGGCGTCGGCACAAACTTGCTGTGCCAGCTCACGGGTGGGGCACAAAATCAGCGCGCCCGGTGTGGCGGCCTTGAAGTTACGCATGTTGGTCGGGTCTTTGCGCTTGGGCTTTTTCAGCGGCGCTTCGCCACGGGCGACAGCTTCAGCACTCAGGCGTTCAAATTCGGCGCGTTCGTTGCGCTCGGCATCTTCCTGCTGCTTGAGCAGAGTGTGCAGAACGGGCAGCAGGAAGGCCGCGGTTTTACCGCTACCGGTCTGGCTGGAAACCAGCAAGTCGGTGAATTTGCTGGCTTTGGGGTCAGCATCCAGTGCCTGCATGGCTTTGGGGATGGTGGCCATCTGCACCGCGGTCGGCTGGGTAAAACCCATGTCGGCAACGGCTTGCAGAAGTTCTTTGGCCAGACCCAGCTTCACGAAACCGTTGGGCTCCGCAGCAATTGCGTCGAGCGAAGTTTCGCCAGCAGCAGGCGCGTCGGAAAAATCCGGTGCGCTCAGGATATCGGTATCAATGTTTGCTTCGGCCAAAAAGTCGCCGCGAGCCTCAAAAGAGTCAGTCATGTTTTTCTCACTAAGCACTTGCTCACCGCCCGACTTGTGGTTTTGGGCAGGCGAACAAGAAACTACCACCTGCCGCGTTGCGGGAGGCTTCGTTTGTGGTTAATAAAACATCAACCACAAACGAATATTTCGGTTCAAGCGACTTCCGGTAAACCGGTGCCTGAAGCGATGGCTCTGTTGGTAGAGCCGCTAAAGTGTGAGGTAGATGTACAAATGCGGTGCACCCCGTGCATCCGTCAAGCCGCTGATTATGGCATGGATTGCGGGTTTGTACCAGTG
>JBKJIV010000111.1:0-38164 GCA_046598365.1 Polaromonas sp. | reverse complement strand
AAACTGATTCAAACAAACTAACTGCAAACGACGAACGTTTCGCACTCGCTGCTTAATTGCCAGTGAGCTTTACAACAGCAGGCCGATGGGCTGGGCAAGGGGTGTTTAGCGCAAGTTAAACGCTCCCGGCTGTAAAGATAATTTCATCGGCTGGCTCCTGGCTGGGTACCTTAACCAGGGACGAGAAAATAGGGTGCTGGCGTCCTGTGTAGCGTGCGACTGCGCGACACAGGTGGCGAGACTTAAATCAGACCGCTAAACATGTAGATCTGCCCGAACAAGGCTTGCGGACGGGGGTTCAAATCCCCCCAGCTCCACCATACAACTGTAAGTTGTTGATTTCCAACAACTTTTTATAAAAGGTTCGCAGAATTTCATGATTTTCCACCTTGGGGTGCCACTCGGTCACCCACTTGGAAAATCAAATGAAAACATCTGCCTACTTGACCAAAAGTCGTAACGGCGTTTATTACGCTCGTTTCGTTGTGCCACTGTCACTTCGTGGTGCTGGTATTGGGTTTCCAAGAGAAATCCGTATGTCCACCTGCACCAAGGACCCACGTTTCGCCTTGGTTTGCGCACGTGCGCTACGCGTCGCATGGGACAAGGTTTTAGGCCAGCGTGAGGTATCCTCACACGCACAATTACTTACCGTCCTTCGCACCGCTATGAACACGTTCCGTCGCCCGCCGCACGACAAAATGTCTTATGACGTTGAATTGCCTGATGGAACAGTGATTAGGGGCGTACAGCCTGGTGAAGAAGAGTCAGTAGCGAAGATGCTTCGTATTTCTCAGCTTAAAACCGAAGCTGCACTCCCCGTATCCGTCTCAAATAGCTCTGAGAACCTGACAGATACAGGAATAGGCGGTACGGATGATATTTTTCCCGGTCTAATCCTTTCAAACGCAAATAAGCTAGTTTCTGACTGGATGCCACGCTACCTTGACGATATTCAGGCACGTGAAGACCGAGGCGATTTAGAGCCGAAATCGCGCGACGCACAGGAATCGAAGTTGGATATTTTTCTTGGCTATTGCGGGAAAATCAGGGTTGGAACCATCAGTGCAACCTTCATAAAAAAATACGAACATGATTTAGCGTTTTACCCAGTTAACCGGGAAAAGTCAGGACTACTACCAGGTGCGTCGATTAAAAACGCTATGGAATGCGTAAAAGCTGGAACTGTATTTAATAAGAACGGAGAGCAAGTCAAAGGGTTGAAGCCAGCCACGGTTGATGCCTACATGTCAGCCACACGCCAGTTTTTGGCGTTCTGTGCGGACCAAGGTGCGGTTACCCCATTGGCAGCCAAGCCCGCCCATTCAGCGTACAAGAAACAACATGTCGTTGAAGACACATCACGATTACCGTTCGATTTGGAGGACATGCGACGCTTGTTCGAGAGTCCGTTCATGCGTGAGCAGAAGTACTGGTATCCAGCTCAATACTGGGTTCCACATATCGCCGCATTCACCGGAATGCGCCTAAATGAGATTTGTCAGCTACTTACAAGTGATGTTTTTCAGGAGCCCGGTGGTGTCTGGATGCTTAACCTTGCTGATGATAAAAGCCTGCCAAGCGCTGGAGAAAACACTCAAATAAAACTCGAGCGGCGATTAAAAACGGCGGCGTCTCGCAGGCAGATACCCGTGCATTCCAAACTTGTTGAGTTGGGTCTAGTCGCAATGGCCCAAGGTCGAAAAGCTGCGGGGAAGGAGACTTTATTCGACCTCAGTATGGACTCACGCGATGGTATGGGTCAAAGCGTGGGGAGGTGGTTTAGCAAGTACTTGCGTAAAGACGTCGGCATCACAGACAAGCGCAAAGTGTTTCATTGCTTTCGACATGCGTTCGTAACCGAAGTGGCTCAAACCATTGTTGACGCAAGCGTTAACAAAGCGTTGCCCGATACTCAGGACAACTATCCTGAATCCCAAGTTTTGCGCAGTATTGCAGGGCACTCTGATGCGCATCCTTTCACAGCGGAGACAGCGCGCAAGGATATCCACACTAAGACCTACATGCATGGCAGTACGACTGCAAGCAAGCAAAGGGTTATAGAACGACTTGTTTTTGATGTGGAGTTTTCCTCATATGTGGAACCGCCGCCACTGCCAGAAAAATCAAAAACCTTTTCCAAGACGGGCGGTAAAAAACGTCCAAAAGCTCATGTTGGTAGCACTGCTGATACTGCTGCGCTCGTGCACCCGAACAAAAGCATGGCGGCTGCTTTTGTAAAACCTGCTTTCACTATCAAACGTAAAAAGAAAACCCCAGAGACACAGAGTGTCCTCTCAATGCGAAGCGAAAAGACGCCTAATGCGGAGGGGGTTTCAATGCCAGCTAAATCGGCAAAATTAGTTGGGGGGCCTGGCATCGCTCCTCTTGCTCCGGTCGATACGCCCAATTTACCCGCGCATTTATCTCCCAGAATTCGTGCAGATTACCTTCTGCTTCTTAATGCACCTCTTCCAAGGCAATGCTTGGAGGCGTTTACAACCGAAGAAGGTGTGAATTGGTGCGTGGCGCATCCTTCTGTGGTGCAGAAGGCAAGTCAAGAACTACCAGAGCTGCCGAAACTGTTGCAATCACTTCCAGCGTTTTTGGTGGCACATGAAGTTACGCGTGTACTAAGCGGTGACGTGGCTTCTACTGAATCATTCGACGTTACTGGATTACTTTAGGCTTGCCTTTTTCTGATAGTAAGCGGCTGGGTTGCTAAATCTTAGCCAGTGCTGCTGTTCGTTTTGCTTCAACAACGCCGCGTAAAAGAGGTGCCACGGTGTCGGCAAACGCCAACCAGCTTAGACGAAGACTTTCAATTTGCCACACTCGTGCCAGTGCATCATCCCAGGTCATCCATTCAATGGGAGTACGCTGCACGGTCAGCCTTTCCGCGATGGCTACCAAGTTCTCTTCCCAACCGTGGGCAATAACGATTCCGTCGTCATCCATGAAAAATGGTTCTGCGAGCTCATCGACTTCGATTAAGTCTTCCGCTGCCCATGTCATTGCGTCCGGTTTCACACGCTTGCCGTTAACCACTTTGTGGGAAACAAGCTGGGTCTCGCTGTTGCTCGTTGTCGCCTGAACCTGCGAATCCCTGATGAATTCGAGAAGCGTCCCAACTCTGTATTGAACTTGAACCCCTGACTTTCCAAGGGCATTCATGGCGGTGGGAAAAGGCGGGCGTTTCTCTGTGCGCCATCGTTCCAGCTTTTTAGGATGGCAGCCAATGAAGAACGCTGCCTGCTCGTGGTTGAGCATCACATCTGGGACGTTTTTCAACTGTTCGTGCAATGCTGCGCGAGCGAGTACATCTTCGAAACTTGGGGGAGTAGGTTTAGCGGTGGTCATTCAAGTTTCCGGTCCACAGACATAAGCGGCAATCGATACCTAAAAATATTTCTCAAAAATTCATATTTTTCTAATGTTAGCCCAAGGGCTGTTGAGGGCTCATGAGGACTGATGAGGGGTGGTGTTGCGCTGTATGACCTCAGCGAGGAAGGGCAGGGACCGTATGTCTGTTCTACCGAAATTTTCTCCAAAGTAAGAACATAAAGGTGTTCACAACCAAGGAGTAAACATGAACACAAAACTGAAAAACAGCAACCCCGTAAAGTCCCCCCGAGACGTCGTTAACGCCGGTGCGCAACCACTAGATGGCAGTGTGCCCGTCAATCGTCAAGCTGCTAATTCTTCCCAAGTGGAAGAACTTTTGTTTGGCCTAGATAGTCCTAAGTCTCATAAAGTAGCAGCTGCAACACCGGTAAAGAGTGCGACGGTAGTGAAAGCAGTCTCTCTGACTGCAATTGAACAAATGGTCGAAGCTACCGTCCAAGCGGCAGCGGCAAACGACGCCATTGCGCGTGATGCTAAATTGGACTTTTCACCTGGCGAGGTAGGACACGGCGAGCGCTTCGTAGATTCTTGGGGGCACTGTACCCGCTTCGATGCCAACCGGGGCGTGTGGATGATTTGGCGCGGCAATCACTGGGGTCCTGATGAGGAAAACGAAGCAGTCCTGCGGATGACGCGGGTTGCCAAAAGCATTTTGGAAGTTGAAGCGGTAGCTTTACGAGCGTGCGCCAATGACATTGATGACCCTTGCTTAGCTATGGCTAAAAAGGTTTACGTTGAGGGTTTGAAGCTGCACAACTACCGCACTATTTCAGCTGCACTCCAAATCGCCCGTGTGTTACCAGGGATGGCAACCAGAACCAGTCAATACGATTCGGACCCCATGGTGTTCAACTGTGAATCGGGCGTCATTGATTTGCGCACCGGCTTGATGTCGCAGCACCGTCCAGAACAGCTCCTCACCAAAATTTGCCCTGTAAAACTTGGAGGAGCAGATGCAAAATGCAACCGTTGGATGCAGTTCCTAGACGAAATCTCCTGTGGCGATGACGAGCTGAAGGCATACTTTCAAAGAGTCGTCGGCTACATCCTCACTGGCAGCATGGAGGAGCAGTGCTTTTTCCTTTTCTATGGCGGTGGTGCCAATGGAAAATCCACCTTCATCAACGTCATCAAATATTTGATGGGGGCCTATGCTCAACAAGTCGATTTCACTACCTTTATGGATATGAACCGTGGCGCAGCTCCACGCAACGACTTAGCCGCCTTGGTGGGCAAGCGCTTTGTCGTCAGCCCCGAGGGGATGGAGGGAAAATCATTGGATGAAACTGTGGTGAAGCAATTCACTGGTGGTGATGCCATGTCGGTACGATTTTTGAACAAGGAGTTCTTTACCTTTCAGCCGGTAGGGAAAATTGTGCTGGCAAGCAACCACCTGCCCGTGGTTAAAGGTACAGACCAAGGCATTTGGCGGCGTATGCGGTTGGTGCCATTTTTGGCAAAGTTTGACGAAACCAAAGCAGATAAGCGGCTTCTGGAAAAGTTGATTGCCGAAGCCCCAGCAATTTTGCGCTGGGCTATCGAGGGTAGTCAGATGTGGCTCAAAGACGGGTTGGGCATCCCTTCGGTTGTCGCTGCCGCCACCATGAATTACCGGTCATCTATGGATATTTTTCAGACGTTTATTGATGAGCGTTGTAGCGTCAGTTTCACCTCGAATGTTGGCTCGCAGGTCATTTATGACGCATACCTTGACTGGTGTGTGTCGGCAGGCATTCGCATGCCAATGAAGCAATCTGTTTTTAATCTACGTCTTGAAGAGCGCGGTTTCGTTCGTAAGAAAACTTCAACGCAAAATTTGTGGATGGGCGTTACCCTTAAACCGATGACGCATGCCAGCGCATCTTCTGGCATCAAGAGTGATTTGACGTTTTAAGAATTCGACTTGGCCTGTGTTAGCTATGGAGGAACCTGTGGCTTTCTGGCATGGTCAGGCTGTTTTTACACGTGGGCTTGACCTTGTGCTTTGAGCCCATTGCCAGTGATGCCAATACTTAAAGGCGATAAATGAAGGGGGTAGTTCCAGTTGATGGAGCTGCCCTTTTTCTACATCGGTTGCCTTTCCAGCAAGTGGCGGCAGTGGAGTTAATGGAGGCTTTTTTGGCAAGTCTCAACTCTTTTTTGCTATGAGCTTGACCTTGTTTTCTATCCACTACCTCCACTCACTCCATTAAAAATAAGAAGAATAGAAAGAAGTATGTCCAAACAGAAGTCGTTTACTTTGCTGCCAATTTTTTGGAATGAGGTAGGCTTTGGCAAATGGTCCACGAGCTGACTGTTTAACTTTTAAGCTTTGAACGCTGGCTACGGTGATAGTTGGCCCCCTTACGGCAGCAGTCAATTTTTAGCACATCCAAACCTTTTAACCACATTGGCACCAGCGAGCCGTCCTGCATCACGTAAAACACCATGGGCTGGCACCGCCACCACACCCCCAGGTTGCGCGGTGAGCACATCGGCCAACCATAAAAGACTTCCAAGTATTAGTTCACGGTCGTAGTTTGCAGAGTCATCACTCAAACGACCATTAAACACTGATGCCAAGACGGTGTTTGGATGCTGTTTTGACGACGTTGACCTTGGCACGTCGTCTTTTTCCTTAGCATTCGATGTCATTGACGAGAACACGTTGTCATTTGATGGCTGTTCTGCTGCCGTAACACCAGCGCCACGGCAAACATCCAGCCCAGCTTTTTTGACCAACGCGCCCAAGACAATTTTTTCATGCGCATCCACACGGCGGGCCAGGCGTTCGAGATGTCCGCGCCCGACCCGACTCAGATGTTCTGCGCGTGCTTGAAGCTGCTGGGCCTGCTGCTTCAATGCAGTCTCTCGCTCACGCAGATTTGCTAATTTGGCATCAGTGGATTCATTGGTATTTGTCGTCTTCATGAAAATTCTTTCCGGTGACACCCCGGTTTTGATTGCATCGCCGACATCAATCTGGCAGATTGAATTCAGACAGTCCAGCATTCATGGGGAAAGACCACACAAGCGCACTGATACAAACTAACGTTTGTGCGCGCCTGGCAGGGCCTTCAACACCGAGCAATGCCCCGTCATGACCAACCCTAGCGGGTTCGTCATTACAGGCCATCCCGCATTCGGTTCGCCCCCCTCGAATTTGGTTTGTCTGCTGACAACAAAATCAAGGAGAGCGAAACATGGCACTGTTCCACAGCACCACAAAAATCATCACCCGCAGCGATGGCGGCAATGCCGTAGCGGCGGCAGCGTATCGAAGCGGCACACGCATGACCTGCCAGCGCACCGGGCAGGTCTTCAACTACACACGCAAAAAAGAGGTCACTTACCGCGCCATCTTGGCACCACCAAATTCCCCGGACTGGGCGGTCCAGCGCGAGAGGCTATCCAACGCAATTGAGACCGTCGAAAAAAGCCGGGTCAATGCACAGCTTTGGCGTGAGGTCGAAATTGCCCTCCCTTTGGCCTTGACCCCCGAGCAACACATCCAGCTCCTGACCAAGTACGTTCAAGAACAGTTCGTCAAAAAAGCCATGATTGCAGACATCGCGTTGCACGCCAAGCCAGGCAACATCCACGCACATATTCTGTTGACCTTGCGCGACATCACCCCCACTGGCTTTGGAGCCAAGCGCAGGGACTGGAATGACAAAGCGCTGGTAACCCAATGGCGCGAAGCTTGGGCGACAGCTTGCAACGCGGCATTGGAGCAGGCAGGTAGCAACGAGCGCATTGACCACCGTTCAAACAAAGACCGAGGCATTGACACACCGGCCACCAAGCATCTTGGCAGGCGTACCCCTTGGAATGCCGAAAAGTGGGATGAGCGCGCAGCGTTCAACGCCTGGATTCAAACCAGCATTGAGCTGGCAAAAGTACAGGCCGAATTCAAACGGGTGCAGTCGCAAATCATTGACTTGACCACCACTATTGGCCAAGCCTTGGCGGAGCGCGACAGTCGGAAGGGCCAAACACCTAGGCCTAGCGCGGCACCAGCGTCCATGCGGACTACGGCCAATACGCCCGCACCGGCAACGATTTGGACACCCGCCAGCGCATTGCGTATTGAACCCGCAAGCGCCGCCAGCCTAATGCGCCGCGCTGGCCCATCTACGCGCCAGCAGCGTGCAACGACTGGCGCCAACCCATCAACCCGTCCGGCAACCGACTTGCATAGCGCGCCGGATTTATCCAAGGAGACAAAACTATGCTGACACTTCTATATCAACTGCTGGCCGAGCTGTTTATCACCGGGTCCCCTGACCTGAAGCCCCGTACCCAGTCGCCTCATGCTTCGCGTGCTTTGTCGGAACTTGACAGCCGTTTTTTTCGCATGCAGTTACCTTCAACGCCGAACCCTGAGTTGGGCAAACTAAATCGGCCATCGCAACTTGACAATGGCCGGGCATGGGAAGTGGCGCAACCGTCCAAAGCTTCGCAAGCCATCGATGACTCATTTGAATGGAGCTGCAAATGAATGCCAACAATCACACCTTGCACAGGCTCCACGACCCAGCGTCATTTAAATGGCTGTCCAGCCTGTGCCCTGAGATGGAAGGTAACGCAGTGGCGAGCGCTACCTGTTTTGGAATGGACGCGATTTATCTTCACAGTGACATCCTGGCCCACTACCCAGGTCACCTGGTGTTGGCTATTCCGCCATTGAACGCGCCGCCCATCGAATATGGTTTTGCATGCACATCAAGAGGCGAGCGTTGGTTCTGCTTCGTTGTCGTGCGCAAAAACGCCCGCAAAAGTGCTGCGCTCATTTTTAAAGTGCCGGCCTACGCGCTGATGTTTCCAGCACACGGCCTGCGCGAGACAGGACTAGACACATCAGGCAATCTGGTAGTAGGACGGGATTACCCACTGCCACCCCTCTTACCAGTGCTTTGCCCCATGGACGGTTTTCCCGTTCGTTACGAGGTCATGCAGCCGGATTCAGGGTCATATTTTTGCCTATCAGAAGGTGAACCCAGCTTGTCCGCTTGGCAAAAGCCACCAGCAAGCCAAGAGGACCCACAAAGCGCCGTGCAGACCAGTACACCGGGTCAACAGCCAGCCCAGCCGCCGAATGCCCCCATTTACTTTGATGTTGGCAGTCCTGCACTGTCTGCTATGCGCATCAATGGGAATGCAGCTCTCATCAATCTACTAGGTGGTCTTAAATGAAGCACGAACACCCACAATTTATAACGCTGACGCCAGAGTTGGCGATTGAGCTAATAAAGCAGATGCAGACCGTTCTGAAAGGTGATGCGAGTTACTTCCATGTGGAGATGCTGACCGACGATGGCAGAAAAGTGTCCATCCATCTGGGAGGACCAGATGATGAGTAAAGAAAAGGCACAACGGCGCGACCTGTATCAGGAGGTGACCGACAAAATCGTCAAAGCGATTGAGAAGGGCGGAATGGCAAACTGGGTGCGGCCATGGTCTGACATCAACGAGCCAGGTCTACCCAAAAACGGCACCAGCGCACGTCCATACAGCGGGGTGAATACCGCATTGCTGTTCATTACGGCCCATGAACGGGGTTACGGCTCTAACCGCTGGTTCACGATGAAGCAGGCTAACGAGTTGGGTGGCAGAGTACGTAAAGGCGAGAAGACTACCCCGGTATATTTTTTCAAAATGCTGGAATCTGCGAGCACCGATTCAGGTAAGGACCAGAAGGGCAAGGGCAGCAACGACAGGCCGCGCATGGTGCCATTTTTAACTGAGTATCGCGTGTTCAATGCAGAGCAAATCGACGGCCTGCCTTTGCCAGAAAACATTCCCCAACCAGAATGGTCTCCCAACAAAGCTGTTCAGGAAATCATCGACCGATTACAGCCGCAAATTGTCCATGGCGGAAATCGGGCCTACTTTTCGCCAAGTCAGGGAGATGGTGAGTACGGCCTTATCAAAATGCCGTACCGGGGTGCATTCAATTCCGAGTTTGATTACCTGGGGACGCTACTTCACGAGCTGGGGCACTGGTCTTCTGGACCACTCGAACGGCATTTGGGCGCTCGAGGCACAGACGACTACGCACGGGAGGAAATCCGTGTGGAACTATTCTCTGTTTTGATGGCCCATGAGCTGAATATCCCCATGTCGATAGAGAGTCACGCCAGGTACGTGGATTCGTACATCAGAATGTTGAAATCCGACAGCCGTGAAATCTTCCGAGTTGCAAAGGACGCGCAAAAAATCTGTGATTACGTTATGGGCCGCTTTGTCCCGGAACCGGAAGTCAGTCCAGAGGCCATGCCAGTAGTCATGCCTGCGCCCGTGATTGATACTACGGTGCAGCCAGTCAATCCCGTGGTGAAAGCGCTCATTGCAAGCAGCATCAAACGGGCATCGCGTAAACCCAAGTCTGGGTATACGCAGACAGAGCCAACTGTGTCAGGGCCCGCATTGACCATGTAACGTAAACACTCCACTTAACACCGCCCCCAAGTAATTGCGGGCGGTTTTTTTTACGCCATAGGCAACCCTCACGCCAGCCTTTGGCCTGTCATTCGGTCCGCACACCCATGGCGAATTTTAGGGCTGTGTGGTGTGGTGCCAGATGCGGTTGCGTCATGTATTCGTCCTTGGCGGGGGCGAAAGGCACGAACATGACACTCATTCACCGCATCCAACCGCGCACCGCACGAGCCATTTTCGCAATACTGTGGACGGTCGTCTTCCTTGTACGTATCAACGCCGTTGACCCACGGGCTATGCAGGGCAACCCAGCCAACAATGCACCAAAGCCAGCCAGCACACGGGTTTTAGGAGGGTTTTGACCCGTGCAAGGGGTCCAAATCCGGCATGGTCTGCCTGCTAGACTTTCCCTGACAGTAACAATGCCAGAATGGCAAACAAGGTGGACAACGGAAGGGAACAACAGTGCGTCTTATTAAAAACAGCGGAAACGACCGTGTCATTGACGAACTTCGTCAGTGTCTACGCGCCAAATCCTCGCTGGACATCGCGTCGCCCGAGTTTTCCCTATTCGCTTTTGGCGAATTGCAAGACCTTTTAGCCGGTATCGGGCAAGTTCGACTGGCATTGCCATCCCCTGAACGCAGCGATTGGGCCATGCTTGGGAACGAGGCAGACAGGGCTTCACGCAATCGCCTCCAAAGCCGCTGGCTTGCCAAACAGTGTGCCGACTGGGTTGCCAAGAAGGCCGAAGTCAAACAGGCCAGCAGTTCCATTCCGCAATCTGCCATGGTTGTCCGTTCAGACGCGGGCATGCCAAACCGTGTCATTACGGGCACCAGTTCATTTTCCACCAGTGGTCTAGGGCTGACACCCAACCACGAGTTAAGCCTCATTCAGTCAACGGAAAGTGCCGACGAATGCACGCTTCTGGCATCGTGGTTTGATGGACTGTGGGCCAGCCTGCCCGCGACAGGCAATGCCAAAGCCGACATGCTTGCCAAATTGAACGATTTGGCGGCACATCGGCCACCAGCGGTTATTTATTACCTGACCCTGTACCAGTTGTTCAAAGACCTGGGTGATGAACTCGACGAAGAGAAAATTATCAAGTCGGCCACGGGCATCAAGAACAGCGTTGTCTGGCAGAAGCTCTACAAGTTCCAGCGGGACGGTGTTGTCGGTGCCATCGACAAACTGGAACGCCATGGCGGCTGCATTATTGCCGACAGTGTTGGACTCGGAAAGACGTTCGAGGCGCTGGCAATCATCAAATATTACGAACTGCGGAACGACCGCGTGCTGGTACTGGCACCAAAACGGCTTCGCGACAACTGGACGATTTACAAGGCCAATGACCGCCGCAACGTGCTTGCAGCCGACCGCCTGCACTACGACGTTTTGAACCACACCGACCTGACCCGCGAAGGGGGCCAGTCCGGTGACATTGACCTGTCGCACGTCAACTGGGGTAACTATGACTTGGTGGTCATCGACGAGTCCCACAACTTTCGCAACAAGATTACCCACCAAGGCAGGGAAAGCCGTTACGACCGCCTGATGCGTCAAATCATCCGCGAGGGTGTCAAAACTCGGGTGCTGATGTTGTCGGCCACGCCAGTCAATAACCGCCTTGCTGACCTGAAAAACCAGATTTCGTTCATTACCGAAGGGGCCGACGGAGCACTAGATGGCCATGGTATCCCTAGCATTGAAGCTACGGTCCGACAGGCCCAGTCGCAGTTCACTCGTTGGCTTCGCCTTGAAGAGGTAGACCGGAGACCATCAAGGCTGATGGACATGCTGGGATTCGACTATTTCAAGTTGCTCGACCTGCTGACCATTGCCCGCTCACGCAAGCACATTGAAAAATACTACGGCACCGCTGAGACGGGCACGTTCCCGACTCGTTTGAAGCCACTCAACATCAAGGCGGACGTGGATTTGTCGGGACAGTTCCCCGCCATCCGTGACATCAATAATGAGATTCGGCGGCTGAACCTTAGCCCCTATGCTCCGCTGCGTTACGTCCTGGCCCACAAGCAGGCCGATTACGATGCTAAGTACAGCACCCGCATTCGCGGCGGGCAGAGTGTTTTCCGGCAGGTTGACCGCGAGGAAAGTCTGGTTCAACTAATTCGGGTCAACCTGTTGAAACGCATGGAGAGTTCCGTCGTTTCGTTTGCGCTGACCTTGAAGCGGCAACTTGCTGGCGTAGATGCCTTGCTTAATCGTATTGACGCCCATGAGGATTCAGTCGAAGAGCTCTCTATCGACGACGTTGAAATTGACGACCCCACTTACGAATCACTACTGGTAGGCCGCAAGGTTAAGGTGCTATTGCAGGACGTAGACAGGGTTCGGTGGCGGCAAGACTTGCAGGAAGACCGCAATCGTTTGGCGACGTTACTCTCAGCCGCCGAGCAAATTTCCGCAGAGCGGGATGCCAAACTGGCAGCACTTCGCAAACTCATATTGACCAAGGCCACCCAGCCTATCAATGCGGGCAACAAAAAGGTAATCGTCTTCACCGCGTTCGCCGATACCGCGATGTACCTCTATCAAGAGCTATCGGGCTGGGCCAGGAAAGAACTCGGGGTGCATTCCGCAGTGATAGTCGGGGCGGGCAGCAACAAGACCAATCAAACCAAATTGCGTACCGACCTTGCCAGCCTGTTGACAGCGTTTTCGCCACGCTCCAAAGAGCGGCCCGCTGAATATGCCAGCGAGGGCGACATCGACTTGCTTATCGCCACTGACTGCATATCGGAAGGCCAGAACCTGCAAGACTGCGACTATTTGATTAACTACGACATCCACTGGAACCCAGTTCGCATCATTCAGCGGTTCGGGCGTATCGACCGCATTGGTTCACCCAATGACTGCATCCAGCTTGCCAACTTTTGGCCCAACATGGAGTTGGAGGAATATATCAACCTCGAACAACGGGTCAGTGGCAAGATGGTTTTGCTCGACATTTCGGCTACTGGTGAAGAGAACCTAATCGAGCAGCAATCTGGCGACCAGATGAATGATTTGGAATACCGCCGCCAGCAACTGTTAAAGCTGCAAGACACGGTTATTGACCTTGAAGACCTGTCCAGTGGCGTTTCCATTGCCGACCTCACTTTGAATGATTTCCGTATCGACCTAGCAGGCCAGTTGCGGGAGCATCCAGGAATGCTTGATGCGTTGCCGTTGGGTTCGTTTGCCGTCACCACGGCAGCACAGTTGGGTGACTCTGCAATTCCTGCGGGCATGGTGTTCTGTTTGCGGGCAGTTGGCGAAGCGGGAGCCAATGTGGCCGAATCCGGTTATCCACTGGCACCACATTATTTAGTGCATGTTGCTGACGATGGCACGGTACTGATGCCGTTCAACCAACCCAAGCAGATTCTTGACCGCTTGAAAAAGCTATGCGTGGGCCGTGATATGCCCGACGTTTCGGCCTGTGTCCGTTTTGACAAAGCCACACGCGACGGCAAGGACATGGGTAAAGCCCAAGACCTTTTGTCGAAGGCCATTGCGTCAGTAGTCGGCAAGAAGGAAGAAAAAGCTGTTGCCAGCCTCTTCACAGCCGGTGGCACACACGCCCAAAAGGGCGAGTTTGCAGGCAGTAACGACTTTGAAGTGGTGGCATGGCTTGCCATACTCGCGGAGTCGGCTACGTGAGCCTGACGATGGTTCTCGATGCACTGGAATTGCCTGCCAATGCCAAGGTCGAACAACGCATCCCCAAAAAGCTATTGGTTGAACAGGGGGCACCCACGGCAGCGGACAAGCGGCAGATTCAGGACGGCATTGAAGAACTGCAATGGGTTGCCGCCCTGAAACCCACCAACATTGCAGTACCCGCGTACCGCGATGCGGAACGCGAATACCTCGAAGTAGCGGTTCTGACGGCAGTCTTTCGACAGAACGCCAAAGTGGCACGGCTGACAGAGCTAATTCACAGGGCCGTTCCGTACCCCGTTTTATTGGTGTCGTCATTCCACGATGGCGGTGCCGACGGCATTGCCGTTTCGGCAGCACACAAGCGGTTCGCACAAAATGAAGCGGACAAGTTCGTGGTGGATGAAATATTGACCACGGCCCCTATGGCACTTGATGCGGTGCCGCCTGCAGCCACATTGGCGTTCTTATGTTCCCTTACTCTGTCACGGTTGCCAACCAGTGACCTGTTCCTTTTTTATCAGGGCTGGATGAATGGCATCGTGGGCTTTGCAGCGGCCAGCATAACGGGCAGTTTTGCCCTGCCAGAGTCGCCCGAGCAAACGCACCGAATGCGAGACTCTGTCGCCATGCATTCGCAAATCATCTACGAGTTGTCCGTATTGCGGACACAAGCGGTCAAAGAAAAGCAGATGAACCGACTCGTTGAACTGAATACCAAAATCAAGCGGCTGGAACTCCAACTGACCGCCAATCAATTCGCACTCGCTAACCACTGAGCGAAATATCCTTGTGAAGAGCACGCCATGAACAAAATTGAAACCAATGACCCCGCATCCCAATCCGCAGACATCGTGGCTGACAACCTGTCGCAATTGCAATCACTATTCCCCGAAGCATTCGCCGAGGGCAAGGTTCAATTCGACACGCTTCGCCAGTTGTTGGGTGGCACCGTTGATGAGACCGACGAAAAGTATGGCCTCAACTGGCACGGCAAACGTCGGGCACGGCAAATTGCGTTAACACCCAGCACCGGCACCATGCGACCCTGTCCTGATGAGAGTGTCGATTGGGCGACCACGCAGAACCTGATGATTGAGGGCGATAACCTTGAAGTCTTGAAACTATTGCAGAAAAGCTATTCGGGCAAAGTTAAGCTGATTTACATCGACCCGCCGTACAACACGGGTAAGGACTTTGTTTATCCCGATAACTTTCGCGACAGTATCGGCAACTACTTGGAACTCACTGGGCAGGTTGAAGGTGGAGCGAAGTTGTCCGCAAATACCGATGCAAGCGGGAGGTTTCACACTGACTGGTTAAACATGATTTTTCCACGTCTGAGACTCGCACGGAGTCTGTTGAGAGATGACGGAGTCATATTTATCTCCATTGACGACTCTGAAATGCCACGACTTCGACTCGTTTGTGATGATGTATTTGGAGAGGAAAATTTTCTTGCGTGCTTTATCTGGAAGAGCAGGCAGAACAAGGACAACAGAACAACTACCGGGGCATCAATTGACCACGAATATGTCGTTTGCTATGGCAATGCTATTCGTGGTGCATCCAGAAACCAAAGTCAGTATTCAAATCCAGACAGCGACCCAAGGGGAGACTGGGCGAGTGCGAACATGGTTGGCATCGCAACCGCCGACAGGCGACCAAATCTCCACTACGACTTGATTCATCCAAATACTCGTGTCAACTATGGGTGTCCAGATATGGGTTGGCGATATGACAGGAACACAATGGGGCGGCTAATTTCAGAAAACAGAATACTTTGGCCCGCCGACAACACAGGGAGACCGCGTCGCAAGGCGTTCCTTAACGAATTAGAGTCTGATTTCACTGGATTTTCGACCATGATTGGCGAGAACGTCTACACCAAACATGGAACGGAAGATATAGACGGCTTGTTCAATGTCCGCGTCTTTAATTTCCCGAAGCCGGTCAAATTTATTTCTAGCATCGTGGAGCAAGGTTCAGGTGATGGCGACATCGTCCTAGACTTTTTTGCGGGCTCAGGGACAACCGCTCACGCTGTGATGGCACAAAATGCAACTGACGGAGTCAGTCGGCGATTCATCTTGGTTCAACTCCCAGAACCACTTAGTCCAGCCAATCCTGAGCAAAAAACAGCTTCCGATTTTTGCGACCTTCTTGGGAAGCCAAGAACTATCGCTGAACTGACCAAGGAAAGAATTCGACGAGCAGGAGGCAAAGTAAAAGCAAACAACAGAATGTTTACGGGGGATACGGGTTTTCGAGCATTCAAGTTGGATAAGTCAAATATTCGTGTGTGGAACCCAAGTCCTGAGAACTTGGCACAGTCACTGCTTGACCATCACGAGCACATATTGGACGGCAGAACTGAGGCCGACATTGTCTATGAACTTCTGTTGAAGTTGGGCCTTGATTTATGTGTTCCGATGGAGTCGCGGACTATCGCTGGCAAGGCAGTTGGTGCAGTCGGTGGCGGTGTTCTGATGCTGTGTCTGGCCGAAAAGATTTCCCCCAAGGAAGTCGAAGCGGTTGCTGCTGGCATCGTGTCATGGCACAAAGAACTAGCCCCCGCAGGCGATTCGACCGTGGTGTTCCGTGACAGTGCTTTTGCCGACGATGTCGCCAAGACCAACATGGCCGCAATCCTTGCCCAGAACGGGCTTGAAAACGTTCGCAGTCTGTGAGGCAGTCATGAAACTGCACTTTGAATCTAATCTGGATTACCAGCACGCGGCAATCGAGTCGGTGTGCGACCTGTTCCGTGGGCAGGAGATTTGCCGCACAGAATTTACAGTGGCCAGTCAGGGCGGGCGGGCCGAACTGGGTCAAGGCGAATTGGCCTTGGGCGGCAGTTTCACGCAGGGCCAATTGGGCCTTGTTCAAAACGAGTTGGGTGTCGGCAACCGCCTGACCTTGCTTGATGACGAATTGCTTGCCAACCTAAATGACATCCAGCTTCGCAATGGCCTGCGACCATCCGCGTCGTTGGCATCGGGCGACTTCACCGTCGAAATGGAAACAGGCACGGGCAAGACCTATGTCTATGTCCGCAGCATCTTCGAATTGAACAAGCGGTACGGCTTCACCAAGTTTGTCATTGTGGTGCCGTCGGTTGCTATCAAGGAGGGCGTTTACAAGACCCTGCAAATCACGCAAGATCATTTTCGCAGTCTCTATGCGGGCGTGCCGTTTGATTTTTTCCTGTACGACTCTTCGAAGTTGGGGCAGGTCCGAAACTTTGCCACCAGCCAGACCATTCAGGTCATGGTGATTACTGTCGGTGCCATCAACAAGCAGGACGTGAACAACCTCTACAAGGACAGCGAAAAAACAGGTGGTGAAAAGCCAATTGACCTGATTCGCTCAACCTGTCCCATTGTCATCGTGGATGAACCACAGAGTGTTGACGGTGGCCTCAAAGGTCAGGGCAAGGAAGCCCTTGAAAAAATGAACCCGCTTTGTACCCTGCGGTATTCAGCCACACACGCCGACAAGCACCATCAGGTGTACCGCCTTGATGCGGTAGATGCCTATGAGCGAAAGCTGGTCAAGCAAATCGAGGTGGCATCGGCGGCAGTGGATGGCGGTCACAACAAAGCCTATGTGCGGTTGGTGTCAGTCAGCAACAAGGCCAACAAGATTCGAGCGGTGCTGGAACTGGATGTTCAGCACGGCACATCGGTAACGCGTGACCAAGTCACGGTTCAGGCGGGTTACGACTTGGAGCAGTACACCAATCGCCCACTGTATGCAGGGTTTCTGGTAGACGACATTGGTTGCCGCAAGGGCGACGAATATGTCCAATTCAGTAATCAGGAAGAGCCATTGCGTGTTGGTGAAGCCATTGGCGGTGTCGATGAAGATGCAGTCAAGCGGCAGATGATTCGCCGCACCATCGAAGAGCACCTGGATAAGGAGCTACGCTTCAACCCACTGGGCATCAAGGTGCTATCGCTGTTCTTTATTGACGTGGTCGAAAATTACCGCCAGTACGACAGCAGTGGCGTGCCCGTCAAAGGCAAGTATGCGGAAATGTTCGAGGCCGAGTACAAGGCCGCAGCGGCAAAGCCCAAGTTTCGCAGCCTGTTCAAAGAAATTGACCTGACGCACGAAGCAGCGGATGTCCACGACGGCTATTTCTCTATCGACAAGAAAGGGAAGTGGCAGGACACCGACGAGGGCAACCAGACCAACAGGGACAGTGCCGAGCGGGCGTACAACCTCATCATGAAGGACAAGGAAAAATTACTGGGCTTCGAGACGAAGTTGAAGTTTATTTTTTCGCATTCGGCATTGCGGGAGGGTTGGGACAACCCGAACGTGTTCCAGATTTGTGCATTGCGTGAAATGGGCACCGAGCGGGAGCGGCGGCAGACCATCGGACGCGGACTGCGGTTGTGCGTTAACCAGAGTGGAGAACGGCAACGTGGTTTCGAGGTCAACACGCTGACGGTGGTTGCCACCGAGAGCTATGAAGATTTTGCGTTCAACCTGCAAAAGGAAATCGAGGCCGACACGGGCATTCGCTTTGGCATTGTTGAGAAGCACCAGTTCGCAGCCATTGCCGTCGCTGATGCCAACGGCGATGCAAAGCCGCTGGGTGTTGAAAAGTCCGAAGCCATTTGGACGTACCTCAAAGGGGCCGGACTGGTGGATGCCAAGGGCAAGGTTCAGGACTCACTTCGGACGGCGTTAAAAGACAAGACATTCACCCTGCCCGAAGAGTTCGCTTCGCAGAAGGCCGATGTAAGCGAGTTGCTGAAAAAACTGGCAGGTGGCCTGACCGTCAAGAATGCCGACGAACGCAAGCAAATCAAGACCCGCCAAGCCATTGTGCAGAGTGCCGAATTCAAAGCACTGTGGGACAGAATCAAACACAAGACCACTTACCGGGTCATGTTCGATAACGAGGCATTGATTGTGGCGTGTATCAAGGCCGTCAAGGATTTGCCTGTGGTCATGAAAACCCGCCTGCAATGGCGTAAGGCTGATTTGGCTATTGGCAAGGGGGGTGTCGGTGCCCGCGAAACGGCATCATCTGCCCCCATCATTCTTGAAGAGCAAGACATCGAGTTGCCCGACCTGTTGACCGAGTTGCAAGACAGAACCCAATTGACCCGACGCAGCCTTGTCCGCATCCTCACCGAGAGCGACCGACTGGACGACTTCAAGAAGAACCCGCAGCAATACATCGACCTTGTTGCTGACTCCGTCAACCGTGCGAAACGCATGGCCCTTGTGGATGGCATCAAGTACCAACGTATCGGCGACGAAGCCTATTACGCACAGGAGCTTTTCAATCAGGAAGAGTTAACCGGCTACCTAAAAAACATGCTGCCTGCGACCAAGGCTGTTTATGAATACGTGGTCTACGACTCTGACGGCGTAGAGAAGGGTTTTGCGGAAGACTTGGAAAAGAACGACGCAGTAAAGGTCTATGCCAAGCTGCCAGGGTGGTTCCGTATCCCGACGCCCCTAGGGACTTACAACCCCGATTGGGCTGTACTGGTGGAAGTGGACGGAGCCGAAAGGCTTTACTTTGTGGTCGAAACCAAATCAAGCCTCTTCGATGAGGATTTGCGCGACAAGGAAAGTGCAAAAATCAAGTGTGGCAAAGCCCACTTTGAGGCATTGTCATTCGGTGAAAATCCAGCGAGCTATATGGTGGCAAGAAATATAAATGACTTGATGGCAAGGGTGGTATGACTACAAAGGGAAATTCTTAATTGATAGGTGTTTTGAGCAAAGACACACGTTGCGATTTCTGGTGCTGACCTCTCTCCTTACGGCGTGTATGAGAATTCGGTCACCACTCGGATAAAAGGTCCAACTATTCCAGCTGCTTCAACTGTTTAAACAGTTTAAACAGTTTTATTTTTATCAGATATGCCAAAAAAACTCCAACGCGTTTATTTGTTATCGTATGGCTTCTATTCGGCACCTTTAACAGAAGGTGGTTTTGCACCAGTAAATACTACCGTGCTGGTAGACGTTGACGGCGGTCGACTCATTACCAGGCTCATCACTGACTTTTCTAAGTGGACAAAGGATACGTATGAAGTTAGCACCAGGAAACAAGGCGGTATGTACGACGATGGTCATCAATGGCAAGTTGACATCATGCCGCCATGGAAAGAGCCTATTCAAATCTATGTGAATTTCGAGTTTTTGTACCCTGAAAAAAATAATTATCAATATTCGTTTTACCCGTTAAACCACATTTTTCGCACCTTGCTTATGAACTGCTCCAATAAAGACGTGAGCGATGAATGGAAAGAAACGGCAGATAAAACTATGGATGTTGTTATTGGTTATCACTTGCTTTAACGCTTCAATAGGCTGCCTGCGCACCCGCACTTGACATGAGGTCGATAACCTTGCTACTGTGAAACCATTCAGAGATTTCCTCACGTTTGTGGGAGTGTTTCAATTTACTACCTTACAGGTAACTCTGAAATTCAGCGTACATCACCGTTATGGTGATTGAGAAAACCGCCACTGTTACGTGGTTTTGAAAGCCTCTGAAATGAAAGTTCCAGAGGCTTTCGCATTTGGGTCTGTATAGCCAGCAGTTACGACAGACCGGGCAAGCCGAGGAAGGGATGCACAATTGGGGTTCAAATGTTAAAAAGCATTACCGAGGGAGCCCTGATGAAAAGTCTTCGGACTTGCAGATGTAATGCCCCATCCTCTTTGATGGGGGTGACGCGAGAAATGCCCGGGCGCGACCAAATATGGTAAGTCCATCAGTCATCATCGAAGAGATTTTGGGACGTTCGCCACAGGGGAAGACTGAGCCATTTATTTGTCGTGGTAACGACGGCGAGATTTACTATGTAAAGGGCGCAGGCGCTGGTCGGAGAAGCTTGATTTGCGAATGGGTTGCAGCACACTTGGCTACAGAATTCGGGCTACCCATAGCTGACTATGCGTTGGCCGAGGTACCAGCGGCATTGATGTCATTTGGGGCGCGTTCTGACATTCGGGACTTGGGCGCTGGGCTGGTGTTTGCCTCACGGCGACTGTCTAACGTCCAAGAGCTCACCCCCACCACCCGTGACTTAGTTCCGCCTGAGGCCGCCCTGGATGTGCTCGTTTTTGACTGGTGGCTACACAATGAAGACAGGCATTTGACTGAAAACGGCGGTAATCCTAATTTGCTTTGGGATGTAACAGGCGAGCAACTGGCAGTCATTGACCACAACATGGCCTTCGACCCAGACTTCAACGCTATGAACTTCGTTGACAGTCATGTGTTCTCGGACTATTGGAATTCGGTATTTAGCGACCATCTCGCCCGTGTTACATATCAAACACGCTTGGCGAAGGCACTGATTGCCCTTCCTGCCATACGTGCTAGCATCCCAGATTCGTGGTGGTGGGTCGACGATGGCGTCCCCGCAAGCGTTAATTGGGATGACATTGCAGCATGCCTTAATCGCTGTATCAGCCAAGATTTTTGGAATATTTCGTGAATAAGTTGGCTTGCCAGTATGCGTTACTTCGGTTTCGCCCGTTTGTAGAAACGGGTGAATTCGCAAACGTGGGCGTGGTCATGCTTTGTCCAGAAGGCCGCTTTTTTGGCTTCAAACTACTGAAGAAGTACGGCCGTATCACGAAGTTTTTCCATCAACTTGAAAGCAAAGTCTATTTGAACAGCAAGGCTCTTTTCATCGAGGAGCTACAACGTGTAGGCCAATACATGCGTAGTAACGCATTGGACGGGCGAAAGCGCGTAGTGGATGTTCCATTTGCCGTTAATTTGTTTGCCGAATTGACTAGGATGCGTGATGCGATGCTGCACTTCGATGAGCGCCGCGTAGTTCTGGCCGACGACCCAAAGGCAAAACTTAACGAGCTTTTCGACTATTACGTTGAAAGAAATTTTGTAACCAAGGCCTATCAAGAACGCCTGTTGGAAAATTCGGTACGACGCCTGCTGTCCAAGGGTAGCAACCATATTGGCACACAGTATTTCCAAGGAAAAGTTGGAACCACCGACTTCGTTGTCAACTTCCCTTTTGTTCACAAAAAAGGCGAAGTAGTGGACAGGGTCATCAAGCCACTGTACTTGGCGCAAGAAGACTCGACCAAGGTTCTGAACCACGGTGGCTTGTGGGTCGATAAGGTCAGACGCCTTGAAAAGCGCAAGGCGCTGCCAAAGAACGTGCTTTTCCCGCTAGCAGCACCGAAATCCGAATCCAAAGCTTTTCGAGCTTACGAAGAAATCCGGCAAGATTTGGTAGATGCTGGCGTTGAAGTGACGCTGGTCAGCGACGAGCAACGCATTCTTGCCTTCGCTGGTGAGGCTGTCCACGACACGGTTGGCTAGCGCTAACCGAGAGTTTTTCGCCTGGCCTGCCCTTGGGGCATCAGCGCTGTCTTCCTCGTTCTAGCTCGAAAGTGATTTGGGCAGTGCCCAGTACCTTCTGCCCGCAATTAGGTGCGTAGGTGCAACCCGCTTGAAATACTCCTGTGAAAGCAACACAGCAACCAGCCTTTTGAATTGCGGAATTGAACCGCCGTCCGCAAATCGCACATCGAAGTGGGTTAGGCTTTTCGAGCCAACGCCCCTATTTGGGCCGGGTAGAAGTACACTAGGGGCAACACTTTGGGGTGACACGCTGATGGTGTAAAACTTGTAAATCGGCGAACCTACTTACCTAAGTCATTGATTTAGTTGAGAAATATAGAAATATTGTGGATGTTTAGGGGTGACACTTCAAATCCCCCCAGCTCCACCATATGCCAATACAAAGGCCGCTAACAACATACAGTTAGCGGCCTTTTTCTTTGGTAAATCAACGACTTGAAGCGCAGTAGCCTGTAAAGGCTGATATTGTCAGGTTCAATCGCCCCGGCACGATTCACCACCAAGAAAATCCGATAAACCCAGTCACCACAGCAAGAAGTTCCGCAATGACAAAAACCGGACTGTTCAAGAAAATCCTTGCCCTCACTTTACTGGCGCTGGGCGTTGCCGGTGTCGGCATTTGGTCCAGCCTGGATAAAGAAACGCGGGCTTTCCTGGCCACAGTGCCCACGAACCGTGATTTGTTGTTTTGGAGTCAGGCTCAGCGCGACGCGGCGTTTCGCGCCCTGGACCGTTTACCCATTCTTGCCAAGTCGCGCATCGTGGCTGCGGGTGCCACGCCCTCAGCATTGCCGGTCGGCGCCCCGTTGAAGCTGGATGTGGACAGTTACATGGCAGGCCAGCGCAGTGCAGCACTCCTTGTTGTGCACGACGGCAAATTGCGTCTGGAGCGTTATGGTCTGGGCTTTGACGCTGAGGGCCGTTGGACCAGTTTCTCGGTTGCCAAATCTTTTACCTCTACCCTGGTGGGTGCCGCGATTCGTGATGGGTACATCAAGAGCATGGATGACAAGGTCAGCGTCTACATTCCAGGCCTCAAAGGCTCCGCATACGATGACGTTAGCGTTCGCCAGCTGATGACCATGACCTCCGGCGTCAAGTGGAATGAGGACTATTCGGATCCCAACTCCGATGTGGCCAAGTTCAACAACCACAAGCCCGACGAAGGCGTGGAAGCGGCGGTGAGTTATATGCGCAAGCTGCCACGTGATGTGCCTGCGGGCACGCGCTGGCACTACAGCACGGGTGAAACCAACCTTGTCGGCGCCTTGGTGCAACACGCCACGAAAAAGCCCTTGGCCAATTACTTATCTGAAAAAATTTGGTTGCCTGCGGGTATGGAACAGCAAGCCACCTGGATTTTGAGTAAAACCGGGCAAGAGATAGGCGGCTGCTGCATTCAGGCTGCTGCGCGGGACTACGCTCGCATGGGGCTGTTTATTTTGAACGGTGCACGGGTTAACGGACAAAGCATCTTGCCCGATGGGTGGTTGACCGAAGCCACCTCCGCGCTGACCAGCACCGGTGAACCGGGCCGCGGATACGGCTACCAGTGGTGGACGTATGCCGACGGCAGCTTCACGGCACGCGGCATTTTTGGCCAAGGCATCTTCATTGATCCCAAACGCAAACTCGTGATTGTGTCCAACGCCAACTGGGCCAATGGTGCCAGAGACCCGGCGGCAACCGCTGCCCGTGATGCCTTCTACCGCTCAGTGCAAAAGGCGGTGGATGATGAAGGCGTTGCAAGTGCCAAGTGACGTGCGAAGCCGACGACTCTGCGGCAAGGTACAGACCGTGGAAATCGAGAGTACCGGGCTCGTTGGCTAGCGCAGACGGAAAACGGGGTTTTCAAAGGCAAAGCGGGGGAGTAGGCGGGGGAACAACTAGATATTGAAAACGCTGAAACCTGGTATTCATGCGGGCTTCGAGGCATCTTTCAGACACCACCCCAGTTAGCGGCTTCTTTTTTAATTTGGCAAGTCAAATAAACGAGATTTCGTATTTGTGCGTCATTTACACCCCGTTGGCTTGTTGACGCAGAGACAGTGCAAGCCGGAAAAACGCTCGTTGGTCACCTTGGCGCAGGCATTGAAATAGCCGAACTTGGGACTCTTACGCCATCAGCGCGATACGACCGACTTGCCTGCTTCCCTCTGCGCCCAATCGATGAAACATTGGACCGCGGGGCGCTCGCGCGCGTCTTGCCGGACCACCAGGCAATGATCCAGGTCCTGGGTATCAACACTGGGTAGTGCTTCTACCAAAGTACCCGATTCCAATTCACGCTCAATCAAAGCGCGCAGCGTCAGCACCATGCCGCCCCCGGCGACGGCAGCTTCTACTGCAGCCAGCGGCTCATCGAAAAGACGGGCGGATGAAGACTTTAAATCCTCCATTTGATTGGCCTTGGCCCATCGTTTCCACAGGCGACCGTTTCGCTCATAGACGATGAGCGGAATTGTCTTGAGCAGGTTGCCGCGCCTCTGTTTGCCATTTAACAGTCGGGGAGCGCAAGCGATAACTGCCCTGTCGCTCATGAGATGAATGACCTCACAGCCGTCCCACTTTTGTTTCCCCAGCCTGATGGCAATGTCTGCCTCGCCTGACCGAAGGTCTACCACTCGGTTTGTGGAAGTCAGTGTGAGCTCGATCCCCGCGTGCGCAGAGTGAAACGAGGCCAGGCGGGGAAGTAGCCATTTCACCCCGAATAGCGGGTAAGTGGTGACAGTGAGTTGATGGGGCCGCTGCTGAGAAAAAAGTTCGCGCGTGATGCCTTGTATCTGCTCAAACGCAGGTCTCAACCGCGCAGCATAGTGCTGTGCTGTCGGTGTGAGCTTGACCGGCCTGCTGTCGCGCTCGATAAGTTGTACCCCCAGAACCGACTCCAGGGCGGTGAGTTGGTGGCTGACGGCGGAAACAGTCACGCCCAACTCTTCTGCAGCGCGGGTCATCGAGGTATGTGCGGATACCGCTACCAGCGCGCGAAGGCCCCCCATGGAAGGGCGGGGTGGGATCGGGTCTGCCATAAGTTTTGCTAGTTTACGCCGTGACTGAGCGCTGATTTCATCCGTCCAACGGCGGGCGGAACTGCTGGTTTGCGCAAGCCGTTTTGAGAAAACCTCAAACCATTGATTTCTCCCCCCATCACACTTCTCTTCTGGTCAAAAAGAATGGCTAGTCATAGAAAGCAACAGATGGGATCGATTAGAAAAAACTGTATTCGGTGGGGTATGCGTGCCTTCCTCTTTGCGAACGCTTTGATGGCGCGCCGTCCATTCGTGGGCCGCTTGATCCCACTCTTCATGACCGGCCTTGCCGCGCGCACGGTTCGAAGGAAAGACTCCGCTACTTGCGCGGATCCGCAGACTTTGGGATTGGCGTGGCAAGGCGCTTTTGTTTCCCGAAAACACGTACCGATTGTTGCTGTGGACAGTCTATCTGCCTACGGTCAGATCCTGACCCCTTGTCCCCTCCGTGGAACCGGAGACTTGCAGGCCTGCTGGCGAATGATGGCTTTTGATCGCGAAGTTGCCCGTCGGGCAGGCGGCCATTTTTTTGTGCTTGCATCACAGACGGAAAGCGGACGCACGTTTTGTGAAGTGGCAATTTCGACGCGTTCAGACAGCCACGTGGACGTCACGGTCATGTCTGCCTTGCGTCGAATTTGATTTTCTCCTTCTCCTCCTTTTTTAGCTTCAAAGGTTTACCAATGTTGTCGTCAGATATCGAAATGCAGGACATTGATGAGGCAACTGCCAACATCGCACGTGAGACGCTGGTCGATGATTTATGCGGTGAGTTGGCGAATATCCAGGCGGAGAGCTACTTCCGGGCGCTACTTGCGCTTAGTCAGCAGGCTACTTGCTGTGGTCTTGCGGGTGAACTTACGCCCCCTGGATATTTTTCCGGAAAAAGTGGGCCCGGTATGTTCCGCTCTGCAGTTCCAGCACCATCCAGGTTCAAAAAGCGTTTAGGTTCCGGAGTGGATGATCGTTCGTTTCTGCTGCCTGCGGTAACAGTTGTCAACCCAGGCGAGACCTCCTTTCGGGCCGATATTTTGGTCAAAGAGGGCTTGATCGTTGACATTCGCACCGTTGGTGAATTCCGGCCTGAAGGCTTTCCAGTGATGAACGCTTGCGCTGGAAAATATCTCATGCCTGGTTTGATTGACATGCATGCGCATTTGCCCTCGGACAACGTGCTTCAGCTCACGCCGCATTTCATGCGCATGTCTCTCTCTCATGGAGTAACCGGCCTGCGAGAAGCTGGCGACGTCGACGGAACTGCAGTGCCTGCCGTCAGAGCTCTGCATGAAAAGGGAATGGCGGTTCCCCGAATAGCCGCGTCCTGCTATTTTGTGGGACGGCCGCCGTTTCGCTGGAAGAACCATCTTCACTACGAACGCCCCGAGGACGCACCTCGCATCATGGAGAAGCTGCTGGCGGAGGGCGCCAGCTGCATCAAGCTATATGAAAATCTGTTGGCGCACGACCTGCAGGTGCTCAAAACGCATGCCACCGCCGCCGGTCTGGTGGTTATGGGGCATGTGCCGTCCGACTTGACTCTCGAACAGGCAGCCCTGCCAGATGCGCAGCACTTTTTTGGCGTTCCGCCGCCGACCTCGCTTCGGCGCGACCACGTGTTCTCCCGAACGGCAGACTGGCAGGCTGTGGACGCCCGACGGATGGAAGCTGTGGTCGATGCCTGTGCCAGGCTAAACCTGGCAAACACGCCCACCTTGAACACCAGCGCCGGGTTGATGGGGTACCGCGACTATGCGGGTGCGGCCGGGAAACTTGGTGAGTGGATGCCTTCATTTTTCGGGAGCGTGGTGTGGCACCCAAAGATTGGCCTGCCGGCCTACCGCAACCTGCAGCGCTCCGATATGGACGCGTTGGAGCAGGCATTGGAAAAAAAGAAAGTCCTGCTGCGGGAGCTTCACGCGCGCGGTTGTTCCCTCTTTGCCGGAACGGACACCATGCAGGCTTTTTCGGTGCCAGGGATTGGTTTGCACCAGGAGCTTGCCCTCTTTGTTCAATCAGGAATGAGTGTTGCTGACGCCTTGCGAGTCGCTACGATCAAAGCCGCAGAACGCCTGGGTTGGCGTGATGTCGGCAAGGTGGCATGTGGCTACCGCGCCGATCTGATGGTCCTAAATGAAGACCCTAGCCACCGGTTGGAAGCACTAAAGACTGTCTCCCATGTGATGACGGACGGCGTTACGCACGAAGTATCGGCGCTACGTCGAGAAATCAAGGCTGATCTTGATCGACGTAACCAACTGTTTAATCGTCTGTATTCGCACGTACTGGCCCGATTCTCAATGCATAAAGCGGCTCGACATTTCACCGCCTAAACCAGAGCAATGTCGGTCATGTCCACTACTTGCCTCCCGTTTGATATTGACTATTGGCTCGCCGAGTCGGTGAACCACTTTCGGGCTCTGCTCCGGATCGACACAACAAATCCGCCGGGTCACGAAGCGCCGGCTGCTCGCTATATTGCGGATCTGTTGGAGCGCGAGGGAATTTCTTATTCAATTGTCGAGAAGGCACCTGGCCGCAGCAATTTGGTGGCTCGCCTCACGGGCGAAGGCGAAGAAGGCCCGCTGTTGCTCAATGGTCATTTGGATGTAGTCCCCTGCGAGCGCGAACACTGGCGTTTCGATCCGTTTTCTGCCGAAGTGGCCGATGGCTATATCTGGGGACGAGGCGCCATCGACATGAAAAACATGGTGACCATGAGTTTGATGACTCTGGTTGCGATCAAGCGCTCGGGCATACGGCTGAAGCGTGACATCATTTTTGCGGCCGTCGCGGATGAAGAAGACGGCTGCGGCCTGGGGTCACTTTTCCTGGTGGAGCAGCACCCGGAATTGGTCAAGGCTTCGTATGTTCTCAACGAGGTGGGAGGCCAAACCACGCATATCAATGGCCAACGCTTCTATCCCATTCAGGTGGCAGAAAAAGGGATCTGTTGGTTTGAACTGGTCGCTGATGGCGAACCTGGCCATGGCTCCATGCCGCACGGTGATAACGCACTGGCGAAAATTGGAAGGGCAATTGACCGACTAGCCACGGTTCCGCTCCAGCAGGACGTAACACCCGAGGTGAGGCGATTCTTTAGCGACCTGGCGCGCTATTCAGATCCCACCGCATCCATGCTTCTCAGGGGGATGCTGGTGCCTGCCTTCTCCGACTTCTTGTTATCAGTATTGCGGCGGCGAGACGAACAGCAGGCAAATACCTTTTCCGCCATGTTGCACAACACTGTTTCTCCCACCATGGCTTTGGCGGGCAGAAAAGTCAATGTCATCCCGGCGAAGGGCAGCGCTCATTTCGACGGGCGCATGCTTCCGGGCTGGACGGCCGAGGACTTTCTGGCCGGGATACGGTCAGTGATAGGTCCCGATTTGAATATTCAGGTCCATCGTCAACATGAGGGGGTAAGTTTCTCTTCCAACACCGACCTGTTTGATGCGATCACGGCCACCTTGCAATGCTTTGACCCTGGTGCGGTTGTTTTGCCATATATGAACCCTGCGTTTACCGATTCATTTGCCTACGCGCGACTAGGCGCGGTTTGCTATGGGTTTTCACCAGTCAGGTTAGGCCCGGAGTTGAATTTTTCGCAAATGTTTCATGGCCATAACGAGCGCATACCCTTGGCCGGGTACCGGTGGGGCCAGCGAGCCCTTTTGCATACCGTGATTTCATTTTGTGCTAGCGAGCCAGTGGATTGGCTGGACGACTTATATGCGGAAGAACCGCATCAGGAGGTGCTTTCATGATCCGATTTGCCAGCTACTTTTCTCATTTGCTTTGGGTGTTTTTGGTTTTTTATTGCCCGAACATAAGTTGGGCCGCGGGGCCTGGTTTGAGCGCCATGGGCGAAAACCATGAACCCGCACTGGCCGTGGGAGGCCGAATGCTCAAGCTCAATGGGGCGGGTATACGTTATTGGTTCGTAGCCAAGGTCTATTCCGTGGGGCTTTACTCTGAGAAGCCGATCCGAACCTTGGACGAGGCCCTCAGGGCCGATGTGGCCAAACGAATTTTGGTCACAATGCTCCGCGATGTGAAAGAGGAGGAATTTTCCCGGAATTTCACCAAGGCATTGCGTAATAGCGCACGTAAAGATGAGTTGGCTGCATCCATCCCCGGGATCATCTTGTTGGGCGAAGCATTTTCGAGTCAGCGTCTTTTGCGTACGGGGGATACGGTAGCGATTGACTATTCTCGCGGCGTAGGTACAACCATGTTGGTAAATGGTCGCCAGATGATTCAGCCGGTCAAGGAGCCAGAGTTCTACCGCACTTTGCTTAGAACCCTGGTTGGCGAAAATCCGATCGACTACAAACTTCGGGATGCTTTGCTGGGTGCACCTGAGCCTGTCAATAACATGCGGTGACTGGCAGCACCGCGGCTCCGCTGCCGCCGGCTGGAGTGACAGATTGACCCCGCATAACGCGTGGCGTTGTTGCGCTCAACGCAGCCAACTCACCACAAATGGACATCCGAACACTTGTCGGTTCGCTATTTGCGCATGCAACTGACTGCGTCATGCAACTGACTGCGTCATAACTGCGAGCCCAGCAGCAACGCCAGCCGTTCCATGACCTTTTCCTTCAGCGGACGGTCGGCCCATTCCTCATAGGTGACCCGCCGTGCCCGACGGAGATCGTCCTCAAACACCTGCGCCTGCCGCTCGGCAAAGGCCGCATCAAACACATTGAGGTTGGCTTCATCATTCAGGCGAAAGGAGCGGTTGTCGAAGTTGGTGGAGCCTACCGACACCAGTAATTTGTCGACGATCATGGCCTTGACGTGGTACATCGTTGGCTGGTATTCGTACATCTCGGCCCCGGCCTGAAGAAGCGGGCCCCAGCTGCCGCGTGATGCTGCGCGCACCACGTCGGTGTCGATGATTTCCCCGGGCGTGATGATGCGGACGTTGACACCACGCTTGAGGGCGTCGGTCAGGGTCTTGCTCGTGAGATCGTCCGGTACAAAATAGGCGCTGGACAGGTCTATGCTGCGGTTCGCCGCGGTGATCGACAGGTGGTACATCAACTGCATGCTTTCACTGCCGCCTGACGGCGAGCTGGAAAACACCTGAGCCTGGCTTTGGCCTGCGGGCTGGAGGGACGGGAAATAGGGCTCTCCGTGCATCACCTGTCCGGTCACCTTGAGCCAGTTGTCCATGAAAACCGCCTGCATCTGGGCCACAGCGGGTCCTTCAATCCGGAAATGAGAGTCACGCCAGTGGTCAGCGTCCTGCCCCGCGCCTGTCCATTTGGGTGCAATGCCCACGCCGCCTGTGAAGCCGGTTTTTCCGTCAACCACCAAAAGCTTGCGATGCGTGCGGTTGTTCATGCGAGCCAGGTTGTACCAATGCGGCTTGTGAAACTTGCGTATTTCAACCCCGGCGGCTTCCATTTCCTGCAGAAAAGAGTCGTCGATCTTGGCGCTACCCACCCAGTCCAGCAAGACGTGTACTTTCACCCCGGCTTTGGCCCGCTCTGCCAGTGCGGTGGCAAATTCGCGACCGATGTCGCCAGACCAGTAAATGTAGGTTTCGAAAGTGATGGTTTTTTTGGCGCTGCGTATGGCAGTCAGCATGGCCGGGAAAATTTGGTCCCCGTTGAGGAGTTCTTCCACCCGATTGCCCCCCACGATGCCCGGCCCCAGCAGTGAACCCATGGCCCGGCGAAACTGGGGATCGGCTGTTGAATAGAGGCGCGGCAGTTCACGGGTGACGTTTTTTTCTCCGCTGCTGAAGTTGACGGCCAGCAGGACTGCGGTCAGTGTCAGCAGGAAAGTAATGGCGATCGTCATACCAATTCGGGTCTTTTTGGTCATCTTTTTGTTAAAAAACGGCGGTGACGGACACGTTATAAAAGGACGGTCCGCCAGCGTGAAAGCGCGCAAGCTGTCGCGCGGTAGTCCATTGCCTTGACTTGCAATGTGACAATAGCGCATGGCACATATGCAACTTCAAGACGTTCTTTTTTCGCAGGGGTTCGGCACACGGCGCGTCTGCGCGGGCCTGGTTCAGCAAGGTTTTGTGACCGTGGATGGCATCCCCTGTGGGGACCCAGCTATGGAATTTGTAGCGGAAGGTTTGAGGTTCAACGTGCAGGGAGTGGCGTGGGAGTACCACGAAAAAGCCTATTTGATGCTGCACAAACCTGCGGGTTACGAGTGCTCACAAAAGCCCAGCACTTATCCCAGCATCTACACCTTGCTTCCGGCGCCCATTCGCCAGCGCGGAGGCGGCGCGGCAGCGGGGGTGCAGGCCGTTGGACGGCTGGACCAGGACACCACTGGGCTTTTGCTCTTGTCGGACGACGGCAAATTTATCCACCGCATGAGTTCTCCCAAACACCACGTGCCCAAGGTGTATGAGGTCCGGGCCAAACACCCAGTCGATGAGAAGCAGATACAAAAGCTGCTGACAGGCGTGGTGCTGGACGATGACCCCAAGCCGGTTCGCGCAGCGGCCTGCGAAAAAACCGGTGAGCAGCAACTGAGCCTGACGCTGACAGAAGGCAAATACCATCAGGTCAAACGCATGATTGCAGCAGTGGGGAACCGGGTGGAAGATGTCGGTGGGCTGCACCGCGCGCGCATCGGCTCGTTGGCTCTGCCGGCTGATCTCAAACCTGGCGAGTGGAGGTGGCTCACCGCAGCGGATTTGGCGAGCATCGCAGCCAAAGATTAGCTGCGATGCGCGCTTCAGGCTGGAAGTGCTGAATAAAGGCAGCATCTCGCCCTTTAACAACGGTGATACTTTGCTATTGAAAATATAGCATCAAGACGTGTTCTTCAGAAAGTCAACGATGGCCAGGGTGGTTTTTTCGGGCTGGTCACGCTGCGGTGAGTGCCCGCAACCGGCCAGCCTCAGTTGTCGGGCGTGAGGTACGGCAAGTGCAATTTCATCGAGCTGGCGCATGGTGCCGTATTCGTCCTCCATGCCCTGGATCAGCAGCAGCGGTGCGGTAATACGCTGGCACGCTTGTCGGATGTCAAAGCCGCGGAAGGCATCTGACAGCCAGACATCGTTCCATTGCCAGAAGGCCCCGTCGACGTCGGCATGATGTCGTGCCAGCCGCGGACGCAGGGCGCCTGATTCGTACAGCGTGGTTGCTTGGGCAATAGCCTTGATCGCCATATCCTCAACCATGACATGTGGCGCCATGGCTATCACGGCACTGGTCGGGTATGTGCTTGCATGCAGGAGGGCGATGCTCGCTCCGTCGGAGTGGCCCACCAGCACCGGTTTTTTGATGCCTAGGGCGGTCAGCAGCTCCGGCAACACCTCCCACGCCTCCCGGTGCATATAGTCGGGCCCCAGCCGACCCGTCTGGCGCACATCCGGGATCGGGTCCGACTGACCATAACCGCGGCGTGAGTAAACCAGGCCGGCCCTGCCGGTAGCCAGGCAAACAGCCTGCGGCCAGCTCTCGCCGCGCTGCGTCCAGAGGCTGACGGAGCCAAGGCCTTCGTGCAAAAAAACAAGGGGCGCGCGCCCTGGCGATCCGGGGATCCGCTGCAGTTCAAGCTTCACGCCGCTAATTGATACGAAATCCATCACTTCATCGTAAAGGATGTAAGCGGCAAGCGCTCCTGCAGCGTTGAACAGCATTGGCCGCCCGCTACACTTAAGGGTTGCCCTGAAGTCAAGAAAGTTGTTTCGTGAAATTGTGTCGTTATCTGCTCTCCACCGCGTTCTGGTCTTGTCTGGCTGGGGCCACACTGCCAGTCTTTGCGCAACCCGCGCCACTGTTTGTACTCAATTCGCTCGACGCCAATGTCAGCGTGATCGATCCGGTGACCTGGACTGAGACCAAACGCATCGCCACGGGTAAAGAGCCGCATCATCTGTACCTCACACCCGACGAGAAGTCGATGATTGTGGCCAATGCGCTGTCCGATACCCTGACCTTTATCGACCCCAAAACCGCCGAAGTTCAGCGCGTGATTCGCGGTATTGTCGACCCCTACCATTTGCGCTTTTCGCCAGACATGAAATGGTTTGTGACTGCGGCCAATCGCCTCAATCACATTGACATTTATCGCTGGAACGGCACTGACATCACACTTGTTAAACGCGTGGCCACCAGCAAGACGCCAAGCCACTTGTGGATAGACAGCAAAAGCACCACGATTTACTCAACCATGCAGGACAGTGACGAGCTGATAGCGCTTGATCTGGCGACCCAGACCATCAAGTGGCGGACCAAGACCGGAGCGATTCCAGCCGATCTTTTTGGCACTGCCGATGACAAGCAGATTTTGGTGGCCTTGACCGGCGGTGATTCGGTGGAAGTCTATGACGTGACGGGCAAGGAGCCCAAGCGCAGCAAAGTCATCAAAACCGCTGCCGGGGCGCACGCCTTTCGAGCGTTGGGCGATGGCCGGCATGTGCTGGTGAGCAATCGCGTGGCCAACACCATCAGCAAAATTGATCTGCAAACCTTGACCGTGGTGGACAGCTTTGCCGCGCCTGGCGGGCCAGACTGCATAGAAGTCTCGCGCGACGGCAAGTTGATTTATGTCACATCGCGCTGGGCCCGCAAGCTCACTGTGATCGACATGGCCAGCCGCAAAGTAGTGCATCAGGTCAAAGTTGGAAAGAGCCCCCATGGTGTGTGGACGCTTGATCACGCTGCAAGATAGGCCCCCACGGTTGCTCACTGGGTGGATAGCCCGAGGGCGGGGCTTGCCTGAAGGCAGGCACCTTGTGGCTATATTTGCTGTGGCCATGTTTTCTTGTAATTTGTGGGCAAAAGACGCACTTGATGTCAATCCGGCGGGGGGCTCCTGTAAGCCTGTTTACCTGACGCTGGACACCGGTCACATGGAGGTGGCGCCGCTGATGGCGGACATCCTCAACAAGCACAGCGTCAAGGTAACTTTTTTCGCAGCCAACGAGCGAACCAAAACCGGCGATGGCAGCCTGGGTGCGCACTGGGCGCCCTGGTGGAAGGCGCGCGCGGCGGAAGGGCACGAGTTTGCGTCGCACACTTGGGACCATAGCTACTGGCGAGGCGATGTTCCTTCAGCCTCCGGCAAGCCCGGGCAATTTCGGATTCGGCCTTCTGCGGGGCCTGCCGAGGGCAAAGATTTCACCTGGACCGGCGGACAGTATTGCCAGGAACTGGATCGCGCCAGCAACCGTCTTCAGGAGATGACTGGCAAACGGCCACTGCCACTTTTTCGGGCGCCTGGCGGCAAGACCTCACCAAAGCTGTTGGCTGCCGCTAAAGCTTGCGGCTATGCGCACGTGGGTTGGGCGCCAACCGGTTTTCTCGGTGATGAGTTGCCCAGCGAAAAATACCCCAACGATGTATTGCTGAAGAAGGCATTGCGGGACATCCAGTCTGGCGACATTCTGGTGGCCCATCTGGGCATCTGGTCTCGCAAGGATCCTTGGGCCCCCGCCGTGTTGGAGCCCCTCATCGTCGGACTGAAGTCCCGCGGGTTTTGCTTTCGCACCCTGCGCGACCATCCTCAATACAAACCCTGGATTGACGCTCCCGTTGGCTTTGCACCTACCAAGCGGGAAAAATAGACGACATGGACTGGCTGGAGAATCTTTTTTCAGTGGTGCAGCAGTGGCTTTTTGAAGCAGCTGTGCAGCCCGCCATGTTTGCCCTGGGGCTGGGCAATTTGCTCGAAGACGGCTACGCGGCCACCGCCTGGTTCCTGGTCGGCGTCATCCAGCTGTTGATCCTGATCACCATCATCGGGCCGCTGCAGCGCTGGCGACCGATGGAAGCCGTGACTGACCGCGCCACCATCCGTACCGACATGCTGTACACCGTCATTCACCGTTTGGGTGTTTTTCGCATTGCGCTCTTTTTCATGCTGGACCCCTGGTTTGACGAGGCCTTTGGCGCACTGCGTACGGCGGGCTACGCCACCTTTCACCTGGATCAGCTGTGGATTGGCGTGACAGACGGTGCGGTCGCGAGTTTTTTAATCTACCTCGTGGCTTTCGATTTCATTGGTTACTGGATTCACCGCGGCCAGCACCAATGGGACCTGTGGTGGCGCTTGCACTCGTTGCACCACGCGCAGCGCCAAATGACCATGTGGAGCGACAACCGCAACCACCTGCTTGACGATATTCTGGTCGACAGCCTGATGGTGATTGCGGCGCAACTCATAGGTGTGGCGCCCGGTCAGTTTGTGGCCATCGTGGCCGTGACGCAGCTCAGCGAAAGCTTTCAGCACGCCAATGTGCGGCTGTGGTTTGGGCAGATTGGTGAACGTTTGTGGGTCAGCCCGCGCTTTCACCGTTTGCACCACAGCATCGGTATTGGGCATGAATCGGCCGGACGAGACACGGTGGGGGGACACAACTTCGGCGTGTTGCTGCCCTGGTGGGACATGCTGTTTCGCACCGCTAACTTCGAGCAGCGCTACGATGCTACCGGTGTGCGTGATCAGGTGGAGCAGCACCGGGATTACGGCCGCGGCTTCTGGTCGCAGCAGTGGCAGGGGCTCAAGCGCCTGGCAGGCCGGGCCTGAAACCCTCATGACGGGGGAGCTACACTGATTTCATGAGCAAGCTCCTCGATTCATTCTGGCGTGCCGCCCTGTATTGCCTGCACCCGCGGGTGATTGCCCTGTCGTTTTTGCCTTTGATCATCATGGCAGTCGTATCACTCGGCCTCGGTTATTTTTTTTGGGAAGACGCGCTGACTGCAGTGCGCAGCGGCCTTGAAAGTTATGAATTGCTGGCCTCCATGGTGCGCTGGCTTGAAGGGCTGGGTCTGGGTGATTTGAGAGTGGTTCTCGCCCCTGCCATATTGCTTTTTCTTGCGATCCCGGCGATCGTCATTGCGACGCTTTTGTTTGTCGCCCTTCTAATGACGCCGGCCATGGTGGCATTGGTCGCTGAGAGGCGCTTTCCCTTGATGCAGCGCAAAAATGGCGGCTCTATGTTGGCCAGCCTGCTGTGGTCATTGGGCTCCACTTTGCTGGCCATGCTTGCGCTGATCGTGTCGCTTCCGCTGTGGCTGATTCCACCGCTGATCCTGATTTTTCCGCCGCTGATCTGGGGTTGGTTGACCTACCGCGTCATGTCTTACGATGCGCTGGTTGACCACGCCAGCGTCGAAGAAAGGCGCCAGATTTTTCGCCAGCACCGGACGCATCTGCTCGGTATTGGCGTGGTCAGCGGCTACCTTGGCGCTGCTCCCAGCCTGATATGGGCTTCCGGCGCGATGTTTGTGGCAATGGCCCCGATTCTGGTGCCGGTGGCCATCTGGATATACACCTTGGTGTTTGCCTTTTCGTCGCTCTGGTTCTCTCATTACCTCCTCGCCGCTCTGGACGAGCTGCGCCGGCGAAACAACGCCTTGGCCGCGGACCTGGTGACCCCGGTTGAAATGAAATCACTACCGAATAACTCACCACCCATGCTCCCCCATGACCTCGCAAACGGGCATGCGCCGACCTTGGGTTCACCCGGGCATCAGCCTTGACTCGGCTGCACCTTTCAAACACCAAACTTTCCTCATGAGCACCCACTTCGGACTCATCATCGTTGGCGACGAAATCCTTTCCGGCAAGCGCGCGGACAAGCATTTGCCCAAGGTTATTGAGCTGCTGGCAGCCCGTGGCCTGCAGCTGAGTTATGCCGAATGCGTGGGGGACGACCCGGCACGCATTACCGCCACCTTGACGCGTGCTTTCGCCGCAGCGCGTGAAGCTGGCGATGTGATTTTTTCTTGCGGCGGCATAGGCGCTACGCCTGATGACCACACCCGGCAATGCGCGGCCCAAGCCCTCGGCGTGGAGCTGGCTCTGCATCCGGAGGCCGAACGTCTCATTCGTGAGCGGATGCAAGACTTGGCCAAAGAGCAGGGCGTTCCGTACGTGCCAGACCGTGAGGACAACGTCCACCGGCTGAACATGGGCATCTTTCCCAAGGGCGCCGAGATTATTCCGAATCCGTACAACAAGATTCCGGGCTTCAGTTGTTTTGTTGAGCGTGGGGGCTCCGGCCGCCGCGCCGGGCCGTCCCAAGCAAGGCCAGCCCCCTCGGGGGGCAGGGAGCTACACGAAGTGAGCGACCGTGGGGGCATCCACTTCCTGCCGGGTTTTCCCGTGATGGCCTGGCCGATGGTTGAGTGGGTGCTGGACACTCACTACGCCGACTTGCTGCAACTACAGGCATACATTGAGAAATCGGTGATTGTGATGGGTGCCATGGAAGCGGCGCTAACGCCTTTGATGCTCGATATTGAAGCCAAACACGTCGGGGTCAAGGTGTTCAGCCTTCCCAGTGTGGATCACCCGGAGTATGGCCGTCACATAGAGCTGGGGGTTAAAGGCAGACCGGAGGCCGTCAATGCGGCTTATCCAGCGCTTCTCGCTGGTTTGCACGCATTCAATGCCAAATTGGGCCCCGAATTGGTGCGTTAATTTATGCACCAAAATAGATCATTTAATCGCGCACCATATTAAGGCGTTCAATTCCGACTAATTTTCGGCTGCCACAGCGCGGTGTCAAGGTAATTGGGCGAAGTTGACGGCACAATCGAAGGCTTGGCGAGAAAAGAGCTGCCATGAGGTTTGGCACAAAAAGTGCATTCAACAGACCCGAAAATATTTTTAACAACCATCCAGCAACAGGAGATTCTGATGGCAAAGACCGTCGCAGACGTCATGAAAATGGTCAAGGAAAACGAAGTCAAGTTTGTTGACTTTCGCTTCACCGACACCAAGGGTAAAGAGCAGCACGTGACCGTGCCGGTTTCCCACTTTGACGAAGACAAATTCACTTCGGGCCACGCTTTTGACGGCTCCTCAATTGCTGGCTGGAAGGGTATTGAAGCTTCTGACATGCAGCTGATGCCTGACCCCAAGACGGCCAACATTGATCCCTTCTTTGAAGAAACCACGCTGTTCATGAGCTGCGACGTGGTCGAGCCCAGCGACGGCAAGGCCTATGACCGCGATCCACGTTCGATCGCCAAGCGTGCCGAGGCTTACCTCAAGTCCTCCGGAATGGGCGACACTGCCTACTTCGGTCCCGAGCCTGAGTTCTTTATCTTTGACGACGTTCGCTGGGGCGCCGACGCGTCCGGATCGTTCGTCAAGATCGACGAATACGAAGCGCCATGGAACACCGGCAAGAAGATCGAAGGTGGCAACCGCGGCCACCGCCCAACCACCAAGGGTGGCTATTTCCCGGTTCCTCCGGTCGACAGCACGCAGGACCTGCGCGCCGAGATTTCCCTGATTCTCGAATCTCTGGGCATCCCGG
>JBKJIV010000069.1:0-6719 GCA_046598365.1 Polaromonas sp. | reverse complement strand
CAAAAACACCAAGCTGATGGGCCTGTACGTCAGCAACGACTCTTTCTTCACCCAGTGCGAGGCCGAAGGTTTCAGGCGCATCACCTACTTTCTGGACCGCCCGGATGTGATGTCCGCCTACACAGTGACGCTGCGCGCCGACAAGGCGAAGTACCCGGTGCTGCTGTCCAACGGCAACCTGGTCGAGCAGGGCGAGCTGGCCGATGGCCGGCATTTTGCGAAGTGGGTGGACCCACACAAAAAGCCGGCCTACCTGTTTGCACTGGTGGCCGGGCAACTGGTGAGCCGCGAGCAGCGCATCACCTCGCGTGCTGGCAAGGATCACACGCTGCAGGTGTACGTGCGCCCCGGCGACTTGGACAAGACCGAACACGCGATGAACTCGCTGATGCATTCGGTTGCGTGGGACGAAGCACGCTTTGGCCTGAGTCTGGACCTGGAGCGTTTCATGATTGTGGCCACCAACGACTTCAACATGGGCGCGATGGAAAACAAGGGCCTGAACATCTTCAACACCAAGTACGTGCTCGCTAACCAGGCCACGGCGACGGACACCGACTATTCGAATATCGAAAGCGTGGTGGGCCATGAGTACTTTCACAACTGGACCGGCAACCGCATCACCTGCCGCGACTGGTTTCAACTCAGCCTGAAAGAAGGTTTAACAGTTTTTCGCGACCAGGAATTCAGCCAGGACCTGTGCGGTGAGGCGTCTGCCCGCGCTGTCAAACGGATTGAAGACGTGCGGGTGCTGCGCACAGCACAGTTTCCGGAAGACGCAGGCCCCATGGCCCACCCGGTGCGGCCTGACAGCTACATCGAGATCAGCAACTTCTACACCGTCACCATTTACGAAAAAGGCGCCGAAGTTGTCCGCATGATGCAGACCTTGGTGGGCCGCGAGGGATTCGCCAAAGGCATGGCGATTTACTTTGAGCGGCACGACGGCCAGGCCGTGACCTGCGACGACTTTGCACAGGCCATTGCCGATGCCAACGCGCAGTCCGATCTGGCGCGCCTGCTGCCCCAGTTCAAGCGCTGGTACAGCCAGGCCGGCACACCGCGCCTGCATGGCGCAGGCATGTATGACGCTGTCGCACGCACCTACACCTTGCAGCTGACCCAGAGCTGCGCACCAACGCCGGGCCAGGCTGACAAAGAACCGTTTGTCATTCCGGTGGGTCTTGGGCTGGTGGCCGCCGACGGCGCCGACCTCCCCTTGCAACTTGCGGGCGAGACCGCACCAGCCCGCGGGCCACGCACGTTTGTGCTCACGCAAGCCAGCGAGACGCTGCAGTTTGTCAACGTCGATGCCGAGCCGGTGCCGTCGATACTGCGCGGCTTCAGCGCGCCGGTGGTGCTGGACTTTGCGTACACCGACACCCAGTTGTTGCATTTGCTGGCCTTCGATGCCGACCCCTTCAACCGGTGGGAGGCCGGGCAACGGCTCGCGGTTCGGCTGGCCATTCAATCCATTGCGTCAAGTGCCGATGAAACATCAGCAGAGCCGCTCAATGACGCTTACGTGGAAGCCATGCGCAGCGTGCTGCGTCATCCCAAACTCGACTCCGCTTTCAAAGACCTGGTGCTGACCTTGCCGTCAGAGACCTACCTCGCCGAGCAGCTTGACGTGGTGGACCCGCAGCGCATCCATGCTGTGCGTGAAGCCATGCGCCTGCAACTGGCCACAGCGCTGGCCGTGGACTGGGCTGAGGTGTACGAGGCCAATCACGAAAACGGCGCTTACACTCCCGACCCCTTGTCATCGGGCCGCCGCGCGCTCGCGGGTATGGCGCTCACCCATCTGTGCATGGCCGCTCGCGTGACTGGTGATACGGTCTGGCCCGGCAAGACCTTGCAGCGTTTCAAAGACGCCGGCAACATGACCGACCGCTTCAATGCCCTGGCCGCACTGGTCTCCAGCGGTCACCCTTTGGCCGGTGAAGCACTGCCCCGCTTCCACGCCATGTTCAAAGACGAGGCGCTGGTCATCGACAAATGGATGGGTCTGCAGGCCGGCGCACCGGACCGCAGTGGCAACGTGTTGCCCGCGGTGCGCCAGCTCATGAAACACCCGGACTTCAGCCTGCGCAACCCCAACCGCGCGCGCAGCGTCGTCAGCACCTTCTGCCAGGGCAACCCGGCCGGCTTTCACCGCCCCGATGCAGCAGGTTATGTGTTCTGGAGCGAGCGAGTCATCGAGCTGGACGCCATCAACCCGCAAGTGGCTGCGCGCCTGGCTAGAGCCCTGGACCGCTGGAAAAAGCTGGCCGAGCCTTACCGCAGCGCGGCACGCGAAGCGATTGCACGCGTGGCGTCCAAACCAGATTTGAGCAAGGACACGCTGGAAGTCATTACCCGTGCGCTGGCTGAATGAAATGCATGTCATTGCGGCACAGCAAATGCACGTCATCCCGGACTCGAGGAGCCTGCCCCGGACTTGATCCGGGGGGATCCATGCCGGCGCACCGCGGTTGCGGCGATCTGCGTGGACGGATTGCGAATCAAGACAGCAATGACACACGAGCGATTTAAACCAAACCTGGATCCCGGATCAAGTCCGGGATGACAAACCGAGGAACATCCATGTCTCAAAAAATATCCCTCACCCGTTACCTCGTCGAGCAGCAGCGCATGGAGGGCCATATCCCTTCGCAACTGCGCCTGCTGCTGGAAGTGGTGGCCCGCGCATGCAAAAGCATCAGCCAGGCCGTCAACAAGGGCGCGATCGGCGGCGAGAGCAGCATTCTGGGAACAGCGGGCAGCGAAAACGTGCAGGGTGAGGTTCAGAAAAAACTGGACATCATCGCCAACGAGGTGCTGATTGAAGCCAACGAATGGGGTGGTCACCTGGCGGCCATGGCGTCCGAGGAAATGGACAACATTTATGTGGTGCCCAACCGTTATCCCCAAGGCGAATACCTGCTGCTGTTTGACCCGCTCGATGGTTCGAGCAACATCGACATCAATGTCAGCATAGGCACCATCTTCAGCGTGCTGAAAATGCCCGAAGACGACCGCGGTGTCGACGAAGCCGACTTTCTGCAGTCCGGCAACAAACAGGTGGCAGCCGGCTACTGCATCTATGGCCCGCAAACCACGCTGGTGCTCACCGTGGGTGACGGCGTGGCCATGTTCACGCTGGACCGCGAGCAGGGCTCATTTGTGTTGATCGAGGAGAACGTGCAGATCCCCGAGGACACGCAAGAGTTCGCCATCAACATGAGCAACATGCGGCATTGGGACGAGCCCGTCAAACGCTACATCGACGAATGCCTGCAAGGCAAAGACGGCCCGCGCGGCAAAGACTTCAACATGCGTTGGATTGCAGCCATGGTGGCCGACGTGCACCGCATCTTGTGCCGCGGCGGCATCTTCATGTACCCCTGGGACAAGCGTGAACCCGAAAAAGCCGGCAAGCTGCGCCTGATGTACGAAGCCAACCCCATGAGCTGGCTGGTAGAGCAGGCAGGCGGTGCAGCCACTAACGGCAAACAGCGCATTCTGGACATCCAACCCGGCAAATTACACGAGCGCGTCAGCGTGATTCTGGGTTCGAAGAACGAGGTAGAGAGGGTCACCAGCTACCACGCCAAGCTATAATCGAAGGCTGACTTCCACACACAACGCCGGTGTAGCTCAGTCGGTAGAGCAGCTCATTCGTAATGAGAAGGTCGGGTGTTCGATTCATCTCTCCGGCACCAATAGATATAAGGGTTCATTGCTATTAATTTAGTAGTGAGCCTTTTTTCTTTGTCGCCGTGTAGCCACAGCGTAGCCATCGGTACAGCGTTTTGTACTTACAACCTCGCCTCAAAGGCTGACCGGATGCCCAGGGTCGCAGTTACATCAAACGCGATTGAGGGGATGCTGGCTTTCGTCACACCAGCAGGTCCATTGAACCGGAATCGTGTCCATCAGGACTTCCACGCGGGAGTCAGCGGGCTGGCTGTCGATTCGCCTCGCTGCTCAATGACTGATGCAATGGACTTGCGGGCGAACTTCGCCTCGCTGGGGTAGCGACCGGTAAGCAGCAAACATGAGAAGGAAAAGGCGACACTCGCGAGCCAGAAGAAAATGGAGGCTGCCAGAACTGACCACATAAGCGCCGCACTTGCCGCACCCTCGGTGTAAATGGACCAGCTGACGCCAGCAACGATACCCACTTGGACGATGGTGCTAAGCCAGCCCCATGCCGTCCGCAGTAGTCCGCAAAGGTCAGATAACCTGTTGCGCAATAACTCGCTGCTGTAACGCTTTGACGAGTATTGAATCAGACTTGGTACGAGTTCCTCATCGCCCTCTATCGCAGCAACAGATACGCCCAAGGCAATGGACGCGTCCTGAAGGCGACGCTTCTGAACTCGTTCTTGCTCCCATACCCCGATGACCAGCGTCAGGATGCCAAATGCGAAGCTCGCCCCGAGCGCTCCGACCACATGAATAATTGCCATACCCATTTGCTGCCCTCCCGTTTTGTCAGATTTTGAGGCCCAGCGGTCAAAGTGTCTAGCAACGCCCGGCAAATCCTAGCCACAAAAAACCCAGCGGGTTAGGCTGGGTTTCGGGGCCAATACACACGCGCGCGCGTATTGCGCAGCGAATCCTCCCCCTAACCTACCCGTTGCCCGTACCAGAACCCTTGCGACATTCGGCAGCCCTTACCGCGTCCTTACCGTTCAAACCCTTGCCCCAACCTTGCCGTTCATATCCTTAGTGCAGCCTTAGCGTTCCCGGATTGAGTACCGTTTTTGCCCTGTATTAACAGGTGCGCTTCCCGGATTTCGTTCTGTACTTATCTGTACTTTAGAGGCTTCCACCCGGAACATCACAGCGCAGGTCATCGGGCAATTTCCAGCGGTCACGCTTTCCCCATAGGCTAGGCGGTTGCCACTTGCCATGCACCAGCGCCGATAAGCCAGTAATTACCATCCGGTCTATCAGTGCTTGGGTACTGGCCTTGGGGAACATCACTTGCGCGGCTTGCAAGGCCTCTATCGCAGCTTGGCAGGGCATGTAGTCCACTCTCACGCGGTCAGATTTCGGCATGGTTTGATTTCCTTTGATTGTTTTCTAACTCGCGCAGCACGTCCCGGCAGTCACGGGCAACGAATGCCACACCACCAGCCCCACGGATGCGCTCCATGAAAATGCTTTGCTCTGGACTTGCCCGGCCTTTAGCGGCTTTCACTTCCACGCCTAAAAACCGGCCATCGCGTAGCTGTCCCAAAATGTCAGGGCAACCCGGCCAGCCGAATCGAATGAACCGGGCACCTATGCGGGCGGCTCCGCTGTTCTGACGTTCTGCCCATGACACCAGCGGATGCGCTCTAACGGCCTTTAAGACTTCCACCAGCGCGGCGGCTTCGGGCCTGTCGTTGGTGCGTTTTTCGGGTTGCTCCAGTCCGAATAAATCATTCATGGCAGCCACCTCGCCGGGCATGTGTCGCATGTGTCACCCTAAAGGGTGATGACACAAAACGACACACCACAATGCCGTGTGTCGCGAAGGCTAAACGACACATAACGACACATAGGGAAAGCGGGGCTTTTACTTGGCTCATTTGGCAGCCCCTGCAATAACCACCATGCCAGCGGCCTCATGGATAGCGCAGGCGGTCACCAGCGTTCTCAGTGCCCGGTAAATGTTCGCCCGGTCATAGCGCCCGTCAAAGTGTTTCACCACATCAGCTTTGCGGATGCCCACCTTATGCGCGGCCATGAACTCCACTACAGCGCCTTCAACCTCCCCCATGCGCTTACCCGTTTTCCTTTCTGGCGCATCGGCAGGCACCACCACGCAGGACGTTGCAGCGGCTCCCCACTTGGTAACCCCCAGCGTTACGCCTTCCAACTTGAACCCGATGCGGTCGCCCTTGGTGCTCAGGTCGCGCTGTTTGGTGACTTCGAGACAGCGGCCCGTGGGCGAGTCCGTCACCTCGATTTCAGTGTCCACGGCAGCACGTACACCACTCCAGCCACGGGCACCGGCAGCAGCAGCCTTTCCGCTGTGATGAATCAGCGCGAAGTGCGCCCCGGTTTCGGTGCGGATGCGGTCGAAGCGGCGCACCACCAGCCCCATGTCCTGCCCAGCGTTCTCGTTCGCACCAGCACTCAGGCGGGCCAGGGTGTCACCAATAATCAGCCGTGCCTTTTGGCCTCGCTGCTTCTCCAACTGGCGAACCACCTGAATCACCTTGTCCGTGTCGGCGTCGCCATCAAACAGGTCTATCGGGCTTTGCACAATGGCGAAGTTGGGCACCTTCACCCCGTGGTGCTTTTGATAGGCTTGCAGGCGGCCACGCACAGACGCGGGGCTTTCTGCGGCCAGATACACCACCATGCCCGGCTCGGTGTTGCGGCCCATCCAACGCACGCCACGCCCCACAGCGCAGGCAACATCAATCATGAGAAAAGTTTTCCCGCTGTTGCTGTCGCCGTACCAGACAGAGCCATCACCAGCGGTTAGAACACCTTCCAAAAGTTCATCGGGTGCCGTGAAGCTTTCCGGCAATTCATCAGCGAAAGCTACCGACAAGGGCAGGGGCGGCGGTGCAGGTTCCCCAGCAGCGCGCAGCAGGTCACCCAGTACGTCACCACCGTCACGCTGGGCTAGGTCGCTTGCATCAAAGTTATTGGCTTCACCTTGGGGCATATAGGCCACAGCAGCGCCTACCTCAAGGGCTATCTTGTCGGCGCTCGATTCCTTGCCCACGTCA
>JBKJIV010000081.1:0-2924 GCA_046598365.1 Polaromonas sp. | reverse complement strand
CGTGTGCTCAAACGCTGGCTGCACCTCTTCATGCTCAAGCGGCAAGGCGGCCCACAACTGAATGCCGTGGTTCACATAAGTCTCAGCCTTCAGGTCTTCTGGCGCCCGCTCCGAGTGGACGATGCCGCGCCCCGCCGTCATCCAATTGATGGCGCCGGGCGCGATGCGTTGTACAACGCCCAGGCTGTCTCGGTGCGTGATCGCGCCGTCGAACAGGTAGGTCACGGTAGCCAGTCCGATGTGAGGATGCGGACGAACATCGTGGGCACTACCGGGCGTCACGGCGACGGGCCCGAAATGGTCAAAAAACAGAAAGGGACCCACCGATTGCCGCTCTACGGCCGGGAGCAGACGGCGCACCCGAAAACCACCACCCAGGTCCTTGTCGTGCCCGGCTAAAGAGAGAGAGACTGGCATGATGGAAGTGGTCAGGCCTGAAATTTTTCAGCCACATCGGCCACACGCTTGCCAAACAAGCTTGCAGTCTCCAGATCCCCGGGCAGCATATCGGCAGCACCCGCATCAGACGGGGACTGTGCCATGGCGCCGGAGTAAGTACCGAGAAAATTAACGTCGTTGCGCTGCGCAGCTTTGGTGTTGGCTGGCATCATGCCCTGGCCAACCCACACGCCTGAATGCTGCATGGCCAGGGTCACGAAATAACTCAGGGTAGATGCCTTGTCACCGTTGAGCGAAGCGCTGTTGGTAAAGCCTGCGAACAGCTTGTCCTTCCAGCCCTGTGTGAACCAGACTTTGGAAGAAGCATCGGCGAACTTCTTGAACTGCCAGCTGACTGTGCCCATGTAAGTTGGTGAACCCATGATGATGGCGTCCGCCGCATGCAGCGTCTCCCACCCTCCCTCGGGAAGGTTGCCGTCCGCGTCAATCGCCAATAAAGCACCACCTGAGCCCTGAGCGACGGCCTGCGCCATGCGCTGGGTATGTCCATAGCCGGAGTGAAATACAACCACGATGTTCTTCATTGTCTGTCCTTGTCCTGTCGTCTAAAAAAAAGCCGGCACGTCGGCCGGCCTGCGGTAATGGCACGAAGCCTCGCAATCAGCCTTTGCTCTGACCGTCAATGCTCCACCGTCCGGCACCCCACGCGGCGATGGTCAGCAAGCCGCCGACCACAGCAATATTCTTGAAGAATGCCTGTTTCTGCATCATCACCTGCTCAGCTGGGACACCCCAGTAGTTGTGGAAGATGAAGGTAATCACCAACGTGAAGAAGGCAATGCCGAGCGCCGCCCAACGAGCCTGAAACCCCACCAGGAGCAGCAAACCCAGACCAAGTTCGACCGCAATGGCGGCGGCAGCGCACAGCTCTGGCAACGGCACCCCTTTGGATGCGATGTAGCCCACAGCACCGGCAAACCCGGCGATTTTGCTGAAACCGGCTGGAATGAACAGCAGGGCAATAAGGACGCGACCGACCAGGGACAGCGGATTTTGAAGTGAGTTAAGCATGAAGAGCTCCTTGTAAAAAAATGAAAAACGAAAACAAAAATAGCGACGTGAAGCGCCATGGTAACGATCAGGCCGCCAAATCAAACACCAACACCTCGGCATCTTTGCCGTGAGCCAGCTGCAAAGTATCTTCTGATTCCAGCCCCGCGGCATCACCCGCGCGCAAAGTCTGCCCGTTGACCTGCAGTTCCCCACGCACGACATGCACATAGGTTTTCCGCCCGGCGGACAACGCCAGTTCGGCGCTTTCGCCACCGTCAAACAGCCCCGCATAAAGCTTCGCATCAGCATGCAATGTCACCGAACCGTGAGCGCCGTCGTTCGACGCTACCAGCCTGAGCACACCACGTTTTTCACTCTCTGGAAAAGTCTTTTGCTCATAGCCGGGAGGGATGCCTTTGACATTGGGCTCAATCCATATTTGCAAAAAATGGGTTGTCGCATCTTTGGCATGGTTGAACTCGCTGTGCTGGATACCACTGCCCGCACTCATGCGCTGCACATCACCGGGTGGGATGGAGGCACCGTTGCCTAAGCTGTCCTTGTGCCCGATGGCGCCACTCATCACGTAGCTGATGATTTCCATGTCTTTGTGGCCATGGGTGCCAAAACCGGTACCGGGCGCGATGCGGTCCTCATTGATGACCCGCAAGTTGCCAAAGCCCATGTGAGCGGGGTCGTAATAGCCAGCAAATGAAAAAGAGTGATAAGACTTGAGCCAACCGTGATCGGCATAACCGCGCTCAGCGGAGGTTCTTAGCGTCAACATATGGCAGCCCTTTCAAAAAAAGTAGTCGATGAAAGGAATGTACGGCTCACGCATCACTTGATAATTGTTGTTGTTTGATGTCATCATTCAAATAATTTGAATGACCGGGGATCCCATGCGCAACGTTTTGACACCCGAAGCCCTGAACTTGGTGGAAAGCGTCCACCGAACCGGCAGCCTGGCCGCCGCGGCGCGTGAACTGGGGGTGGTGCCCAGTGCGCTGACCTATCGGGTACGACAACTTGAAGACGCGCTGGACGTGCTGCTGTTTGACCGCTCTTCAAGGCAAGCACGACTGACCGAAGCCGGCAAAGAGCTGCTGCGCGAGGGCAGCCGCCTTCTGCTGGAACTTGATGCGGTGGCGAATCGTGTGAAGCGGGTCGCCACCGGCTGGGAGCCCTCGCTAACGCTGGCGGTGGACAGTGTGATCTCGCGCAGCACGGTGATGGAACTGTGTGAGGCCTTTTTCGCGCTAAATCCGCCCACCCGCTTGAGGCTGCGCGAAGAGGCGTTGTCCGGCACGCTGGAGGCGCTGACCTCGGGCCAAGCCGACTTGGCCATTGGTGTAGCGATTGAGCCCGGTGTGCACAAATCGGTGCAGAGCAAACCACTGGGCAATATCCACTTCATTTACGCGGTGGCGCCGCATCACCCGCTGGCGCTGGCCACCGAACCGGTGACCGAT
>JBKJIV010000058.1:0-5471 GCA_046598365.1 Polaromonas sp. | reverse complement strand
ATCACCATCGACGACTTCGCCAAAATCGATCTGCGCATCGCGCTCATCGTCAACTGTGAAGCCGTCGAGGGCTCTACCAAGCTGCTGCGTCTGACGCTGGACGTGGGCGAGGGAAAGACGCGCAACGTCTTCAGTGGCATTGCCTCCGCCTACAAACCCGCAGACCTGATCGGCAAACACACCGTCATGGTGGCCAACCTGGCGCCGCGCAAGATGAAGTTTGGCGTCAGCGAAGGCATGGTACTTGCTGCAAGCCATGCCGATGACAAACAACAACCCGGTATCCACGTGCTGGAACCTACTTCCGGTGCAATGCCCGGCATGCGCGTCCGCTAACCGAGCAAGTGACGTAAGCAAGGTAAGCGCCTCATGAAACATCTGCCCGCTTACCTCGCCCCCTTTCGCCCCCGAATTCTCGCCGCCCTGGCCGACTACAACCGGGCCCGCTTTGGCAAAGATGTGGGCGCCGGCCTGACGGTGGGCATCGTTGCCTTGCCCTTGGCCATGGCTTTTGCCATCGCTTCCGGCCTGAGCCCACAGGCCGGCATCTGGACTGCCATCATCGCCGGGGGGCTTGTGTCTCTGCTGGGCGGTTCGGCTATACAGATTGCAGGTCCGGCAGGCGCTTTCATTGTCATCGTCTACGGCATTGTTGAGCGTTATGGAGTGGCCAATTTGTTGATCTCCACCGCCTGCGCCGGGGTACTGCTTTTCCTGCTGGGTCTGTTCAAGTTGGGCACACTGGTGCGTTATGTGCCGGTCAGCATTGTGGTGGGTTTTACCAATGGCATTGCGGTGCTGATCGCCTTATCCCAGGTCAAGGATTTGCTGGGTTTGCAGATCGCGAAAATGCCCGCCGACTTTTTCTCGCAGATCAAAGCCATCGGCAACAACCTGGACTCGTTCAACCCCTACGCGCTGGGCCTTGGGTTGGCGTGCTTCCTCGGGCTGGTTATATGGCCAAAGCTGTTTGTCAGCCGCTCCCGGTCCGCCGGCGGCTTTGCCCCACGCCTGGTCAAGATGGTCCAGGCCGTAGAAGCGGTGCAAATGTTGCGCGCCACGCGCGTCGCGTCCCGCATGCCGGGGCCCATCGTAGCCCTGGTCACGCTGACGGCTTTTGCTTATTACCTCCATTTACCAGTGGAGACCATCGGCACGCGTTTTGGCGGCATTCCGCAGGCGCTGCCCTCATTTGCGCTGCCAGACTTTTCATGGGACACGGTGCGCCTGCTGTTTGCGCCCACCTTGACTATTGCCATGCTGGGCGCCGTGGAGTCGCTGCTGTGCGCACGCATTGCCGACCAACTGTCCGGGCTGCCCAGGCACGACCCTAATCAGGAATTGATGGCCCAGGGTGTGGCCAATTTCATCGTGCCATTTTTTGGCGGCATGCCGGCCACCGGCACCATTGCCCGCACGGTGACCAATGTGCGCTCGGGCGCTACGTCTCCAGTCTCAGGCCTGGTGCACTGCGTGGTGCTCGTGGCGGTTGTATTGATTGCAGCGCCTCTTGCCGTGCATGTGCCGCTGGCCGTACTGGCCGGCATTCTTGTCTATGTCGCATGGAACATGGGGGAGTGGCACGAGTTTGTGCGCCTGCGCCAGCACAGCAACCATCATGCGTTGCTGATGCTGGGAACTTTCTTGTTGACAGTGGTGCTTGATCTGACGGTTGCGTTGCAGGTGGGCCTGCTGCTGGCTTGCGTGCTGTTTGTGCGGCGCATGAGTTCGCTGTTTCAGGTGGTTGAAACCGACCACACCGACGTGTCGGTCAATTTCCAGCTCTACGGCTCGTTGTTTTTCGGCGCGGTGGCCAAGATCGATCCCGTACTCTCAGCGGTGGAAAATGCTCCGCAGGGCTTGTTGGTCCGGCTGGATGCCCAGTCCCTGCAATCGCTGGACGCGTCCGGTCTGGATGTGCTGGTTCAGCTGCACAAGGCCATTGTGTTGCGCGGGGGTAGGTTGGTGATCTCGGGCCTGAACGCCCAGCCGCGCCGGGAGATGGAACGCTCGGGTTTTCTGGCCAACATAGAAGAGCTCTAAAATCGGCTTATTCAAGCTTTCAGGCAGCCCCACCCCATGTCCATTTTCGCCAGACCGCATTACACCTCCGAAGTGACCCAGTTCATTGAGGAACTCAAAGCGAAAAAACCAACGCTGGAGGCCGAGCAACGGCAGGGGCGTGCACTTTTGTGGGATAAAAAGCTGGACCTCACTGAGCAGGCTGACTATCAGGATGCGAGCGTGGCGCAGGCTCCCTATGTCTACGGCACCAGTGGCCACCCCAACAGCAAATAGCCCGTTTTTTGTCACGAAACCGGCTCTTTGCCTTTTGGTAACGCAAGCCATCAGCTATTGATTCCATAGCAACCTTCCAATCCCGATGTCTCCGATCACCGAGTTGCCCCCTTCCACGTCCGAACCCGGGCCGTCCGCTGACGTGCTGGCTCTGCCGGGCATGCCGGGGGTGATTGACCAGGTGGCGCTGGCGCGCCTGTACGGCGAGCCGCTGTTTGCGATGCCTCAGGATTTGTACATCCCGCCGGACGCGCTGCAGGTGTTTCTGGAGGCTTTTGAAGGCCCGCTGGACTTGCTGCTTTACCTGATCCGCAAGCAAAATTTCAACATTCTCGATATCCCCATGGCGGCGGTTACCCGTCAGTACCTGGTGTATGTCGATGAAATCCGCGCGACCAATCTGGAACTCGCGGCTGAGTACCTGCTGATGGCCGCGATGCTGATCGAAATCAAGTCGCGCATGCTGCTGCCGCCGAAAAAAGTGGCTGAAGGCCAGGAGCCCGAAGACCCGCGCGCCGAGTTGGTACGACGCCTGCTGGAGTACGAGCAGATCAAGCTGGCTGCGCACAAGCTCAATGAAATACCCCAGTTTGGCCGCGATTTTCTGCGGGCTCAGGTGTATGTTGAACAAGCGCTGCAGCCGCGTTTTCCCGATGTCAACGTCGTCGATTTGCAAGACGCGTGGCGCGACATTGTCAAACGCGCCAAGCTGGTGCAGCACCATGTCATCTCCCGTGAAGAGCTTTCGGTGCGCGAGCACATGAGCATCGTGCTGCGCAAGCTTCAGGGCCAGAAGTTTGTCGAGTTTGAAAACCTGTTTGACCCCAGCCGCGGCATGCCGGTGCTGGTGGTCACATTTATCGCCCTGCTTGAATTGTCCAAGGAAGGCCTGATAGACGTTACACAAGCCGAGGCCTACGCGCCGATTTACGTACGCTTGGCGTACACATCAACCTGATGGCCTTCGCAGCACCAACTCCCCAAAGCGTCTACGCGTACGACGCGGTCATCGTTGGCAGTGGCCTTGCCGGCTTGAGTACCGCACTCAAGCTGTTGGAAAACCCGGTAGACGGCGTTGACGGTCAACCCTTTCGCATCGCCGTTTTAACCAAGCGCTCCATGGCCGACGGCTCCAGCGGCTGGGCCCAGGGTGGTATTGCTGCCGTGCTGGAGGAGGGCGAAAAAGGTGACAGTTTCGAGTCGCACATTCACGACACCCAGGTTGCCGGTGGCTGGCTGTCCGACGATGCGGCCACCGCTCAAGTGGTGGAGGGAGCGCCCGCCGCCATCGCCTGGCTGCAAACGCAGGGCGTGGCTTTCACGCAGGAGGCCGGCGCCCTGCCCGCGCTGCACCTGACACGTGAAGGTGGCCACAGCCACCGGCGCATCGTGCATGCGACCGATGCAACCGGCGCCGTCGTACAGAAAGCGCTCATCGCCGCCGTATTGGCCCATCCAGCGATTGACGTTTTTGAACACACCACTCTGGTCGACCTGATTGTTCAGAACGATGCAGCCACAGGCAAAGCCAGTTGCGTCGGGCTGTACGCGCTGGACGACCGTGCGGGCGCCAGCACAGTCCACACTTTTGCAGCCAGGCACACCCTGCTGGCAACCGGAGGTGCAGGCAAGGTTTACCTGTACACCAGCAACCCCGACACCGCCACCGGTGACGGCATTGCTGCTGCCTGGCGCGCTGGTTGCCGCATTGGCAACATGGAATTCATCCAGTTCCATCCCACCTGCCTATACCACCCCGAGGCCAAGTCTTTCCTCATCAGCGAAGCGGTGCGCGGTGAAGGTGGAATCTTGCGCATGCCCGAGTCCGCAGGGGGTACCCGCTTCATGCCCGAGCACGATGAACGCGCCGAGCTCGCACCGCGAGACGTGGTGGCCCGCGCCATTGACTTTGAAATGAAAAAACACGGCGTGGACTGCGTTTATCTGGACATTTCGCACAAGGGCGAGGCCTTTGTGCGCGAGCACTTCCCGACCATCCATGCGCGCTGCTTGTCTCTGGGCATTGACATCGCACGCACGCCCATCCCTGTGGTGCCGGCCGCCCACTACACTTGCGGCGGCGTGCTGACCGATCTGGCCGGCCGCACCGACATTGCCAACCTGTACGCGGCCGGTGAAACAGCCTATACCGGCCTGCACGGCGCCAACCGGCTGGCGAGCAACTCGCTGGTTGAATGCGTGGTGTTCGCGCAAGAGGCTGCAGACGCTATTAAATCAGCAGCAATTTCTGCCCGTCTTCAAAAGGCAAACGGTCAAAATGATGAGCAAATCCGATTGAAACCGTGGGACGACAGTCAGGTAACGGACGCTGATGAGCAGGTGGTGATCTCCCACAACTGGGACGAGTTGCGGCGACTGATGTGGAACTACGTGGGCATAGTCCGCACCAACAAGCGGCTGGAACGGGCGGCGCACCGTATCGAGCTGCTGCAGAGCGAAATTCAGGAGTTTTACGCCAACTTTCACGTCACGCGCGACCTGCTGGAGCTGCGCAACCTGGTGCAGGTGGCGGAGTTGATTGTCCGTTCAGCGCATTCCCGCCATGAAAGCCGCGGCTTGCATTTCAGCCGGGATTATCCGCAGACGGATGTGGTGGCTGTGCCTACCGTGTTGGTGCCGCCTGAACGTCGGGCTTCCTGATCGTTTCTTTTTTCAGACTTTGCCGGGTTGCCTGCTGGCCGGATTTCGCCCCGGCTTGTATGAAGGCCCCACAGACGTGGCAAGCTTGCACCTGCTTCGACAGGCTCAGCTCGAACGGAATTTGGAAGCGAACATGGATTCCGGATCAAGTCCGGGATGACAAGTCCTAAGCCGCCCCAATTTTAGGAATCAAGCCCCCAACATCCTGCCCAGCCTTCAAAGCCGCTGTAAACGCCAGCATCCGGTCAATCGGCAACCGCGCCCGCAACCCCAGCACCGGATCGACCTGCACCTCTGGCCCCATGGTTTGCAAAGCATGCGCCAGCCCGGCCAGCCCGTTCATCGCCATCCAGGGGCAATGTGCGCAGCTTTTGCAGGTGGCACTTTCGCCAGCGGTCGGCGCTTCGATAAACACCTTGCCGGGGTTCAGTGTGCGCAGCTTGTGCATCATGCCGTTGTCGGTGGCGACGATGAATTCGGGGGCATCCATCTCCTGCGCCGCTCTGAGAATC
>JBKJIV010000148.1:0-4766 GCA_046598365.1 Polaromonas sp. | reverse complement strand
AAGTGGATGTGGCAGTCAATGCCGCCCGCTGTGACGATGTTGCCTTCACAACTGATGATCTCGGTACCGGGACCGATGATCATGTCCACGCCCGGTTGGGTGTCGGGGTTGCCGGCCTTGCCGATGGCTGCGATGCGCCCGCCCTTCAGTCCGATGTCGGCTTTGACGATGCCCCAGTGGTCGATGATCAATGCGTTGGTCATCACGCAATCCATCGCGCCTTCTGCGCGGGTTTTTTGCGACTGCGCCATGCCATCGCGAATCGTCTTGCCACCGCCGAATTTGACCTCTTCACCATAACTGCCGGCGCGCAGGGTGTAGTCGGCTTCGACCTCAATCACCAGGTCGGTGTCTGACAGGCGGATGCGGTCGCCGGTTGTGGGGCCGAACATTTCTGCGTAGGCTTGTCGTCCGATGGTGGCCATCAAATAGCTCCCTGCACCAGGCCGCGAAAGCCGAACACATTGCGTTCGCCGGCATAGTCCACCAGTTCCACGGTACGTTGCTGACCGGGTTCGAAACGCACGGCGGTGCCGGAGGCGATGTTCAGCCGCATGCCGCGCGCTGCCGTGCGGTCAAAGTCCAGTGCGCCGTTGGTCTCTGCGAAGTGGTAGTGCGAACCGACCTGGATAGGCCGGTCGGCCGTGTTTTGCACGACCACCGTCAGTGTCCGTCGCCCGGCGTTGAGCGCATGGTCGGGGCCGTCGGTTATGAGTTCGCCTGGAATCATCGTCATCTCACTTGTCTTTGTTGGAGAGCCATATCGCAAGTGCCACCATGGCGCCCAGCGCCACAAAGCCCCAAGCGTCGGTGGCGTGCCAGTGCGTTCCCGCCATCAGGTGGCCTTCATGACCAAAAGCGGTGCCCGCACAGGCGGTGATTGCATAAGTCGCGATTGATTTAGGAGTGAGCGTGAGTTTCATGGTGCAGCTTGTGAAAGAGTTGGATCAAACAATCGGCTGGTGCACGGTAACCAGTTTGGTTCCGTCGGGAAAGGTGGCCTCGACCTGAATGTCGGGGATCAGTTCGGCGATGCCGTCCATCACGTCGGCGCGCGTCAAAATGGTCCGGCCTTCGCTCATCAGTTGGGCTACGGTTTTGCCGTCGCGGGCACCCTCCATCACGGCGGCACTGATCAGGGCGACGGCTTCCGGGTAGTTCAGCTTCAGGCCCCTGGCCTGACGCCGTTCGGCCAGCAGCGCGGCCGTAAAAATTAGCAGCTTGTCTTTTTCTCGGGGGGTCAGTTCCATGGTCTCTCCGGGTCGGGCAGCAACAATGGTGCCACAAGAATCGCCGCAACCAGAGGCCTCGTGGACGCCTGTGGCATGGAATCTGCACTTGAGGCTGCCTACCTCTTATGACGTATTGACACTTCAACCATGGACGCCGCCGCCCCCCCTCTTGCACCGCAGCAGACGGCGCCTCCGTGGGCGCCCGCGACGGTGGCCCAGGTCGAAGCGCCGGTTCAACGCGTCATCAAGGTCCGGCGCGACTACAACAGCTGGGTGGCCAGTGAGACCATGGAAGACTACGCGCTGCGTTTCACGCCCCAGCGATTTCGCAAGTGGTCCGAGTGGCGCGTAGCGAACACCGCGTTTGGCGCCGCGTCTTTCCTCATTCTGGAAGCCGTGGGCGCAACCTTGCTGGTGCAATACGGTTTTACCAATGCTTTCTGGGCCATTGTGGTCACCGGCCTGATCATTTTCATGGCCGGTCTGCCCATCAGCATTTACGCCGCACGTTACGGCGTGGACATGGACTTGCTGACGCGTGGTGCCGGTTTTGGTTACATCGGCTCCACCCTGACGTCGCTGATCTACGCTTCATTTACCTTCATCTTTTTTGCGCTGGAGGCCGCCGTGATGGCTTATGCGCTGGAGCTGGCGCTAGGCATCCCGCCCAGTTGGGGTTATCTGATTTGCGCGCTGGTGGTCGTCCCGCTCGTCACCCATGGCGTCTCCGCCATCAGCCGGCTGCAGGTCTGGACTCAACCGCTGTGGTTGATCATGCTGATCGTTCCTTTTGTCTATGTACTTGTGCGCGATCCCGGTGCGTTTACGGGAATAACGCACTACAAAGGTGAGAAAGCAGGTGGATCAGGATTTGATTTGCACTTGTTTGGTGCTGCTTTGACGGTTGGTATTGCCTTGATTACCCAAATGGGGGAGCAGGCAGACTATTTGCGCTTTATGCCTGTACAGACAGCCGCCAACCGCCGACGCTGGTGGCTGGGGGTGTTGGCCGGTGGTCCGGGTTGGGTCTTGCTGGGTGTCCTCAAAATGTTGGGTGGCGCATTTTTGGCTTACCTCGCGATCACGCATATGGTGCCGCTGGACCGCGCGGTGGATCCGAACCAGATGTACCTTGCGGCCTATGAGTACGTGTTCCCGCATTACGGGTGGGCGGTCGCTGCGACGGCCGTGTTTGTGGTGGTGTCGCAGCTCAAAATCAATGTCACCAATGCCTACGCCGGCTCGCTGGCCTGGTCCAACTTTTTCTCGCGCCTGACGCACAGCCACCCGGGGCGGGTGGTGTGGGTGGTGTTCAACACACTGATCGCCTTCATGCTGATGGAGATGAACGTTTTCCAGGCGTTGGGTGATGTGTTGGGCCTCTATTCCAACATCGCCATCGCCTGGATGATGGCGGTCGTGGCAGATCTGGTCATCAACAAGCCGCTCGGGCTGTCACCCAAGGGCATTGAATTTAAGCGTGCGCATCTTTACGACATCAACCCCGTTGGCGTGGGTGCGATGGCGCTGGCTTCTTTGCTGTCGGTCAGCGCGCACCTGGGATTTTTTGGCCGCACGGCACAGGCGTTTTCGGCGGTGATTGCGATGGGTACCGCGTTTATCGCGTCGCCGCTGATTGCCTGGGCGACGAAGGGGCGGTACTACATCGCGCGGCAGGGCGAAGCACCCGAAACGGATGCGCTGGGAAACTACAAACCTTATGTTCTGAAGCGCTGCGTGATCTGTGAGCGTGAATACGAAGGTCCGGACATGGCGCATTGCCCGGCCTACCAAGGGCCCATCTGCTCGCTGTGCTGCACGCTTGACGCGCGCTGCGGTGACATGTGCAAACCGCAGGCCAGCCTGTCGGCCCAATGGTCTGCTGCCCTGCGCTGGTTGTTGCCGCGCCGCATCTGGCCGTATCTGGACACCGGGCTCGGGCACTTTCTGTTGCTGATGCTGGTCATCGTGCCGCTGCTGGCCAGCGTTTTTGGCCTGCTGTATCACCAGGAAATGCGGGCTTTGCTTGATCTGCAGGCGGCATCAGAAGCGGCGCTGCGCTCGGGTTTTCTCAAGGCTTATATGGCCTTGCTGGTGATTGCCGGCATGGTGGCCTGGTGGCTGGTGCTTGCCCACAAGAGCCGGCAGGTGGCACAGGAAGAATCCAACCGGCAAACGCATTTGCTCATGAAAGAAATCGAATCCCACCGCCAGACCGACGAGGCGCTGCAACTGGCCAAACGCGTGGCCGATTTGGCCAACCAGGCCAAGAGCCGCTATATCAGCGCCATAAGCCACGAGCTGCGCACGCCGCTCAACAGCATTCTGGGTTACGCGCAGTTAATGGGCGAAGACACGTCCATTCCTGCGCATCGCCAGCAGGCCGTCGGCGTTATCAAGCGCGGCGGCGAGCATTTGCTTACGCTGATTGAAGGCACGCTGGACATCGCGCGCATTGAAAGCGGCAAGTTGACGCTCAACGTCAAGCCCATGCATTTTGCAGACTTTTTGCAGGAGATCGTGGGCATGTTCGAGTTGGAAGCGCAGGCCAAGGGGCTGGCGTTCAAGTTTGAGTCTGATGGCGTCATGCCCGTGGTGGTGCGCGCTGATGAAAAGCGTGTGCGGCAGATCCTGATCAACCTGCTGGGCAACGCCATCAAGTTCACGTCCGCTGGCGGCATCAACCTGCGCCTGAAGTACGCACGCGAAATGGCCAGCATAGAGATTGAAGATACCGGGCCGGGTTTGTCTACGCAGGAGATTGAACGCATTTTTGAACCCTTTACCCGCGCCGCTACACCCGGTCCTGCCGCGCCCGGCGCCGGTTTGGGCCTGACGATAGCGAAGATGCTGACCGACCTGATGGGTGGTGAATTGACCGTGAACAGCACGCCTGAGGTTGGCTCTGTTTTTCGGGTCAAGCTGTTTTTGCCAGAGGTGCGGATCGTGCCGGGGATGCCCTATCCGGTGGCGGCATCGCGGGTTCACAAAGCCCGGCACGGTTACGCCGGACCGCGCAGACGCATTCTGGTGGTAGATAACGAGGAAGCCGACCGCGAGTTGCTGGTTAATGTTTTGCAGCCGCTGGGTTTTGAAATAAGAACCGCAGCCAGCGGTCATGACTGCCTGGATTTGTTGACGACCGGTTACCAGCCCGAAGTGATTCTGATGGACTTGGCCATGCCGGGAATCGACGGCTGGGAAACCATACGCCGTCTGCGCGCCTTGGGCCATACCGAATGCAACATTGCCATTGTTTCGGCCAATGCCTTTGACAAGGGCCTCGACAACGATGTGGGCATTTTGCTTGAGGACTTCATCCTCAAGCCAGTGCGCCACAGTGAACTGCTGGACTGGCTGGAGCGCCGCTTGTCTCTGGTTTGGCTTGAGGCGGCTGTGCCGCCCGCCGCCGCACCCGTTGGGCTGGCGTTGCCGCGCGTGTTCCCTGCGGCACCCCAGCTTGACGCCTTGCGTGAAGTGGTCAACCTCGGTTATTTTCGCGGCATCATGAACACACTGGACGAGATTGAAAAA
>JBKJIV010000066.1:0-3610 GCA_046598365.1 Polaromonas sp. | reverse complement strand
AGTGGATGACAAGGCACCTGCGGCCGCAACACCCGACAAGCTGACTTTGTCCAAAGGGGCAGTTCAAAGCAAGGCAGCGGAGGAAAAAATTGCGCTCGAACGCCAGACCAAGGAGTCCGCAGAGCGCGTGGCCGAGTTGAGAAAAAACATCGCCGATCTCAACAAATTATCCGCGACTACGCCGCCAGCGGTACCCGCGGCACCGGCAGCAACGGCAGCACCCGCAAAGCCTCCCGCGACGCCCGCACCGGCGGCCCCTGCAACAACGTCCTCTCCCGCACCGGCATCCGTACCACCCGTTCCCGGTTTAGCCGTTGCCACGCCGGGTGCGCTGGCTGGCGCACCGGCCTCTGTGCCCGCCGCCTCGACTCCTGGCGCGGCGCTCAACCCAGCTAGCAGTCCGGCAGCCAGTGTCACGGCCGCCGCACCTATAACGGCGGCAAGCAGTCCTGTTGTGGCCCCTGTAGCCAAGGCAGCCACCGCACCGGCCTCAGCTGCCGCTCCGGGTGTCGTCGTCACGCCAGCGGTGGTCACGGTGATTCCAGCCGAGCCGAGCCTGTTTGATGAGCTCCTGAGCAACCCAATCATGCTTGCCGCTATCGCGGCCATTCTCGCGCTATTGGTTGGCTTCGGTGTCTACGGCGCCCGTCGCCGCAAAAATGCGGTGGCCGTCGACAGCTCCTTCCTTGAAAGCCGTTTGCAGCCTGACTCCTTTTTTGGAGCCAGCGGCGGCCAGCGCATTGATACAGCCGAGTCCAACATCACCGGCTCGTCGATGGTCTACTCCCCCAGTCAGCTCGATGCCGCTGGCGATGTGGACCCCGTGGCCGAAGCCGATGTTTATCTGGCTTATGGGCGCGACCTGCAGGCCGAGGAAATTCTCAAGGAAGCGATACGAGTCAGCCCGACCCGCGTTGCCATCCATGGCAAATTGATGGAAATTTACGCCAAGCGGCGTGATGTCAAAGCATTTGAAGTGGTCGCGGTGGAGGCTTTTGCTTTGACCAAAGGCCAAGGCGTGGAATGGGCTCATATGGCCGAGATGGGCCGTGATCTGGACCCCGGCAATCCAATGTACCAGCCAGGTGGCCAGCCCACCTCGTCTGTCGCAGCGGGGGCTGCCAGTGCAGCCGCAGCGGGCTATGCATTGCAGACCATGGCACAAGCAGCCCAGCCTGCGCCCGCGCCCGCCGTCGACTTTGACCTTGATCTGGATTTTTCGCTGGACGACGAACCTGCAGCGCCGGCGCCCGCGCCGGTGGCCGCCGCGTATGTCGAACCTACCGTCTCCATGCAATCGGTCGCTACGCCTGCAGCAGCAGGCAACAGCATGGACTTCAGCTCGGCAACACTGGCCATGCCAACCCAGGTTACTGCGCCACCCATTCCCGCGCCATCGCCGGCGCCGGTCATGGAGCCCGATCCGTCGCTTGCAGGCGGTCTGAACTTCACACTCGATCCAGTCCCCACAACCGAAGCGTCAGACTCGGTGATCACGACCGAGGCCAGTGCGTTGAACACCGGCGCCGGCATGCTTGAATTTGATCTGGGCGCCTTGTCGCTTGACCTGGACAGCCAGACAACCGAAAGCCAGAACATCACAACAGCGGCTCAGCCTCTGTCCGCTTTCGGGTCGTTGGACTCCTCATCAGCGTCTCTGGACGCGGAAGATCCACTGGAAACCAAATTTGCGCTCGCTGAAGAATTTCGCGCCATTGGCGACGTTGAAGGCGCACGATCCCTGGCCGAAGAAGTCCTGGCTGAGTCAAGTGGCGCACTCAAAGGCAAAGCCCAGGCTTTCGTCAACGCTCTTTGATACTGGCCTGAAACCGCTTTTTCTCCCCCGGAGCCAACCGTGAGGATCGCTCTGGGGCTAAGTTACAGCGGCACCGGCTACGAAGGCTGGCAAAGCCAGCTTTCCGGCAACACCATACAGGACCAACTGGAAAAAGCGCTGGGCAAATTTGCCGCGACGCCCATCCGAACCCTGTGCGCCGGGCGTACCGATGCCGGGGTCCACGCGCTGATGCAGGTGGTTCACTTCGACACCCACCTGCGGCGCGAGCTGCCCTCGTGGGTGCGCGGCGTCAACGCCTTTTTGCCACGCGACATTGCCGTTCAGTGGGCCCGGGAAGTACCCGACGAATTTCACTGCCGTGGCAGCGCGGTCAGCCGGCGTTACGCCTATGTGCTGCTGGAGTCGCCCGTTCGGCCCAGCGTCGAAGCCGGACGCGTTGGATGGGTCTACCGGGATATGGACGAAGCCGCGCTTCGCGCAGCGATTGTGCATTTGGTGGGAGAGCATGACTTCAGCTCCTTCCGGGCGGCCCAATGTCAGGCCAAGTCGCCTGTCAAAAATATCGCACGCATTGATGTGTCCAGGCAGGGTCCGTATTGGCGCTTCGAGTTCGAAGCCAATGCCTTTCTGCACCACATGATCCGCAACATCACGGGTTGCCTGGTGGCGGTGGGTCAAGGCACACAATCGCCAGCCTGGGTCGCCGAGGTCGTTGCTGCGCGCAACCGCGATGCCGCAGCGCCGACGTTTTCGCCCGATGGTCTGTATTTTCTGGGCCCGCGTTATGAAAGCCACTACGACCTCCCGGACCGCACATCGGCCTATGATTGGTTGCCATGACCATGCTCAGAACTCGCATCAAAATCTGCGGCCTCACCCGTGAGGAAGATGTAGACGCGGCCGTCGCTGCAGGCGCCGATGCGGTGGGATTTGTCATGTACCAAGCCAGCCCGCGCTACGTCAGCGTCGACCGCGCGGCTGAGCTAGCCAACCGGCTTCCGCCCTTCGTCACGCCCGTTCTCCTCTTTGTCAATGAGTTTGCTCCTAAAATAATAGCTGCCTGCACCCGCATACCAACGGCTATGCTCCAATTCCATGGCGACGAAACGCTAGACACCTGCCTGCAAAGTGGCAGGCCTTTCATGCGCGCCGCCCGCATCCCACTGGACGATTCACCTCTAAATGGCCAGCCCCCTTTCGATCTCGTAAAATACGCCCAAGACTTCAAAGCTGCCCAAGCCATCCTGCTCGACGCTCATGTCGAGGGTTATGGCGGAGGCGGGAAAACATTCAATTGGTCACTTCTTCCTCCAAGCGTCAACGCTCACCTCGTTTTGTCTGGTGGACTCACACCTGCAAATGTGACCGATGGCATTTTGCAAGTCAGGCCGCGTTGTAAAACGCTGGCCGTTGATGTGAGCTCCGGCGTTGAGATTTCCAGGGGAATCAAGAGCGCCGACAAGATCAATCAATTCGTTGCGGCCGTTCGTGCTGCCGACGAGCACTTTGCAAAGAATCCACAGCATCATGTACGAGTACCAGCAACCTGACATTTCAGGCCATTTCGGAATTTACGGCGGCAGTTTTGTTTCAGAGACGTTAACCCACGCGATCAACGAACTGAAGGCCGCTTACGCCCAGTACCAGCACGACCCTGAGTTCCTCGCAGAATTCCGGTACGAGCTCAAACACTTCGTCGGCCGGCCCTCCCCCATCTACCATGCCGCACGCACCAGCCGCGAGCAAGGTGGCGCGCAAATTTACCTCAAGCGTGAAGACCTCAACCACACCGGCGCACACAAGATCAACAAC
>JBKJIV010000028.1:0-9340 GCA_046598365.1 Polaromonas sp. | reverse complement strand
CGCCAAAGCAGACACCGCCAGAAACGCCATCAAAAACCGCCGTTTTGGCTCGGCGTCTGAAAAGATCAGAGCAAGCGGCAGGATGTAGGCCATCTTGCGCTCACTGAAGATATTCTTCAAGGCGTGCGACATAGGTGCATCGGTGTAGCTCAACCCGACGATTTGCCAGCCGATATACAGGCACAACGCCACCGCGACCGCGACCGGGAAGTTCCTGGTGTCCAGATGGCGTCGCTGCCCCGGGGCGAGAAGGCAAACAAAGAGCACGACAAAGGCAAGAAAACCAAGGTTTGCCAACGCGGTGGAGAAAAGATTGGCGCAAACGGCGAATATCGCTGCATGCTGCGTCCAACGAAGCAATGCAGACGGCGTCGTCAAGGGCTCGTGAGTGGTGAGCGTCACCTGCGACCCTGAAAACCTGTGAACCGGTTCATGGGCTTAATCATGCCGCCGCCGCCGCCAGAATTTTTTCCAGCGAAACTGCAGCGCCTGAAACCACAGGGGATGTGATTTGTCCAGCGCCGACGGAAACATGCCGTTGTGGCTCCCCTGCTCCACCACAGGCGGCTCCAGCCAGAACATCGGTGTAGCCAGGGTGCGATCGATGTGTTCAAAGGTGTGGTCAATCGGCAGCGTGATGCCATGCGCGTCTATCCAGTCCAATCGCCTTTTTGCCGTCGCCAGCGAGAGAATGTAGGAGTCCGCAAACTTGCCCTGGTTGCGCGGATAAAGCCATTGCCCCGGCCGGATCTGCTCATGCGGTACGTAGTAGTGCCCGCCGCAGCCCAGAAAAGTAACGTGCGGATCGCCCAGCGCCATCTCTTCAGGCATCAGGCCCCTGAGCGCCGGCAAAAACGCCTTCGAAAGAATCACGTCGTCTTCCAGAATCAGCGCGCGCGCGATGCTTCTTTGCACCATCAACTGATGGGCTTGCCAGTGTTTCAGGGCGCACGACTGCTGCGCGGGTGAAAGTCCGTTTCCCCGGAACAGGCGCTGCCGCAAGGCTTCGGGAATGGCGGGAATGTCGAAATCAAGCACAAACTCAAAGGGCAGGCCCAGAGCCTGCATTTGCGCCTCAATAAACGCCCGCCTTTCGACATAAGGGGTGGCGTGGATGACAAAAATCGCATCCAGCCCCTGTGGCAAAGCCTGACGGGGCTGCGGCGGGGCTGACGGTTCGAGGGACATGGGAACTTTGGAAGTGGGCAGGGCAGGACTGACAGACTCAACCGGACCCGCGACTCCTAATTCTAGATGACAGGCCTCACGCGCCTTGACATGCTCATGCACTTGCGGCTCGTAGCGGCCAAACAACAATTCCTGATTCTGCCGCGCTGAAGACGGATTCATCTAGTTACACAGATCGGCGTGAGTGCTAAGCTTTTCCTTACCTATCTTTGGATAGGCAAGGGGTTCACGATGCTAAAAGCTGGCGGATGGGGTTCACTGCTGTGGCTGGCCTGCACGCTGGCGGCGGCTGCGCCCGCCGATGAGGTCAAGGCCTTGCTGGAACAGGGCAAGGACCGGCAAGCCTATGAGGTGGGAAAAGCCGCGCCGGATGCATTGGGCACACCCCTGTTTGATTTTTATTTCGGGATCGCCGCACTCAATGGTGGGGTGCCGGGCGAAGGGGTTCTGGCGCTGGAGCGCTATTTGCTCCAGTTTCCAGAGAACCGGTCGGCGCAATTCCAGCTGGCACGCGGCTATTTCATTCTGGGTGAAGATCAGCGCGCACGCGAGGAGTTTTCCAGCCTGACCGCAGGGGCTTCGGGCGCGGAGCTGGACAACATCAACCGGTTTCTCGACGCGATCCGCGCCCGTGAATCACGTTACAAACCCACGTCCAGTGCCTTTGTGGAACTGGGCGCCGGTTACGACACCAACATCAACAGCGGAATCCGCAGTGGCCAGGTGACCGGCCTGCCGCTGGGGATTGTTGTGGCGCCTGGCCAGTCGTCCGAGCGCCAGGCCGACTCGTTCAACAGCGTGCTGGCTGGGGTACAGGGGGCATATCCCTTTGCGCCCGGCCTTTCACTGTACGGCGGAGCCTTGCTGATGACACGCGCCCACAGCCGCAAACAAAACGATGTGCTCGACCAGCAACTGTTTGGGCTGCAAGGTGGCGTTTCCATGCTCGAAGGCCGCAGCCTGTACCGACTAGGCGTCGATGTGCTCAGGCTTGGAGTGGACAACCAGAAGTACCTGTCGCTCAATACCCTGGTCGGCGAGTGGCAATACCAGAACGATCAGTACAACCGCTTTGCGCTGTCTCTGCAACATTCGCGGCAAACCTACCAGAACATCGTCAGCTTTCTCGACATCAACAAGACCTCAGCAGTGAGCTCTGGCGCGGATATCCGAGACAGCGGCCTGACCAGTTTGACCGTAGCCTGGACACACACGCTAGCGCACCGCTGGAACCCGGTTTTTACGACCAGTGTGAATGCAGGCAGCGAAAGAAACCGCAAAAACAGGCCCGACTTGTCACGCGATCTTTGGGGTGTCAGGCTTGGGGTCACGACGCAACCTTTGCCAGACTGGACGATCGGCAGCGGCTTGAGTTACCAGGGCAGCCGCTATGCCAGTGACTTTGCAGTCGGTATCCCGGCGCGGCACGACCAGTATTACGCGCTTGATCTTTCAGCCGCTTACGCCTTCGACCGAAACTGGTCCCTGCGCGGCGAGTACCAGCATGTTGAGCAGCAGTCCAGCATCGGGTTTTTTGACTACACCCGCCGATCATTGGCGTTGAAGCTGCGCTACGACTTCAAATGAATGGAGACCTCATGAAAACCGTGCTGATGCTTTCTTTGCTGACGCTGCTTGGCCTGGGCGCTGCCCGGGCAGAGCCAGCGGGTCGGGTCTTGGCGCTGGCCGGAGACGCCACTTTGTCGAGAGCAGGGCAGGCGTTGCCATTGCGAGCGGGTACCCTTGTGGAAAGCGGAGATGTGCTTGCCGTCGGAGAACGCAGCGCCTTGCAGGTGCGATTTACTGACGAGTCAGTGGTCGCCCTTCGCGCCAACAGCGAGTTCCGGATCGAAGACTATCGCTTTGACAAAAACGCCGAACAGGACCGATCTGTCATGGGTTTACTCAAAGGCGGCATGCGCACCATCACCGGCCTGATCGGCAAAGCCAACCAGAAAAACTACATGGTCCGCACCGCCACTTCGACCATAGGCATACGTGGCACCCATTTCACCGTTGTGTCGTGCAGCAACGACTGCCGCAATACCGACGGCACGCCAGGGCCGAACGGCACTTTCGGCGGGGTGACGGATGGGCGCATCACGGTCTCCAACAGCAGCGGCCAGCGCGAGTTCGGTCAACAGGATTATTTTTATGTGCCCAGCGCAGACGCCGCGCCGGTGCGCCTGCTCGCGCCACCCGCCATATTGAACGACCGCAGCTCGGGCGCACGCGGGCGTCGCGCAACGACTGCGCCGGCAACCGGCTCCGGCAGCACGACGGCAGGTGGGGAGACCGCGGCCGAAAGCAACTCGGGCACCCAGACCTCGACGTCGCCCCAGCTGACAGTGCAGCAGGCCCCCACCACGCAGCTCGTGGCTCCGATCACATCCGTCGCCGCCAGTGACTCGCCGTCCGTGCTGAGCGCGAGCAGCGTGGGGAGCGGGTTCATCACTGTGGTCGATGTGGAGCGGCGCCTTGGCGTGCTCGAAGCCAGGGCGAGAAACTTCAGTTTGGCCGAACTCCGCAGTGACATAACAGAGCTTAGCGGCATCCTGTTTAACGATGCGGCCACCTTGGCCGCCGCGCTTCGGTCGGTTGGCAAAACCGTGGGCGCCAGCCCCGCCGCTGGGGCTTACTGGGTTTATGAGGCACCCCAGTCCGGTGACAGCTCTCGCCTTGGCTCGCACCACGCGTGGGGAGACACACCACAGATCCAGCTGCCCGGTGCGGGTACTGCCCAGTACAACTATGTAGGCGGCACTGCGCCCACTGACAACTATGGCCGGGTTGGCAGCTTCAGCGGCAGCAATCTGCTGATGAACTTTGGCACGCGACAGATCAAAAGCGCCTCCGCGATGACCTACAGCTTCGGCACCAATGCGCTGCAGACGGCGCCAACGGTTTACACGGTTCCGGCCAACACCACGTGGGCCATGGGTGGCGGCCCCAACACACTGGCAGGCACCACCTGTACGACAGGATGTAGCGGCACCACCACCGGCTCCATCAACGGCCGGTTTGTTGGCGCCGCTTTGCAGGGCTATATTGCGTCCATCACGGTCACCAACACCCAGCTGACCACCTCTCAGCCGAATGGGGCTGGCAACGTAGCGGCGTTTGCCAAGCAGTAGGCGGCACTTAGCCGACCTGGCTTTGCCGCACCTGCATGGCATGCACCGCCTGAGGCGGTAACCGGCCATCTGAAAACCTCATTGTTTCGGCATTCACCACCCACATGTCATGACTGCCTGAACCCCGGAGCTGGCTATGCATAACCTTATGCACTTTATGCATGAAATTTGCCTGTAACTCATCGGTAACCGACAGCGATCTTCATAAAATGGGATTTCTGGCCGACCCGTGGAAGCCGAAAAAACAATCCATCCCTTGTTTTTTCTGGCGCTAAGCCGCAGCACATCCAGCTGCAGCCCCGCCCGCCGACAGGGATTTGTTTGATGGCGGTTTCTGCCCTGCTTCTGGCCCATCGCGACTGGACACCGGGCGCAATCAGCGCCATTTCGACAGATGTCTCGATGCCAGAGCCCATGCCGGACTGCGCTGACTGGCATCCGACATTTATCGAAATCACGCTTTTAAACTTTGGAGTCTTTCGATGAACCACCCCGCGATGCAAGGTCTGAGCCTCAATGCGCCAAGCTACGTCAAGAACGCCCGGCTGATTGCCTGGGTAGCGGACATGGCGGCCCTGTGCAAGCCCGACACCATTTACTGGTGCGATGGCAGCGAAGCGGAATACCAGCGTCTGTGCCAGCAACTGGTTGATGCGGGCACCTTCAAAAAGCTCAACGAGGCCAAACGGCCCAACAGCTTTCTGGCGCAAAGCGACCCGACCGATGTTGCACGCGTCGAAGACCGCACGTATATTTGCTCTGCCAACAAGGAAGACGCCGGTCCGACCAACAACTGGATGGCGCCTGAGCAGATGCGCGCCACGTTGCACCCCTTGTTTGATGGCTGCATGCGCGGTCGCACCATGTATGTAGTGCCGTTCTCCATGGGACCACTGGGCTCGCCCATTGCGCACATCGGTATCGAGCTGTCTGACAGCCCGTACGTCGCCGTCAACATGAAGATCATGACGCGCATGGGCAAGGCGGTGTTTGATGTGCTGGGTGTCGATGGCGAGTTTGTGCCCTGCGTCCACACTGTTGGCGCGCCGCTGGCAGCCGGTGAAAAAGATGTGAAGTGGCCCTGCAACAAGACCAAGTACATCGTGCACTACCCTGAGACGCGCGAAATCTGGTCTTACGGATCGGGTTACGGTGGCAATGCGCTGCTCGGCAAGAAGTGTTTCGCACTGCGCATTGCTTCCAACATGGGTCGCGACGAAGGCTGGCTGGCTGAACACATGCTGATCCTGGGCGTAACCAACCCGCAGGGCAACAAGTACCACGTGGCAGCGGCCTTCCCTTCGGCGTGTGGCAAAACCAATTTTTCCATGCTCGTGCCTCCTGCCGGTTTTGAAGGCTGGAAGGTCACGACGATTGGCGATGACATTGCCTGGATCAAGCCGGCTGCCGACGGCAAGCTCTACGCCATCAACCCCGAGGCCGGTTACTTTGGAGTAGCCCCGGGCACGAACTTCCACACCAATCCAAACTGCATGGCCAGCCTGGACAAAAACGTCATCTTCACCAATGTGGCGTTGACCGACGACGGCGATGTCTGGTGGGAAGGCATGGAAAAAGACAGTGGCAGCCTGCCGGCGCACCTGATCGACTGGCAAGGCAAGGACTGGACGCCGCAGATCGCCAAGGATACCGGCGCCAAGGCAGCCCACCCGAACGCACGGTTCACGGTGGCCGCCACCAACAACCCGGCACTTGACAGCGCCTGGGATGACCCGAAAGGTGTGGCGATCGACGCCTTTATCTTCGGCGGTCGCCGCTCAACCACGGTGCCGCTGGTGACCGAAGCGCGCAACTGGGTGGAAGGCGTGTACATGGCCGCCACCATGGGCTCGGAGACCACCGCAGCCGCCACGGGGCAAGCCGGCGTTGTACGTCGCGACCCGTTTGCCATGTTGCCTTTCATTGGCTACAACATGAGCGACTACTTCCAGCACTGGCTCAACCTGGGCAAAACACTCGAAGCCACCGGCGCCAAACTGCCCAGGATTTACACCACCAACTGGTTCCGCAAGGGCGACGACGGCAAGTTTGTCTGGCCCGGCTACGGCGAGAACATGCGTGTGCTCAAGTGGATGATTGACCGCATTGAAGGCACCGGCAAAGGCTCTGAACACCTCACCGGCGTGAGCCCTGCTTACGGTGACCTGAACTGGACCGGGCTGGACTTCAGCGCCGAGCAGTTCAACACCGTCACCAGCATCGACAAAGCCGCCTGGCTCAAAGAGCTGGAGCTGCATGCCGAGCTGTTCAAACAACTCGAACACCACTTGCCCAAAGAGCTGGGGGAGACAAAAGCCGCGATTGAGCGCCGACTGGCTGCCTGACCGGCAACCGGAACGAGTTTCGGCGGGGCGCACGATCTGCGCCACACCAGACACATCTCCGGCAAGCCGCCGGAATGCAAAAAGCCACCTGACCCGGTGGCTTTTTTTCGTCCGCGGCTGGCCGGGCCAGTCCGCAACTCGCGCCCTCCTCAGATGTAATAGCTGGGGCTACCGCGCGGCGTCAGCAGGCGCCGCTCAGCGTCAACCGCCAGTGGCGACGGAACTGCCTCTTTCGCCACCTCTTGACGCACGATGGCCGCTTGCAGATCAGCCATCACCCGCGGATCGGACTTCGCTGCTTCCCAAAGCCGCACATCGGCTCTGGCTCGTGCAATCCCCTGCGACCAGGCATTCAAACCACTCACCGTGCGGGCTGCCAGGCGGCGGGCTGAACCGGCAAACAGGGCCAATGCAGCAAAAGCAACCGCCCACAACGCGATCCAGATCACCAGCAAATGGCCTTCAGCCACGCTGTCCATCACTTGATAGGCCACGACCGTGGCGGCGGCCACCATGGCCGAGAGCAGCAACATGGCCAGGCCGCGCGTACCGGAGAGCTGCTTTTTCAACTGCCCGGCCGCAGCGAGGGCTGCCTCGACGCGGACAACGCCGGGATGTTCGGCGGGATATTTGACATTGACGAAACTGGTCATGATGGTTCCCCTGATGAGTGCCACCACCGAGATTGGCTGGGCACAAACAGATATTAGGGTTAATACTGATGTTATTCAACTTTATCTTTATGATGTTAGTTATTCATCACAGTGATAATTGCTGGTTAAACAAGGAACCCCCCAGTTGAAACCGCCCAACTTTCGCACCCTGGACCTGAACCTGCTTCGGGTTTTCGACGAAGTGATGGCCGAACGCAGCCTCACACGGGCGACGCGCAACCTGTCCCTGACCCAGCCCGCCGTCAGCAATGCGCTGCGCCGCCTGCGCGAAACACTGGGCGATGAACTGGTTCAGCGCAGCGGCCAGGCCATGGCGCCCACGCCTCGCGCGCTGGCCATTTGGCCATCGGTGCGCGAAGCGCTGCAACAGCTGCAGCAGTCCTTGACGCCAAACGAATTTGTCGCCGCTACGGCCAGCACTACTTTTATATTGGCCATGGCAGATGCAACGGCCGCAGAGCTGATACCTGGCCTGGTTGAGACCCTGGAGCTCGAAGCCCCCGGCGTCTCCATCCGTGTGTTACCCCTGACCACGCGAGACCCGCGCCGCCTGCTCGACGAAGAAAGCTGCGACTTGGCTGTCGGCTACTTCCCCTCCGTGCTGGCCGACATGACGGTCAGGGCCCAGAGTGGCGAGGCCAAGCCGTTTAACCACCTGCGCCTGTACGACGGCGAGTACGTGTGTGTGATGCGGACCGGTCATCCGCTGGCCAGCGGCCCTCTGACGTTGAACCGCTTTTGCGCGGCGCGTCACATGCTGGTGAGTTTTTCCGGACGGCCCTATGGGTTTATCGACGAGTCGCTGGCCTCGTTGGGTCGCGAGCGCAAGGTGGTGTTGACCGTGAACCAGTTTTTCACCGCTGGGCGGGTGGTGGCCAATTCCAACCTGCTGACCGTGTTGCCGCGCCACTTTGTGCGGGTAACGGGAATCGCCGACCAACTGGTGCTGCGGCCCCTGCCTTTTGACGTGTCCCCGGTGCATGTCGATGCGGTGTGGCACCGCCGCTCACAGCAGCGCAGCGCACACGCCTGGTTGCGCCAGGCGGTGGTCGCAGCGGCCGAACGCGCGTTTTCGGCTTGATGCCCGCGCCGGTGTTCAGCGCACCACGCTGAGGTAGGCGCGCGCCGCACGGCGCAGTTCCTGGGCGCGTTGCGGGTTGCGCCCCGCACCCGAATCAGCACGCTCCAGCAGGTTATGGGCAACGCCATTGACCGGCGCCACGCGCCGCAAGCGCGGAAGAAAACGAAATACCTGGTACAAAAGTTGGTACATGGAAGGTCGCCAGTGGGGCGTCCAGAGTTGCAATACTCTCAGATTAAGGGTATTCCCTAGTATTGCAAACCCAAAACAGCCCTTTTGCCATGCGCAAGCCGCATAGTTTCGCGAAAAGCAGGCATAGGCGCCTGGAAACACCCGGGGGATCCGCTGCCCTTGGGTCATCCTGCACAATCGGCCCGTGAACATCCAGCTCCTGTCCGACCTGCACCTTGAATCCAACCCGCATTTTGTGGCCCGGCCGGTTCCGGGCGCAGACCTGCTGGTGCTGGCAGGCGACATCGGCTCCTACCAACCCGGCTCCTTGCTGACCGATCTGCTGCACGACAACGACTTCGGGCTCGCGCGGTTTTCACCCTTGCCGGTGGCGCAAGGGGGAGCTGGCTGGCCAACACCCGTGCTTTTTCTGCCAGGCAACCATGAGTACGACGGCCAGGATTTTGCGGCCACACGCACGCGCCTGCGTGAGGTCTGCCAGCGCCTGGGGTTGATCTGGCTAGAGAGCGAGGTGTTGCAAATCGCCGGCGTGCGTTTTATCGGCAGTACCCTGTGGACCGACTTTGATGCGCTGGCGCCCGAGCCCGATGCAGACCCCGCCCTGACGCTGGCCGGGCAACTAAAGGCCAGGGAAAAAGCCTTTCGCGCCGCCAACTTTTACCTGCGCAAAAACCACGCGCTGCAGAACGGCGAACCCATGCTGGCCGAGGCTGTGCGCGAGCAGGG
>JBKJIV010000027.1:0-5726 GCA_046598365.1 Polaromonas sp. | reverse complement strand
TGACACGCTGGAGACCAACCGGCTCAATCAGCTTCTTGTGAACGGCAATCTGCAGAGTACCCGCGACTCCAGCATTTACGCCTTTGGCGACTGCGCCGCCTGCCAGCAGCCCGACGGCACCTGGGTGCCACCACGGGCACAGGCGGCCTACCAGCAGGCCATGTACCTGGTCAGGGCGCTGCCAAAGTTGCAGCGCGGCGAGTCCGTCGAGCCTTTTGTGTTCAAGGACCAGGGCTCACTGGTGTCCCTTTCGGAATACTCCTCTGTCGGCAGCCTGATGGGCAGCCTGACAAAAGGCAGCTTTTTCATCGAGGGGCAATTCGCCAAACTGATGTACTGGGCGTTGCACAAGCAGCACCAGCTGGCACTCGGCGGATGGAAAAAAACCATGCTTATCACACTGTCGGAAATGCTTGACCGCACCTACCGCCCGCGTATCAAGTTGCATTGATAATCATCGGGAATTCCCTTTTCAACTCACAGGAGAAAACCATGGCAAAAGGACAGCAAAACAAAGACAAGATGGTCAAAAAGCCCAAGAAGGACACGGCACCACCCAAAGCCGTGTCGCCCGATGCGGTGCGTCCGACCATCGTCACGCAGGTTCCCCTGCGCGGCAAGCTGAAAAACAAATAAAGAGGCCCCCACGCTTGTCACTTCGTGTACTGCGCGAGGCCTTGCAGGCCGCTGCTCGCGAGACGCTTCGCCTCTGTCGCCTGTCCAAAGCCGCTCAAGCAGCTTTGGAGCCGCAGGCTCCAGCCCCTCCGGGGCGCTGCGCCTGCGGGCCGGCAGAGCCGGACCCGCGGCCCCGGCTGGTAAAGGCAAAAGCCCCGCAATCGTCATGACCGAGCAACCCGAAAACCCAATGCATGGGGTGACGCTGGAGACCATTGTCACCGCCCTGTCTGACCACTACGGCTGGGAGGAACTGGGCCAGCGCATCAATATTCGCTGCTTCACCAGCGAGCCAAGCGTCGCCTCCAGTTTGAAGTTTTTACGCAAAACACCGTGGGCGCGGGAGAAAGTGGAGAGCCTGTATCTCTTCATGCTGCGTGAGATCCGGCGGGCCAGCCCGCCGGTTCACAATTTTCCACCTCCAAAGGTTTAGTCCTGCTCAGCCTTTGAGCGGGTTGGAAAACACCAGCATCATGGCTACGCCCACACCGATCAGGAAATTGGCATCAATCAGGCCGGCCAGCAAAAACATCTTGGTCTGCAGCGGCTCCATCAGCTCGGGCTGGCGCACTGCACCTTCCAGATAACGGCCGCCCATCACGCCGATACCCATGCAGGCGCCTATCGCCCCCAGGCCAATTATCAAACCACATGCAATGGAAATGGCACCTGCGTCACTCATGATTTTTCTCCTTCGTTGTTGATGGCTCAATCATGACAACCGTGCAGCTGCAAAACAATGACCTCACAGGTAATGGCGTCCTGGCTGCAGGCTTTGAACTGCTGCACGCTGACGACTGTTTGTTGGTACTGAACAAGCCGTCCGGCCTGCTCTCCGTTCCCGGCAAAGGCGCGGACAAGCAGGACTGCCTGAGCACCCGCGTGCAGCAGGTTTACGCCGATGCGCTGATCGTGCATCGCCTCGACATGGCAACCTCCGGCGTGATGGTGATGGCCAGGGGCCCGGAGATGCAGCGCAAGCTGAGTCACGCTTTTGCGACCCGCCAGGTCTTCAAACTCTATGAAGCGGTGGTGCACGGGCGGCCCTCCGCCCAAGCCGGAGACGGCTGGGGCGTGATCGACCTGCCGATTGCGGTGGACTGGCCCAATCGGCCGTTGCGCATCATTGATTCGGTGCTGGGCAAGCCCAGCATGACCCGGTGGCGAGTGCACAGCCATGACGAATGCGCCAACAGCACCCGGCTGCGACTTGAGCCTCTGACCGGCCGCTCACACCAGTTGCGCGTGCACCTCCAGGCGCTGGGTCATCCAATACTGGGTGACATGCTCTATGCGCCGCTGAATGTCCAAGCCTGCGCTGGCCGCCTGTTGCTGCATGCTTGCGCGCTGCAGTTTGTCCATCCGGCCAGTGGTCTGCCCGTGAAGTTTGAGAGCGCTCCACCCTTCTGAAGGAACTTCCCCGATATCCGCGCGTCCCAAGCTGATAAACCGAAAGTGCCAGATGGACCCCAACTCAACATCCTTTCCCCCAACTCCCGGGCTGCGGCGTCGTGCCGTCGCCGCCGCACTGGTAGCAGCACCAGCGTTATGGCTCGGTCCGCGTGCCCAAAGCGTTGCAGCCCGCCGCGCAACACCGTCCCAAACTGAAGGCCCGTTTTATCCGGTAGTGATGCCGGCAGACGCGGACAACGACCTTCTACGCAATGGCACCTTGAATTACCCGGAGGGGCAAGGCGCCTGGGTCGAAGGCAGCGTCAGTGACCTCGCTGGCAAACCGGTGGCGGGTGCGCAGGTAGAGATCTGGCAATGCGATCACGCTGGCCACTACCACCACCCTGGCGACGGGGGCAAGGCTGACCAGCGCTTTCAGGGCTTCGGACGGGTGACGGTGGCGGCTGATGGCCGGTATCGCTTTCGCACCATCAAGCCAATGGCCTACGCCGGACGCACGCCGCATATTCATGTCAAGGTCCGGCTCGGACAGCGCGAGTTGCTGACCACCCAGATGTACGTCTCCGACGACCCAGGCAATGCGCGCGATTTCTTGTGGCGCAACCTCGGAGCGGCCGACCGCGCCGCACTGACCGTGCCTTTCAGTCCGGGCAAGGACGGCTTGCAGGCCAGCTTTCCGATCGTGGTCGCCGCTTGAGGCGCTGCGCGGTCTTGGTTGACTGCATCATGAGTCGTTAACATCGGCGGCTATGACCCAACACCTTTTCATCCTGACAGGCGCGTCGCGCGGCATGGGACTGGCCATGGCCAGAAAGCTGCTCAAACCTGAGCACACCATTTTGTGCATCTCCCGCAAGGCCAACGACACCCTGCTAGCTCAGTCCAAACTGGCGGGCACCACCCTTCTGCAATGGACGCAGGACCTGGCCAGCGCCTCACACATCAGTGCACGGCTGGAGCAATGGCTGCGTGAGCAGGCCAGTGTCGGCTTTGCCAGCGTTGCCCTGATCAACAACGCCGGGATGATTCCGCGCATAGGCCCCTTGAGCGAAGCAGACGCAGACGACCTGAACCAGGCCCTGCGTGTAGGCCTGGAAGCACCCATGCAATTGACTGCTGCCTTTTTGCGCGCTACCGCCAACTGGTCGGCCCAGCGCAAGGTACTGAACATTTCTTCCGGGCTGGGGCGAAAAGCCATGGCCTCGCAGGCCACCTATTGCGCGGCCAAGGCCGGAATGGACCACTTCACCCGCTGCGTGGCGCTGGAAGAAGCGCTCAAGCCCAACGGTGCCGCCGTCTGCTCGCTGGCGCCAGGTGTGATTGACACCGACATGCAGACACAACTGCGGGGTGCTGACGCATCGGCTTTTCCGGACCAGCACAACTTCGTCAGTCTGAAGAACAACGGCTTGCTGACATCGCCAGACGAAGCCGCGGCACGTGTGCTGGCTTACCTGGCCAAGCCAGACTTTGGCAGTCAGCCCGTAGCCGACGTAAGGGACTGATCCCCCAACGGGAACAAAAGTCAGGCTTCGATCTTGACGCCCTTCCAGAACGCCACATGCCCCTTGATGTTTTCAGCTTCTGGCTTCGGGTCCGGGTAATACCAGGCGGCGTCTGTATTCATTTCACCATTGACCAGCAGCGAGTAATAGCTGGCCTGGCCTTTCCATGAACACATGGTGTGGTGATTGCTGAAGGTAACGTAGTCACGGTTCAGGCCGCTCTCGGGAAAATAATGGTTGCCTTCGATAACGACGGTCTCGTCGCTTTGCGCAATGACTGCGCCGTTCCAGATTGCCTTCATAACGCTTCCTTGATGAATTGCAGCGGGTCAATGTCTGCGGGGATGTGACTTCATCAACAATCTTCGCACAGGCGACCTCCAAAACGAAAAAAGGTGCGATGGCAAGCCATCACACCTTTTCGAAAAACCTTGCGGCGACGGCTGTTATGCCATACGCAGGTTGTTGCCTTCAACGATCACTTTCGCGCCCACGGCGATAGCGGTGGACACTTCCACATTGCGTGTGGAACCATCATTCATGCGAACACGCACCTGATAGACCGTCACTTTTTTCATGTTCTTTTCGATCTGGTTACCGGCAAACGCACCGCCCGCTGCGCCCAGCACAGTCATGGCGGTTTTGCCGTTTCCGCCGCCGACCTGGTTGCCCAGCAGACCGCCGACAACGCCACCAGCCACAGTACCAAGACCGATCGTGGTGTTGCCCACGGCAACACCGTTGACGTCGCCCTGACGCTGTACCGGCGTAACCGCTTCAACGGTTCCGCAGTCTGCACAAACGATGGGCTTGGGTGCTTGCTGAACAGGTGCTTGCGCCACGACGACAGGTCGTGCCTGAACAGGTTTACTCACTTGAGAGCTACCCGACTGAAAATTGGTTGTTGCCTTGACGGAGGGCATGGTTGTGTTGGTCTGGCTGCTGACCATCGCCTCGGGCGTACCGGGCTGCGCATCCGAGCGGTTGACCACCAGCGCAGCGGCCAGTGCCAGCACGGTCACTCCCAGCACTGCGGCGATAGCAATCAGCGCCTTGCTGTGCTGCATGCGCTGCGGGAAAGCGGGTTGACTACCGGGGGTAGCGGGAACTTGATTATTTGTATCCATGATGGGTACTCCTTGTGTGAACCTCATTTGTAACCATCAACGACCACCTGAGTTGTAGGACGATGTGACATTTGTAAGCAAGTCTATGTCGGCGGTGTGCTGGAATGTGCACTTTTGCTCACCCAGACAGCCCTTTACACCGCATTCACCCGGCCAGCCCCTTGCCGTATCGCTCCCGCGCCAGCGCGGCACCTTGCGCCAAGGCCTCCAGTTTTTTGATGGCAATGTCCCTGTCCATAGGCGCCAGGCCGCAATTGGTACAGGCCAGAAGGCGCTCCTTGGGCACGTATTTCAAGGCCAGTCCAATCGTGTCTGCCACCTGCTCTGCAGTTTCGACCACGTCACTGCCCACGTCGATCACGCCCACCATGACGTCCTTGCCTTCCAGCAGCGCCATCAGGTGCGGCGGCACATGCGAGTGATAACACTCCAGACTGATCTGCTGAATGCTGCTTTTGGCAAGTGCAGGAAAGATTTCTTCGTACTGGCGCCACTCCTGGCCCAGCGTCTCCTTCCAGTCGGCGTTGGCCTTGATGCCGTAGCCGTAGCAAATATGAACGGCGGTGGTGCAAGTCAGTCCCTGCGCGGCACGCTCCAGCGCCTTGACACCCCAATCGGCAGCGTCTTTCATGTAGACGTTGAAGGCCGGTTCATCAAACTGGATGATGTCCACGCCTTGGGCCTGCAATGCGAGTGCCTCCTGGTTCAGCAGCTCGGCAAAGGCCATGGCCATTTTCACGCGGTCGCCATAAAACTGGTCGGCCACGGTGTCCACAATCGTCATCGGACCAGGCAGGGTGAATTTAATTTTTCGTTTGGTGTGCGCGCGCAGCAGCTGCGCCTCAGCCTCATGCACGCGCCCTTTGAGCTTCAGGCTTGATACCACCTGCGGCACCATGGCGTCATAACGGTTGTTGCGTATGCCCATCTTGACTTTGTGCTCGAAGTCGATGCCTTCGACCTGCTCCAGAAAGCCGTGCACAAAATGCTGGCGCGACTGCTCGCC
>JBKJIV010000131.1:0-23351 GCA_046598365.1 Polaromonas sp. | reverse complement strand
CTTTGTGTGTGAAACCATCGTCAGCGGCCCCGAAAACTTCCGTGTTACCAACCTGTGGGCAAAGTTCGAGGGTTCCGGCGTGCCTGCCTCAGCGCCCAAAACGCTGGTCTTTGCCGGTCACACAGACGTGGTGCCCACCGGCCCACTGGATCAGTGGAGCAGCCACCCTTTCACTCCCACCCACCGTGACGGCGTGCTTTATGGGCGCGGCGCTGCCGACATGAAAACCTCCATCGCCGCGATGGTGGTGGCTGTTGAAGAGTTTTTGGCCAGCAATCCCCAACCGAATCTGTCGATCGCCTTCCTGATCACCAGCGACGAGGAAGGCCCGTCAGTCGACGGTACCGTCGTGGTCTGCGAAAAGCTCAAGGAACGCGGCGAGGTGCTGGACTACTGCATCGTCGGTGAACCGACTTCGGTAGACCAGCTCGGCGACATGATCAAAAATGGACGGCGTGGGACTCTCAGCGGCAAGCTCAGCATCAAAGGCATTCAAGGGCACATCGCCTACCCGCATCTGGCGGACAACCCGGTGCACCGTTTTGCACCGGCATTGGCTGAGCTGGTGGCGACCGAGTGGGACGCCGGCAACTCCTATTTCCCGGCCACCAGTTGGCAAGTTTCCAACGTGCACGGTGGCACCGGGGCTTCCAACATCATTCCGGGCGAGCTGGTGGTGGACTTCAATTTCCGTTTTTCCACGGAGTCGACCGCGGACAGCCTGAAAGCGCGGCTTGAAGCCATCCTGACAAAACACAAGCTCGACTACAGCCTGCGCTGGACACTGGGCGGCCAGCCCTTTCTGACCACACCGGGCGAGCTGGTGCAAGCGGTCAGCCAGGCCATCCGTCTTGAGACCGGCATCACCACCGAGCTTTCAACGACAGGCGGCACCAGCGACGGACGCTTTATTGCCAGCATCTGCCCGCAACTGATTGAGTTCGGACCCATCAATGCATCCATTCACAAGATTGACGAGCAGGTCCTGGTCAGCTCGCTGGACCCGCTCAAAAACATCTACAAGGGCGTTCTGGAGCGCCTGTCCGCCCTGTGACTAATGCGGCGAGACCGACGGTTCTTGGCCTGATCGAGCATGGGGCCGACCGACTCGAAGCGGCAGGTTTGAGCCAGGCCGACGGTTTTGGTCAGGGCACCCTCACCGCTTTTGACGAAGCCGCCTGGCTGGTACTCTGGAAACTGAATTTACCGCTGGACGACCTGGATTCAGTGGAGGAGCGCCCTGTTACAGAGGAAGAACGGGCGCAGATCGCAACACTTTTGGAAGCGCGCATCACCACCCGTCAACCTGCTGCCTACCTCACCAAAGAGGCGTGGTTGCAGGGCGTACCTTTTTATGTGGACGAACGCGTCATCATTCCGCGCTCTTTCATTGCCGAACTGCTGGTCGATGAAAGCATAGACCCCTGGCTCAGCGTTGACACGCAACGCGTGCTGGATTTGTGCACCGGCAACGGCAGCCTGGCCGTTTTGGCCGCCATGGCCTATCCGGACATTGCAATAGACGCCGCCGACATCAGCCTTGACGCGCTGGACGTGGCCCGCATCAATGTGGATGTCCATGAGTTGCAGGAACGCATCACTTTGATTGCCTCTGACGGCTTGAACGCCTGCCCCGGCCCGTATGACCTGATTTTGTGTAACCCGCCCTATGTCAACGCCATCACCATGAGCGCGCTGCCAGCGGAATTTCGGGCCGAACCGACCCTGGCGCTGGCAGGCGGAGAAGACGGCATGGACTTCATCAGAGGCCTTTTTCTAAACGCAGCCCGCCATATGAGCGAAAATGCTGTCTTGGTGCTGGAAATCGGCAACGAGCGCGAAAATTTTGAACGCGCCTTTCCGCACCTGGAACCGCTCTGGTTTGAGACCAGCGCTGGCCCCGACCAGGTTCTGCTCCTGACGCGCCAACAACTGGCTTGAGATGTCCGTCTCGGGCTCTTGGGGTGCGGTTGCCGCCCCGAATAATTTTCTTGAGTCTGTCCGTTAAATGATTACCCTAAAAAACGTGGTGCTGCGTCGCGGCGCCAAAGTGATTCTCGACAGCGCCTCTGTCACCCTGAACCCCGGCGAAAAAATCGGCCTGGTGGGTCGCAATGGCGCGGGCAAATCTTCACTGTTTGCCATGCTCAACGGCACCTTGCATGAAGACGGCGGCGAGTTTTACATTCCCCAGCAATGGCGCATGGCGCAGGTCGCCCAGGACATGCCCGAGACCGAACAAAGCGCCACCAGCTACGTCATCGAAGGCGATGTGGTGCTACTGGCCGCGCAGGCCGAGGTGGATGCGTCAGAGGCCAGCGGCGACGGCGACCGCATGGCCCATGCCTACATGGACCTTTACGACTCGGGCGCCCACGACGCGCAGGCACGCGCTCAGGCGCTGATTCTGGGCCTGGGTTTCAAGGTCAGCGAGCTCGACAACCCGGTGAACAGTTTCTCCGGCGGCTGGCGCATGCGTTTGCAACTGGCACGCGCGCTGATGTGCCCGTCCGACCTGCTACTGCTCGACGAACCCACCAATCACCTGGACCTGGATGCCCTGGTCTGGCTGGAAGCCTGGCTGCAGCGCTACCAAGGCACCATGCTGGTCATCAGCCATGACCGGGAGTTTCTTGATGCGGTGACGGACGTCACGGTGCACATCGAACGCGCCAAACTCACGCGTTATGGCGGCAACTACAGCAAGTTTGAAGACCTGCGCGCCGAACAGATGGCGCTGCAACAAGGGGCCTATTCCAAACAGCAGGACAAAATTGCCCACCTGCAAAAGTTCATCGCCCGCTTCAAGGCCAAGGCCAGCAAGGCCAAACAGGCGCAAAGCCGCGTCAAGGCGCTGGACCGGATGGAAAAAATCGCGCCGTTGCTGGCCGAAGCCGACTTCACCTTCGAGTTCAAGGAACCGGCCAACTTGCCCAACCCGATGCTGTCGATGCAGAACGCTTTCTTCGGCTACCCCGCGCCGGAGGATGCGCCAGAAGGCACACCGCCCACCGTCATCGTGCAGAACGTCAGCAAGTCGGTGCTGGCCGGCCAGCGCATCGGCATTTTGGGCGCCAATGGTCAGGGCAAATCGACGCTTGTTAAAACCGTTGCCCGCGCCCTCGCCCCCATCAGCGGCGACATGACTGAGGGAAAAGGCCTGAACATCGGCTACTTCGCCCAGCAAGAGCTGGACGTTCTTCGCCCAGCCGACAACCCGCTGGAGCACATGATCCGCCTGGTCAAGGAAATGACTGCCGCCGGCAAGCTCGGCAGCCAGCCCACCCGCGAGCAAGACTTGCGCAGCTTCCTCGGGAATTTCAATTTCGGTGGGGACATGGTCAAGCAGTCGGTCGGCAGCATGAGCGGCGGCGAAAAAGCGCGCTTGGTGCTGTGCATGATCGTCTGGCAGCGCCCCAACCTGCTGCTGCTTGACGAACCGACCAACCACCTGGACCTGGCCACACGCGAGGCGCTGTCAATGGCGCTCAATGAGTTTGAAGGCACCGTCATGCTGGTCAGCCATGACCGCGCCTTGCTGCGCGCGGTTTGCGACGAGTTCTGGATGGTGTCTCGCGGCGGCGTCGCACCGTTTGATGGCGACCTGGACGACTACCAGCGCTATCTGTTGGATGAAGCCAAGCGCCAACGCGAAGAAGCAAAAAAATCGAACAACGCTCCACCGGCAACCGCTACCAAAACAGCAGCGGTCAACGCTGAGTCCAAAAAAGCGACAGCCAATGTCGACACGAAAAAACCGACAAACAAGAAAGAAGACGCGCAAAGGCGCCAGCAGCAGTCGGACAGCGCCAAACCGCTGCGCAAGGAGCTTGAAAAAATTGACCAGCAAATGCAGGCCTTGACGACCGAGCGCGACACCCTGCAGGCCGGTCTGGCGGCTGCCGCTGCACCCGCTGAATTGGCGCAGACCGGCAAACGCCTCAAAGCGATAGAAACCGAGTTGGGTACTCTGGAAGAACGCTGGCTGGAACTGACGGAACAGATCGAGACCGCCGCAGCCTGAAAAAGCCCGCAAGGTTGGATCTGCGCCTCTACCGCGTATGGTGAATTGGCGCTAGAGTGTCCTCATGCCCTCTGCACTCAACCTTGCCGCCAACGACGCCGCGCTGACAGCCGCCGTCACCCGCAGCCGCAAACTGCTCAACAAACGCGCCATGGTGGCAGCTGCCGCCAGCGCGGTACCCGTCCCCGGCCTCGACTGGGCAGTTGACGCTGCCATGTTGTCCAAATTGATTCCGGAGATCAATAAGGAATTTGGCCTGACACCCGAGCAACTTGACAAGCTGGACCCCAAAAAACGCGACCAGGTCCAGAAAGCAGTCACCATGGTCGGCTCTGTGCTAATCGGCAAACTCATCAGCCGCGATCTGGTCCTCAAAGCCGCCACCAAAATCGGCATGCGCCTGACCACCAAGCAACTCGCCAAGTACGTTCCATTTGCCGGCCAAATCGTCTCGGCAGCCGTAGGGTACGCGGCCATTCGCTACCTTGGCGAGGAGCACATGAAGGATTGCATTCGGGTGGCGAAGCAGGCGCATCTGGATGTGCCGCTGCTCGGATACTCTCCCTGAGAATTCGATTTCGCCATCGGTGAAATACCGAACAGGCAAAGAAAAAGCGCCTGACTTTGCAGTCAGGCGCTTTCAAATTTTGGTGGGGCCTGCGGGGGTCGAACCCACGACAAACGGATTAAAAGTCCGCTGCTCTACCAACTGAGCTAAGGCCCCGAGGCACATCTTTCGGTGTTCCCGGTTTCTTTGCTGCTTCGTGTGCAGCAAAGCCTTGAATTATAGCGTGATTTTTTGACTCTCTGCAAACTCACTCAGCAATTTTGCCGAGCACCCAACCCGCCGCGCACAGACCAAAGGTGGCAGTCACGCTGACCACCGAGCCGTAGCCGTGACAGTTGAGGCTGCCGTCGCTTTGTGCGTCATCGGGAACCTCGCATTGGGACAGCGCCACAGGCTGAAGCACTGCCTCGCGGCTGAACACACATGCCACACCGATTTTTCCCTTGCGTGCGGCGCTGTGCTCTTTGCGCAGACGGTACCGTAGCTGAGCCAATAATGGGTCGTGCGTGACCAGCGACAGGTCATCAACATCGACTTTGTGCGCATGGCGTTTGCCACCCGCAGCGCCCACGCTGACGAAGTTGACTTGATGCGCCATGGCCCAAGCCGCCATCGCCGTTTTGGCGCGCACCTGGTCGCAGGCATCAATGACAGAAACTCCGGCTGCTATCCCCGCCATCTCCGGCCAGTTGCTCGCGTCCACAAACTCTTCCACGCAGTGCACATCGCACTCAGGGTTGATGTGTGAAATGCGTTCACGCATGGCGTGCACCTTGGGCTGGCCCAGGGTCGTGTCCAGCGCGTGAATTTGCCGGTTGATGTTGGACTCCGCAACATGGTCCAGGTCAATCAGCGTCAGCCGTGCCACACCACTGCGCGCCAGGGCCTCTGCCGCCCAGGAGCCAACGCCGCCCAAGCCGACCACCACCACATGGGCGTTGCGAATTTTCTGTGCACCTGACGCACCGTAAAGACGCGCCAGGCCGCCGAAACGGCGCTCCAGATCAGCATCCACTAGACACTGCGCTCCAGCCGCCAAACTTGGTAGCGCACACCGGCCACACATCCGCCAATGATGGCCGCCACCGCAACAAAGCTGGTAGCGCTCAGGGTTGAGATGCCCGACAGGCCCTGTCCGATGGTGCAGCCCATGGCGGCAACGCCGCCCACGCCCATCAGCACCGCGCCAACGAGATGGTTGCCAGTGTCCTGCGCATCGCGGAAGCCCTCCCAACGAAAGCTGCGCGTCAAAAGGGAGTAGAGCGCGGAACCAGCCACGACGCCAAACACCGCCACGATACCAATAGTCAACAGCTTGGTTTTGTCACTGAAAAACATGAACCAGTCCACGGTGTAGGCCACGGGCGAGACAAAACTCAGGGCTTCCATCCGGCCTGAGTTGGTCGCCAAAAAAGCTTCCTGCAAGGTGTCGGGATGCTCGGCCACATAGCCCAGTCGACCGCTGACCCACCACATGGCCGCAATCACAGCGCCAATACCCAGACCAGCCAGCAGATTGTCAAAATGACGGAAGTCCGGACCAGCCAACGCCCAGACAATCAGCCCGCCACCAAGCACCAATGCAAGAACCAGCCCGGCCATGGCCGGAGACACACCAGCCATGCCGGCAGCCCAATTGGACAAAGCTGCATTGCTGGTGAAGTCGATGGCCACGCGATCGACTGTGGCAACGCGAAGCACAGCGGTAATACCTTTGAGCGTTGCAAATGCGGCGACGCCCATGACCACAAAAACCACCAACGATTTGAGATTTCCGCTGCCTATGCGCACCAGCGTCTTGCTGCCGCAGCCCGACGCCAGCACCATGCCAAAGCCAAACATCAGGCCGCCGACCAGCGCCGATAACCAGATAAAGCGGCTGGAGGCATACAGCGTTTTCGAGGGGTCAATCAACCCGGCGGCGGCCATACCGTAAAAGCCGATCATGGCCACCCCAATGGCCATGCCCCACATGCGCATGCGGGTCCAGTCACCCATGTTCACAATGTCGCTCACAGCGCCCATGGAGCAAAAGTGCGTGCGCTGCGCGATGGCGCCAAACAGCGCGGCAAGAATGAAGGCTGCCCAGAGAACTTGGGTGGTGAGTGCGTTGAGTTGGGAGGTGTCCATCCCCCGATTTTAGAGGGGAGCGGAATTCCGGTCATGGATCCCGGATCTAGTCCGGGATGACAGACTATTTGCCGTTGCTGGATTCCGGTTTTACTTGAGTTTACTCAGGCGCTCTTTGGCCACTGATGCGGCTTCCGATTGCGGGTAGGCTTTGACCAGGTCTTCCAGCGTCTTGCGGGCAGACTTCGTGTCCTTGAGCTCCACCTGGCAATTGGCAATCGCCAGTACCGCCTCAGGCGCGCGTGCGTGCTCGGGGTCGGCCGCTACCAGTGCGCGGAAATTAACGACGGCATCACGGTAGTTGCGCAGTGCGTACTGGGCATTACCGAGCCAGAACAGCGCCACAGGCTTATAACCAGTTTGCGGATATCGCTTGAGGAAATTCACAAACGCGGTCTGGGCCGGCGCAAATTCTCCCTTGCGCAATACCGCCAGCGCCGCCTCAAACTCCTGCTTTTCAGCAGGGTCTGCCACAAATTCCTTGCCATCTACCGTCACTTTAGACGGCTCAAACTTGCTGAGCCTGTCGTTGACCCCTTGCGACAAATCTTTCTGGCGGCGCTGTATCTCGGCCAGTTCGCGAGCCATCAACTCTTCCTGGCCACGAATTTTGGCCATTTCGGTGCGCAGAACTTCAATCTGACTGGAAAGATCAATCAGGCTGCGGCGCATCTGCGCATTGTCTTCATTGGCCTTGCGCAGTTCTTCGGCGGTGCGCTGCTGCGAGAGATCAAGCCGCTGGCGCATGTCCAGAATGGCTTTGCGGGCCTCATCGTCTTCGAACAGTCCGGCGCTGGCACTGAACGGACACACCAAGGCCAATGCGCAGCCCGCAGCAAGCAAAACATTTCGCAGGTAGTTCAATGCCATTGCTCCAGCTTAACGGTAAAAGATTTCAGCACGGCGATTTTTGGCGTAAGCCGCTTCGTCAGCACCCGCTGCGGCCGGCTTTTCCTTCCCAAAACTCACTGCCTCCACCTGTGCGTCGGTAACGCCCAACAAACCCATGGCCCGGCGTACAGCCTCAGCACGCTTTTGTCCCAAGGCCAAGTTGTATTCGCGCCCGCCGCGGTCGTCGGTGTGGCCTTCAATTGCCATCTTGCGGGTTTTGTTGGCGCCCAGAAAGCGGGCATGGGCTTCGACGGTGCCTTGAAACTCGGGCTTGATGACAAAGCTGTCGTAGTCGAAGTAAATAACTTTGGACGTGCCGGCAGGGCCAGCGCCGGACAGGTCTGTGGCGCCAATCTGTACAGGAGCGACCTTGCTTGTCCCGGCGTTGGGGTCCGTAGGGGTTGTAACGACGGGCGTTCTGTTTTCAACAGGTACGTCGTTGAGCTTGACGCTGGAGCCGCAACCTACCAACGCAGCGGTCAGAGCGAGAGTTGTTGCCAGTGAGATCAGGATGCGCTTCATAAATACCTTCACTAAAAATAAAAAGCGGGGTTCAGAATTGAGCTAATCGGTTTACCTTTGGAAAGGTCCCCAGTCAGGCTCACGAATGTCTCCTACGGCGCCCGTCAACCGGGCCTTGATTTTTCCGTCCAGCGTTGTCGTGAGCAGCGCTTCGGCGCCCTGCTGCTGGGTGGCGTAGACGATCAGCTTGCTGTTGGGTGCAAAACTCGGGCTTTCATCGGCACTGGTGTCGGTGATTGCGACAAAGGTACCTTTGGCAAGCTCCATCAGGTGCAATTTGAAAGCCCCACCTATGCGGGAAATATAGGCCAGCCAGCGGCCGTCCGGACTGATGGCGGGCGATATGTTGTAACTCCCGGTAAAGGTGACGCGCTCCACATTGCCGCCACCTGCTGCCATGCGGTAAATCTGCGGGGAGCCGCCCCTGTCGCTGACGAAATAGATGGATTTGCCGTCAGGGGAAAACGCGGGTTCGGTGTCGATGCTGGCGGACTGGGTCAATCTGCGTGGCTCGCCGCCTGCAGCGGAAATGGCGTACAGCTGGGAACCTCCGTCGCGGCTCAGCGTGGCAACCAACTGATTGCCGTCAGGCGCCCATACCGGAGCGCTGTTGGAACCGCGAAAATTGGCCAGCAGCCGGCGCTTGCCGGACGCCACATCATGGGCGTAGATCACCGGCTTGCGCGACTCGAATGACACGTAGGCCAGTTGCGAGCCGTTAGGCGACCACGAAGGAGAAATAATCGGCTCGGGACTGGTCAAGGCAGACTGTGCGCCCTCCCCGTCGGAGTCGGCCACCCAAAGGTTGTAGCGCTGTGCGGCTTTGGTCACATAGGCGATGCGGGTGGAGAAAACGCCTTTGTCTCCTGTGAGTTTTTCATAGACAAAGTCGGCAATCCGGTGCGCTGACAGGCGCAAATCGCCTTGGGGCACCACAAAACTTTGCCCACCGAGGTCCTGCCCACGCACCACGTCCCAGAGGCGGCAGCGCACGTCATAACGCCCGTCGGCAAGCCGCGTGGTGCTGCCAGTCAGCAGCGAATCAGCCGAACGCTGGCGCCAGGTGGATAAATCGGGCCGCGTACTTTCGTCCAGGTTGGCGCCGCTCGCATCCACTGCGCGGAACTGACCACTGCGCTCCAGGTCGGCCTGCACAATGGCGGCGATTTTCTGAGGGGATTGCGCGTCGCCACGGAAGGCAGCAATGGCAATGGGCAGTTGAGTCAGGCCCACGCCCGAGACCTCTACTCTGAACTGCGCCCACGCCGGCAACGCTGCCAGCGTGCCAAGCCCGGCGATAAAGCCGCGCCGCTGCGACAGAAGGAGATGGGTCAAAGTGAAATCAGGTTTTTTTGGATGCATTTTGCTGGTTCAAACAATACAAGGTGAAGTACTTGCCAAATGCGGCCTGGGCCTGCATGGCGCAAACGGCAAATCCCATACTGCCATCGAGAATGCCGAGCCGAAAGACATAACTTTTCACAAAGGCCATCAAGCCGGATATGACCGCCCGGGGCATGGAGCTGGGTTTGCCGCGCGCGTGCGACTGTTCTGCCCAGGCCATGCTGTACTGCTCCAGCTTGCGCCAGTAGTGCACAGGGGTCGGATAGCTATAGTGCAGCAGCCGGGACTTGAGTTGCGACAGCGCACCGGACTTCAGGATCACGCGCTCATGTACCAGGTCGGGGCTGAATTCCGCCTGCCCGCGGCGGAACAGCCGCAGCACATGGTCAGGCGTCCAGCCGCAATGGTGTATCCACTGTCCGCAAAACTGGGTCAAACGGGGAATCTCAAAAGCGTTGGCATCCGGCTTTTGCATGGCGGCTTGAATTTCCGCTGCCAACTCGGGGGTGACACGTTCATCCGCATCGATCGACAGAATCCAGTCCTTCGTGGCCAGACTCAGGGCAAGATTTTTTTGAGGGCCATAACCTGGCCATACCGCCGTGTTGGTCACCTCTGCCCCGAATGCACTGGCAATCGCACGTGTTTTGTCGGTGCTGGCGCTGTCAACAACCACCCACTGGTCAGCGAACCGCACGGAATCCAGGCATGCCTGCAAATTGGCCTCTTCGTTTTTCGTGATGATGATGACAGACAGGCTCATGGCACTCAGGGGTTGTTGATTGTTCTAACCAGCCACCCGATTTATAACCTGCTGCACAAGAGCATTTTATTGTGGGTGCCACGCCCTTCCCTGTTTGTAGGAATAGGCCGCCAATTGTTCCACGATAATGCAAAGCTGCTCACCTGCATATTTCAATGAGGCTTTAGTTTGACGACGACCCCCACCGCCGGCACAGACCCCGCAGTTGGCTTACCGGCTCCCATAGGGCGGCGCCTGCGTCGAATCTGGCCGTATTTCAATCAGTCTCCCAGCGCCTGGGTCATTGCCGTGGGTGCCACCATTGTGGCTTCGGCGACTGAGCCGCTGATACCGGCCCTGCTGCAGCCCCTGCTCGACAAGGGTTTCGGAAAAGGCAACATAGACCTCTGGAAGGTGCCAGTGGCACTGCTCCTGCTGTTTGGCGTGCGCGGATTCGCGGGATTTTTGGCACAGATTGCGCTGGCGAAAGTGACCAACCTGGGCCTGCTGACGCTGCGCAGATCCATGTTCAACAAGCTGCTGACTGCCCGGCTGGACCTGTTTTCAAACCAGTCCGCCAGTGCACTGGCCAATACCGTGGTCTATGAAGTGCAAAACGGCTCTTCCATGCTGGTCACCTCGGTGATGGGCCTGACACGCGACAGCATGACGCTACTGGCCTTGTCCAGCTACCTGCTTTACCTGAACTGGAAGCTGACGCTGATCGTCACGCTGCTGATTCCGGCCATTGCATGGGTCATGCGCGTGCTGTCAACCCGCCTATACCGCTTGACCCGCGCCAGCCAGGCAGCCACCGATTCACTGGCCTATGTGGTCGAGGAAAACGTGATGGCGCACCGTGACATCCGCCTGCATGCCGCACAGGCTGAACAGTCAAAACGCTTTGCGCAATTGAGTGATGCCTTGCGCCGTCTTTCCATGAAGTCCATCGCCGCTTCCGCAGCCATGACACCCACGACGCAAATGCTGGCCGCCGTGGCGCTGTCGGCGGTAATTTCAATCGCCTTGGTGCAAAGCGCCACGGACGGAACCTCCGTCGGCTCGTTCGTGGCTTTTGTGACGGCCATGCTGATGTTGATTGCGCCCATCAAGCACCTGTCCGAAGTCGCCAGCCCGATCACACGCGGCCTGGCTGCGCTGGAGCGGGGGCTGGACCTGATGGAAAAAACGCCCGATGAACTGGGCGGCACCTTCTCCAAAGCCCGGGCCGAGGGCAACATCCGTTTCGTCGACACCCGCGTAGCCTACAGCGACGACAGCGCACTCGCCATCGACACCGTGAATTTGACAATTCTTCCCGGCGAAACCGTCGCCCTGGTGGGCGCGTCGGGCGCAGGCAAAACCACTCTTGTGAATCTGTTACCGCGTTTTATCGAACCAACTTCCGGAGCGATTGAACTCGACGGTCATGCGCTGCGCGAGTGGCAGATAGACTCGCTACGCAGCCAGTTTGCACTGGTGAGCCAGCATGTGGTGATGCTCAACGACACCGTAGCCGCCAATGTGGCTCTGGGTATGGCGCTGGACCGGGACAAAGTATTGGTCTGCCTGAAAGCCGCCAACCTGGAGCGGTTTGTCGCAGACTTGCCGCGCGGCATCGACACGCTGACCGGTCACAACGCCACCCAGCTGTCCGGCGGCCAACGCCAGCGCCTCGCTATCGCCAGGGCTCTCTACAAAGACGCGCCGGTTCTGATCCTGGACGAAGCCACCTCCGCGCTGGACACCGAATCTGAACGCGCGGTGCAAGAGGCATTGCAACGCCTGATGCGCAACCGCACCACGCTGGTCATTGCGCACCGGCTATCCACCGTCCAGCACGCCAGCCGGATTGTGGTCATGGACGCAGGCCGCATTGTCGAAACCGGCACCCACACCGAACTGATTGATCGCAACGGCCCCTACTCCCGCCTGTACAAGCTGGGCTTGTATGACGCCAATCTATCTTCCAACGCCGTAGACACGCAAACCTCATGACAGCTTCCATCAGTGGTTTTACCTTTATCCGCAACGGCGTTGAGCTGGGTTTTCCATTTGAGGCTTCGATTCGCTCCCTGCTACCGCTGGTCGACGAATTTGTGGTGGCCGTGGGTGAAGGCAGCGACGACACGTTGGCCCGTGTGCTGGCCATAGGCGACCCGAAGATCCGCGTGATCGAGACCCGATGGAACGAGCGCATGGCGGACCGTGGGTTTGTCTATGCCCAGCAAAAAATGATTGCGCAATACGCCTGCACTGGCGACTGGGCGTTCTACCTCGAAGGCGACGAGGTCGTGCATGAAGGCGAGCTGGCTGCCATCCGCGCCAGCGTCGATCGCCACCACAGCAACCCTGAGGTAGAAGCGCTGGTCTTTGACTACCACCACTTCTATGGTTCAGCGCAATGGGTGTCCATCAGCCCGGGCTGGTACCGCCGCGAGTGCCGCATGATCCGCAACACGATCCGCTCCTACGCGCCCGACGGCCAGTACTGGCTGGTCACCACCGAGCACAAGCGTCCGCGCAACCCCAAGGCGGCGCTGGCCAACGCGCACATCTTTCACTACGGCTGGATCCGCCGCAACGAAGACATGCAGAAAAAGTTGGATCAGGTGAGCAAGTACTGGGCAACTGCGCCGCTACAGATTCAATACAGCCAATTTGATGCGAGGGCGCTGGAGCCATTCACCGGCACCCATCCCGAGGCGGTGCAGGAATGGCTCAAAACCGGCGCGGAGCAGGAACTGAACATAGACCCTGCCTACAAGCCCACCCCAAAAGAAAACAAATATCACCTGATTCGGCAAATCGAGCTACTGACCGGGCGCGACTTCAGCCGCAAGCACTTCAAGCTGGTGGGTTGAGCGCGGCCAGGTACACCGCTTCCTGCTGGCGCGCGATGTCTTCCCACTGGTACCGGCTGGCGAAAGCCAGGGCTTGTTCGCCCAATTGGCGCTGCAGCGCAGCGTCACTCAACAGTTGACTGAGCAGCCTGACCAGTTGCTGCTCATTGCGAGGGTCATTCAGAATCAGCGCGTTCACGCCGTTGTTTAACAGGCTGGATATTCCGCAGTACACCTCGCTGCTCACCACCACCGGCAAGCTGTGCCCCATGGCCTCCAGCACCACCATGGCAAAGGTGTCTTCCAGCGTTGGATGTACCAGGGCATCGGCAGCCCGGTAAGCGACCATCACGTCGGGTAGCGCACCCAGGAAAAATACACGCTTGCCGATACCCGCCGTGTCAGCCTGCCGCGCATAGGCAGGAATATGTGCGGCGCTGCCCACGACGGCCAGAACAACATCATCGGGCAAGCTGGGCATGGCTTGCAGCAAAGCGTTCAGCCCTTTTTTCTTGTAGTCGTTGCCGACAAACAGCAGGCAGCTACCGACAGCAGGCAAACCCAGTTGCTGCCGCGCGTCGCTTTTTGCAGTAGCACTGCTTGCGTCGGGCAGGTGCACGCCGGGCGTGATGACGCTGGTTGCCATCCTCACGCCAGGATAAGTCGTTGCCATCACGGCGCCCAGACTGGAAGAGGTCACCACCACGCGACGCTCGGGCAGGCTTCTGAAGCGCATGCGCTCCAGCCACAGGTAGGCCAGCAAACGTGGACTGGTGACGACTTTGAGCCATCGGAACGCCCGCTGGAGTCCGGTGCGGCCGTGAAAAAGGTTGTACTTGACCGGCAAGACATGCACGGTCTGCACCTGCCCATGCCAGGTGTTCTCATGTGAATGAACAATGTCAAAACCGCTGCGCGTGGCGCGCCATGTGGCATACGCGTACCAAAGCTGGTTGATCCAGCGCGGCTTGCGCAGGGGCATGCCTACCCTGTGATATGTGACGCCGGGCGCGTGATGCTTGATTTGCTGCGCAAACACATGGACCTCGTGGCGCTGCGAGAGTTGCTCCACCAGTGCAATGGAATAACGCTCGGCCCCGCCTCCTGTGGTTTCAAAGATGCGATTCAGAACGGCAATGCGCAAGCGCGGCGGCGAGCTCATGCGCGCTTGCGATCTTCGTAAGCTGTTGCTACCTTAAGCCAGAACACCGGCAGGCTGGTAGAGCGCAGCACAGGCACGCGCGGCAACTCCAGCAAATCGCCCTGCACCATGCTGCGCCCGCGCCGCGTGGTGGTGACGGTCGCAAAGCCCGCCTGCCGCGCCATGGTCACATGCTCGGTCGCGTATTCGCCATAGGGATAACAAAAATGTTGCACCGGCACACCCAAGAGGCCCTCCAGCGCAGCCCTGTCCTGTGTCATTTCTGCCCGCGCGGTGGGTGCATCACATTGCAGCAGACGCACGTGGTTCTGCGTGTGTGAGCCCACCTCCTGGCCTCCGGCCACCCACTGGCGCAATTGGCCGGCGTTCATTAGCGGCACCTGTGCAATGCCGATATCCCGGTCCCAGGTGTTGGTCTGGCCCAGCAGATTGCTCAAGGCATAACAAGTCGCGGAGAACCCGTGGCGCTGCAACACCGGCAGGGCATGGGTCAGGTTGTTAAGGTAACCGTCGTCAAAGGTAATGCCAACGACCTTGCCGGTTTTCTCTCCACGCAGATACGGCAGCAGCGCGCTCATGGACAAGCCCTGGTAACCCAGCAGTTTGAGCATGGCCATTTGTCGTGCAAAAGCCGCAGGCGCAACGTACAGACTGCGAAACGTCGCGCCTTTGGGCGGCGCTTCGCTGATCTGGTGATAGACCAGGATGGGGATGGAAGGCTTGCTAGCAGCGGGCATGGCAATGGTGGGGCTTCAGAGCAGCACGATATCGTATTGTTCCTGCGCCATGGCAGCTTCGGACTGCAACAAAATCGGCTTGCCGATGAAATCGCTCAAACCAGCCAGATGCTGGCTTTCCTCGTCAAGAAACAGCTCGATCACTTTCGGTGAGGCAATCACCCGAAACTCCTTGGGATTGAACTGCCGCGCCTCCCGCAAAATTTCGCGCAGGATGTCATAGCCGACGCTGCGAGCGGTTTTGACCACGCCTTTGCCCATGCAGGCGCTGCAGGGTTCGCACAGTTGGTGCGCCAGCGATTCGCGCGTGCGTTTGCGCGTCATCTCGAGCAGGCCCAAGGCGGAAAAGCCATTGACGCTGGTCTTGATGCGGTCACGCGCCAACTGCTTCTGAAACTCCGCCAGCACTGCGTCGCGGTGGTTGTCCTTGACCATGTCGATAAAGTCCACGATCACGATACCGCCCAGGTTGCGCAGCCGCAGTTGCCGCGCAATCGCCTGCGCAGCCTCCAGGTTGGTCTTGAAAATGGTGTCGTCAAAATTGCGTGCGCCCACAAAACCGCCGGTGTTGACGTCCGCCGTGGTCAGCGCCTCGGTTTGGTCAATGATCAGGTAACCGCCCGACTTCAGGTCCACTCGCCGGCCCAGCGCCTTTGCAATCTCCTCGTCGATGTTGAAGAGGTCGAAAATCGGCCGTTCGCCGCTGTGCAGCTGAAGTCGCTGCTGCGTGGCGGGCATGAATTCAGTGGCAAAGGTTTTGAGCTTTTCAAACTGCTCGCGCGAGTCGATACGGATGGTTTGGGTGTTGTCCACCACCATGTCGCGCAGCACACGCTGCAGCAGGCTCAAGTCCTGGTGCAGCACCGAGGTTGGAGGCAGACGCAGCGCTGCTTCCTTGATGCGCTTCCAGGTTTTGCGCAAATAGGCAATGTCTTCGCCCAGCTCGGCGTCCGTGGCGTCTTCGCCATTGGTACGCAGAATAAAACCTCCGCCCAAGTCACCCGTCAAAACCTGCAGGCGCTGGCGCAACTCCTCCCGCTGGGCAGGGGGTATTTTTTGCGAAACGCCGATATGGTTATCCTGCGGCAAAAAAACCAGCAAGCGGCCGGCGATGCTGACCTGTGCGGTGAGCCGGGCGCCTTTGGTGCCGATCGGGTCCTTGAGAACCTGCACCATCATGGCCTGGCCTTCGAAGAGCTGCTTTTCGATCGGCTGTGAAACCGCAGCCGCAGAAGCGTTGTCTGCGTCGGCGTGCCGGTTGTTGATGCTGCTCATCAAATCCGCCACGTGCAAAAAAGCAGCGCGGTCCAGGCCAATATCAATAAAGGCCGACTGCATGCCCGGTAGCACCCTGACAACCTTGCCCAGATAAACATTGCCGACCAGACCCCGCTCCAGCGTGCGCTCCACATGAAGCTCCTGCACAGCGCCGTACTCGACCACGGCCACGCGCGTTTCCTGGGGCGACCAGTTGATCAGAATGTCTTGTTGCATGGTCTTGTTGTCTCGAAAAACTATATTCTCAGGCCAGCCGCCTTCAGCAACAGCGCCGTTTCATGCAGCGGCAGACCCATGATGCCCGAATAGCTGCCGCTGATATGGCTGATGTGCATCGCCACCCTGCCCTGGATGGCATACGCACCTGCTTTGCCCATGGGCTCGCCGGACGCTACGTAAGCCACAATCTGCGCTTTGCTCATGGGCGCAAAGCTCACGCGCGACACACTCAATGCCTGCATGCGTTTGCGGCCATGCTGCACCGCCACCGCAGTCAACACCCGGTGGGTGCGGCCCGCCAGCTCAGCCAGCATGCGCTGCGCGTCGGCGGCACCATCGGGCTTGCCGTAAATGCGGCGTCCCAGCGCGACGGTGGTGTCCGAGCACAAAATCGGGGCGGACGGCAACCCCCGTTGCTTCCAGCGCGCCACGGCGGCGTCCAGCTTGAGCCCCGTCACGCGCTGCACATAGGCCGTGGGCGACTCGCCAGAAAGCACCGCCTCCAGCGCCTCGCTGTCCTCAGCGTCGTCCGGCAATAGCAACTGGCAATCCACACCCAACTGCTCAAGCAGTTGGCGGCGGCGCGGGCTCTGGGAGGCGAGGTAGATGAATTCAGTCATGGGGAAGGGTCAATGTAGCCAGAGTTGTCATCCCGGCCTCCGAGCCGGGATCCATCTTGGCGAGCCAGGGACCTCACATTTTGCGAAGCATGGATCCCGGATCTAGTCCGGGATGACACTCTTTTTGTCGTCATTCTCGGTGATACGGATGGTTGACCGTGATGCTCCACGCGCGGTAGAGCTGCTCGATCAGCAGCACCCGCACCATGGCATGTGGCAGCGTCAGATCCGACAGGCGCAGGCGTTCGTGGGCGGACTTTTTAAAGCCGGGATCCAGTCCGTCCGGACCGCCGATGATGATGGCAACGTCATCGCCTTCGAGCTGCCAGCCCGTGAGCTTGGCCGACAGTGCCACAGTGGTCACCGCCGTACCCCGCTCGTCCAGCGCCACAATGCGCGTGCCTTTGGGCAACACCGCTTCGATGCGCTGGCGCTCGGCGGCCAGCAGGCTTTCAAGCGTTTTGGAAGCCCGAGGCTCGGTCTTTACGGCCTTGAGCTCGACTTTCAGCTCGGGCGGAAACCGTTTGGCGTAGTCGTCGTAAGCGGTTTGCGCCCAGTCGGGCACCTTCTGTCCGACGGCTACGATCGTCAGCCTCATTTGCTCCGGGTCGTGGTTTTCTTCGCAGCGGGTTTTTTAGCCGCAGTTTTCGCCGTTGTTTTGGCGGCAGTTTTTCTGGGGGCCAGTTTTTTGGCGACGGGAATTTTGACGATCGGTGTCTTGGCAGGCGCTTTTTTGGCGGCGGCGCGCGCTGGCTTGGCAGCAGGCTCTGCGGCCGGTGCGGTGGCGTTGCGTTTGGCGGTCCAGTCGTTGGTTTTGCCGACACGGCCCACATAGGTGCCGTCATCGGTTCTGGCGGCTTTTTTGGTCGCCGGCTTGGCCGCGTCTTTGGCGGGTTTTGCAGCAGATTTGCCACCAGCGCGCGCCCTGGAAGGTTTAGACGGCTTGACCTCTTCATCGGCCTCAGGTTTGGCCGCCTTGACCAGCGGCGCAGGCGCTCCGAGCTTGAGCTTCACCGGCTTGTCGCCCCACAGCTCTTCAAGGTGGTAGTACTGGCGGATCACGGGTTGCATGATGTGCGCCACAGCAGCGCCGCAATCCACGATGATCCACTCGCCGTTTTCCTCGCCCTCAATGCGCGGCTTGGCAAAGCCGGCATCGCGCACGGCGTCGCGCACGCTGGCGGCCAGGGCCTTGGTTTGCCGGTTGGAACTGCCTGAGGCGATGATCACGCGCTCAAACAGGGAGGTAATGTGCTCGGTGTCAAAAACCTGGATGTCCACTGCCTTCACATCTTCCAGGCCATCGATGATGGCTCGCTGCAGTTTCTGGACGTCTTTTTTGGCAGCGGTGCTGGTGGTGTTGGCGGGGGTAGAGGTCATGCAGTGGTTTGCTTAAAAATAAGAGGAATTGACGGGATTAAGTGGAACTGTAAAGCCTGTGGCGCTCAATATAACGTGCAACCGGCCCTGATACCAAGCGGGCGATTTCGTCCGGGTCAGCCTGACCGGAGCCGATTTCGCGCCGAATGTGGGTGGCGCTGACAGCCATCAGGGGCAAATACAGGGTCAAAACCGCATGCCTGGCCTTGGATGCAGGGTCGAAACCGCCGTCTGCTTCCGCAGGATGAACACGATTTGCTATACAAATTATAGCTATGTCAAGAATGTCCTCCCAGCGGTGCCAGTTCTTGAGCGCCGCAAACTGGTCAGCGCCAATGATGAGGTAGAGCTGCGCGCCTGGGTGATCGGACTGCAGGGCCTCCAGGGTGTCGATGGTGAAACTGGGCCCGTCGCGCCTGAGCTCCCGGTCATCCACCACCACGCCTGGCACTTCGGCAAACGCCAGCCGGGTCATGGCCAGGCGGTGCTCCGGCGCGCTCAGCACCCTCGCCTTGTGCCAGGCCTGCCCAGTCGGCACGATGTAAAGCGCCGCCAGATGCAGTTGCTCTACAGCCGCCAGCGCGAGCGCGACATGCGCCTTGTGCGGGGGGTCGAAGGAACCGCCAAACACGCCAATGCGTTTTTCTGCAGAGGCAGCGCCTGCACTCAAAGCCAGTCCCGTCGGATCAAAAATTCGCTGGCGAGTCGCGCCTCGGCAGAACCCGCCGGTACCGGTCGCTGGTAGGACCAGCTCACCAGCGGCGGCATGGACATCAGGATGGACTCGGTACGCCCACCCGACTGCAGGCCAAAGTGGGTACCCCGGTCCCAGACCAGATTGAACTCCACATAGCGACCACGGCGGTAAAGCTGGAAATCCCGCTCGCGCACTCCGTAAGACGTGTCTTTGCGGCGCTCGACAATCGGCAGATAAGCCGCCAGAAACGAATCGGCAACTGATCGCATCATCGCAAAGCTGCCTTCAAACCCAAGCTCCTGAAAGTCGTCAAAAAACACGCCGCCAATGCCGCGCTGCTCGGCGCGATGCTTGAGGTAGAAGTATTCGTCGCACCATGTTTTGAAGCGCGGGTATTTGTCGTCACCAAACGGGGTCAACGCGTCTTTGCAGGTCTGGTGAAAATGCACGGCGTCTTCTTCAAAGCCGTAATAAGGCGTCAAATCCATGCCGCCGCCAAACCAGCAAACGGGTGCACCCGTTGCCGGCGTGGCGACCAGCATGCGCACATTCATATGCACCGTTGGCACGTAGGGGTTGAGCGGATGAAACACCAGCGACACGCCCATGGCCTCAAACGGCGCGCCACTCAGCTCAGGCCGGTGTTGCGTTGCCGAGGGGGGCAGCTTGCCGCCTCGCACATGCGAGAAGCCGCATCCGGCGCGCTCAAACACCTGGCCTTGTTCCAGAATTTTGGTGATGCCATTGCCCTGCAGCGGTTCATCAGGCGCTTTCTGCCAGACATCGGTGACGAAGCCTTGCCCGTCCACGGCTGCAATTGCATCGGTGATGCGCTCCTGCAGACCCAGCAGGAAGGGGCGAACGCCGGAAATGTCTGCAACGCTCACCTGATCGCCCGAAATCCGATGTCCTTGCGGTACTGGGCGCCATCAAAAACGATGGTCTGCGCAACTTCGTAAGCGCGATGTTGCGCCTCCTTGACCGAACTGGCCAGCGCCGTGACGCACAACACGCGGCCGCCGCTGGTCGCCACGCTTTTGCTGCCAGCCGGTGCAGAGGCGGTACCCGCATGAAAGACCATCACGTCGTCTTGCCCGGGATCTATCGAATTGACTGGCGGCAAGCCGGTGATGACGTCACCCTTGCGCGGACTCAGAGGATAGCCATGCGCGGCCATCACCACGCCAAGCGCCACACGACGGTCCCATTCCAGCTCGACCTGATCGAGCTTGCCCGATGTGGCTGCCATCATCACGTCAAAAAGGTCTGACTTGAGCCGCAGCATGATGGGCTGGGTTTCAGGGTCGCCCATGCGGCAATTGAACTCCAGCGTTTTGCATCTGCCCTGCGCGTCAATCATCAGGCCGGCGTACAAAAAGCCGGTAAAGGGAATGCCGTCTTTTTCCATGCCGCGTATGGTCGGCATAATGATCTCGCGCATGGCCCTGGCGTGCACATCGGGGGTAACGATAGGTGCGGGCGAATAGGCGCCCATGCCGCCGGTGTTGGGCCCCTGATCACCATCAAGCAGGCGCTTGTGATCCTGGCTGGTTGCCATCACGGCCACATTTTTGCCGTCGCACATCACGATGAAGCTGGCTTCCTCACCTTGCAAAAACTCCTCGATCACCACACGTGCGCCGCCGGCATTGTGTTTGACGCCCAGCGGGTTGAAGTCAGGATCGGGCGCCAGCATGAATTCAATGGCTTCATGCGCCTCGTGCAGGCTCATGGCCACCACAACGCCCTTGCCTGCCGCCAGGCCATCCGCCTTGACGACGATAGGGACGCCCTTCTCGTCCACATAGGCGTGGGCCGCAACCGCATCGGTAAAGGTTTCGTACTCGGCAGTAGGAATGCCGTGGCGCTTCATGAAGGCCTTGGAAAAAGCCTTGGAGCTTTCCAATTGGGCGGCCGCCTGCGTGGGCCCAAACACTCGCAGGCCATGCGCCCGGAACTCGTCCACAATTCCGGCCGCCAGCGGCTGCTCGGGACCGACAACCGTCAGTGCAATCTTTTCGGCCAGCGCCCACTCGCGCAGTGCCTGAACATCCGTTATGGCGATGTTTTCCAGCCGGGCGTCGAGTGCGGTCCCGCCATTGCCCGGCGCGACATACACCGCCTGTACTTTGGGCGATTGCGCGAGTTTCCACGCCAACGCGTGCTCGCGGCCACCGCCGCCCACTACCAAAACTTTCATACGCGTGCTTTCATTGTTTACTCAGCCAGGGCAGCGTTGTGAAATACATCCTGCGTGTCATCCAGGTCTTCCAGCACGTCCAGCAACTTCTGCATGGTGGCGGCCTCACCGCCGGTCAGCTCGATCATGTTGTCGGCACGCATGGTGACTTCGGCAAGCTCGGCCTTCAGGCCTGCCGCTTCCAGTGCATGTTTAATCACTTCAAACTGGGTATACGGCGTCAGAACCTCGATCGCACCGTCGTCATGGGTGATGACATCGTCGGCGCCAGCGTCAAGCGCAACTTCCATGAGCTTGTCTTCGCTGGTGCCTGGCGCAAAAATCAGCTGCCCGCAGTGCTTGAACTGGAAAGCGACCGAGCCTTCGGTGCCCATGTGGCCGCCAAACTTGGCAAACGCATGGCGCACCTCGGCTACCGTTCGCACCTTGTTGTCGGTCATGCAATCAACAATGATGGCGGCCCCGCCAATGCCATAACCCTCATAGCGCACTTCTTCGTAGTGCACACCTTCCAGGCTGCCGGTCGCCTTGGCAATGCCGTACTTGACGTTTTCCAGCGGCATGTTGGCTGCCTTGGCTTTTTCTGCGGCCAAGCGCAAGCGCGGGTTGGTGCCCATGTCGCCGCCGCCCATGCGGGCCGCAACCATGATTTCGCGCATCACCCGGGTCCAGATACGCTGGCGCTTTTCGTCCTGGCGCCCCTTGCGATGCTGAATATTCGCCCATTTACTGTGACCAGCCACGGAAATCCTTTGGAATTGATTTAATCTACAAACAGCATTTTACTTTTTCACATACAGGACCACCCATGGCCGAACCTTTTCTGATTGCAAAGAACGCTTCAACACATTGTGAGCTTCTTCCCGGCCTGGCCAACCGGCATGGGCTGATCACCGGCGCCACCGGCACCGGCAAAACCGTCACCTTGCAGACTCTGGCCGAAAACTTCTCGAAAATCGGTGTGCCCGTTTTCATGGCCGACGTCAAGGGTGACCTGGCCGGCATCAGCCAGGCCGGCAGCATGGGCGAAAAAATGGCGGGCATTCTGAAAGAGCGCGGCATCGACACGCCGCAGCCCTTCGCCTGCCCCACCACGCTATGGGACGTTTTTGGCGTACAGGGTCACCCGGTGCGCGCCACGATATCCGACATGGGGCCTTTGCTGCTGGGGCGCATGCTGGGCCTCAACGAAACCCAGGCCGGGGTCATCAACCTGGTCTTCAAGATCGCCGACGACGCCGGCATGCTGCTGCTGGACCTCAAGGACCTGCGCGCCATGCTGCAGCATGTGGGCGACAGCGCCAGCAAGTTCACCACCGAGTACGGCAACATCAGCGCGGCCAGCGTGGGTGCCATCCAGCGCGGGCTGATGCAGATCGAAACCCAGGGCGGCGACAAGTTCTTTGGCGAGCCCATGCTCAACATCAGTGACTTCATGCAGACCGACAACGGCAAGGGCGTGATCAACATCCTGGCTGCCGACAAGCTCATGAATTCGCCGCGGCTGTATGCCACTTTTCTGCTGTGGATGTTGTCCGAGCTGTTTGAGCAGTTGCCCGAAATCGGCGACCCGGAACAACCCAAGCTGGTGTTTTTCTTCGACGAAGCGCACCTGCTGTTCAACGAGGCACCCAAGGCGCTGATTGAACGGATTGAGCTGGTGGTGCGGCTGGTGCGCTCCAAAGGGGTCGGCGTGTATTTCGTGACACAAAACCCGCTGGACATCCCTGACTCTGTGCTGGCCCAGCTCGCCAACCGGGTGCAGCACGCGCTGCGCGCCTTCACCCCGCGTGATCAGAAAGCTGTCAAGGCGACGGCCCAGACCATGCGGCAAAAACCCGGGCTCGACATTGAGACCGCCATCACCGAGCTGGCCGTGGGCGAGGCGCTGGTGAGTTTTCTGGACAGCAAGGGCCGGCCCAGCATCACCGAGCGGGTGTATGTGTTGCCGCCTGGCAGCCAGATCGGCCCGATCACGCCGCAGCAGCGCCAGG
>JBKJIV010000091.1:0-7199 GCA_046598365.1 Polaromonas sp. | reverse complement strand
TTGTAGCAGGTGTCGGCCGAGTCGCCTCCGCCGTTATAGAAGAAATAGCCGATGTCGTGCGCCTTGAAGACTTCCATCAGCCGCTCGTACTCGCGCTTGTTGGCTTCGAGCGACTTCAACTTGTAGCGCGCCGAGCCGAACGCGCCGGCAGGCGTGGAGCGCAACAGCGCGATGGTCGCGGCCGACTCCTTGCTGGTGTCGATCAAATCTTCCGTGAGCGCGCCGATGATGCCGTTGCGCCCGGCGTAGAGCTTGCCGATCTTGTCCTTGTTGGCGCGCGCAGTCTGGATCACACCACAGGCCGATGCGTTGATGACGGCGGTGACGCCGCCGGACTGGGCGTAAAACGCGTTTTTCTTTTTGGCAGCCATGGCTTGAAGTCAAAGAGTTAGTTGTCGAGCGCGCGGGTCACGACCTCGCGCACATCGTTGGACAGGTCGGGCTTGGCGGCCACGCGCATGATCGCTTCACGCGCGGCACTGCGCAACGGCTCGACCAGTTTGCTCCAACGGTCCAGCGCGCGCGCGAGCCGCGCGGCCACCTGCGGGTTCACGGCGTCGAGCTCCATGACTCGTTCGCTCCAGAACACATAGCCGGCGGCGTCGGGTCGGTGGAAGGCGCCGGGGTTCGCATTGCAGTAACTGAAGATCACACTACGCGCGCGGTTCGGATTGCGGATGTGGAAGTCCGGATGATTCATCAGCTGCTTCACAGCCGGCAAGACGTTGCCGTTGCGATCGGGCGCCCCTGCTTGCAGGGCGAACCACTTGTCGAGCACCAGCGCCTCGTCCTTGAACATGGCATGGAAGCGCTGCAGGGCCGGGCCGGCGAGCTCGTGGCCGCTGACTACCAACGCCGCCAGGGCGTTGAAGCGGTCGGTCATGTTGCTGGCGTCCTTGAAGCGCTGCAAGGTCTTGCCCGGCCAGACGCTGTCACCGCTGGTGCGCGCCGCCAGGCAAAGTTGGGTGAGGGCGAGCCCGGCAAGCGCACGCCGACCCGACGACACGGCATCGGGCGTGTACGCGCCGTTCTCGTGGTGGTTTTCGCAGGCCCATTGCCAGTCGTCGAAGAGCACTTGCGCCAGTTGCTCCCGCATGCCTTCGCGCACCGCGTGGATGCGCTGCGGGTCCACCGTCTCGAGATGCTCGCCGATGTAGCTTTCTGCCGGCAGCGTCAACACCAGTTCCTTGAACGCCGCATCCAGCGTCGGATGGCGCAGGATCGTGCGCATCGCCTCGATGTAAGGCACATCCAGCTTGATGTCGTTCTTGGCCAAACCTTCCTGGCCGAGAAAGGCGAGCGCGCGGTTCATCGCGAGCCGCTGTCCGGCTTCCCACCGGTTGAAGGGATCGGTGTCGTTCGCCAGCAGCGTGAGCAACTGTTGGTCGGTGTAGTCGAACGCCATGATCACCGGCGCGCTGAAGCCGCGCAGGATCGAAGGTACGGGCTCGCCCTGCAAACCGGGAAAGCTCAAGGTCTCGCTGGCCTGCGTGAGCACATGCATGCCGTTGGTGAGCTCGCGGCCGTCGGCGTCCAGCAAGCCCAGGCCGATCGGGATCACGAACGGTTCCTTGACGGCTTGGCCCGTGGTGGGCGGGCAGCTCTGCGTCAAGGTGAGGTTGTAGATGCCGGATGCGCTGTCGTAATGCCCTGTCGCCTTCACACGCGGCGTGCCGGCTTGGCTGTACCAGCGCTTGAACTGCGGGAGTAGCTGCGCGAGTTGGGATTCCGGGTTCGCGTCGGCGATCGCCTGCGCGAAGTCGTCACAGGTAACGGCGTGGCCGTCGTGGCGCTGAAAGTAGAGCGCCATGCCGCGGGCAAAGCCCTCACGCCCTAAAGGATCGGACTCGCCGTTGCCGACGAGGGTCTGCATCATGCGAACGACCTCGGCGCCCTTTTCATAGATCGTGACGGTGTAGAAATTATTGATCTCGAGGTACTGGTCGGGGCGCACGGGGTGCGCCATCGGACCCGCGTCTTCGGGAAACTGCGCCGTGCGGAGCACGCGCACGTCTTCGATGCGTTTCACTGCGCGGGCGGAAGGCGCGCTCGCCAAGTCCATGCTGAACTCCTGGTCGCGAAAGACGGTGAGGCCTTCTTTCAGCGAGAGCTGGAACCAGTCGCGGCAGGTGATGCGGTTGCCGGTCCAGTTATGGAAATACTCATGGCCGACGACGCTCTCGATGTTGCCGAAGTCGGTGTCAGTCGCCGTTGCCTGGCTCGCCAACACGTACTTGGTGTTGAAGATATTCAGGCCCTTGTTTTCCATGGCGCCCATGTTGAAGTCGCTGGTGGCGACGATCATGAAACGCTCCAGGTCCAGGCTCAAGCCGAAGCGGGCTTCGTCCCACGCCACCGAGTGCATCAGCGAGTTCATCGCGTGTTCGGTTTTATCCAAGTCGCCGGGCCGCACGTAAACCTGAAGCAAATGGTCTTTGCCTGCGCGCGAGGTGATGCGCTGCTCGCGCGCCACCAGCTGGCCTGCTACCAGTGCAAACAGGTAGGCTGGCTTTTTGTGTGGATCTACCCACTTGGCGAAGTGGCGACCATCCGCCAGCTCGCCTTGCTCCACCAGATTGCCGTTGGACAGCAACACGGGGTATTTGGTCTTGTCGGCACGCAGGGTCACGCTGTAGCTGGCCATCACGTCCGGGCGGTCCAGAAAGTAAGTGATGCGCCTGAAGCCTTCAGCCTCACATTGGGTGAAGAAAGAGTCGTTGCTGACGTACAGGCCCATCAGCTTGGTGTTTTTGGCTGGTGCGCAGGTGGTGAAAATTTCCAGCTCAAAGGCGTCTGGCAGGTTGTCCAGAACCAGTTTGTCGCCTTCCATGCGGAAGGACGTGCCCTGGCCGTTGACCAGCACACGGGCGAGGTTGAGCTCTTCTCCGTCCAGCTTGAGCGGCTGCGCGGGCACGTCGGCGTTGCGCCGCAGTGTCATTTTGTTGAGCACGCGCGTTTTGGCCGGGTCAAGGTCAAAACTCAGATCAACGGTGTCGATCCAGTAGGCGGGTGCGAGGTAGTCCGCACGGTGGATGGCCGTGGATTGTCCTTCACGATACATGGAGATTTCCCAAAAAATTCGATTGCAGGAGTTCGTTGTAATTGCGAACACAGGTGATCACGTGCGGCCCGGCCAGTTCTTCAGGCGTATGGGTGGTGCAGATGCCGACGGCCCGCATGCCGGCCCGGCGCGCAGCTTCTATGCCAAAGGGCGCGTCTTCAAAGACGATGCAGTGCTCAGGCGCGATACCGACCCGCTGCGCGACTGCCAAAAAGATGGCCGGTGTTGGCTTGCCGCTCAGGCCCTCGTCGCCACGGGCAAAGGCGTCCGGCGGTGGGCTCATCTGCAGATGGCCCATCGCAAACTCCACGTTGTGGACATCGCCCGCCGTGCCGATGCCGACCTTCAGCCCTTGCGTGCGGGTGGCCGCGTAGAAATCACTGAACCCGCTCACTTCCTTGAACACGGGCCCGAAGATGTCACGGTACAACTGCTCTTTCTCGTGCAGCAGGGCCCTGGCCTCGTCCTCGTCCATGTCGGGCTGGTTCAATACCAGGCGCACGCATTCAAGGCCGGTGCGGCCGGTGGTACAGCGCATCAGTTCGTCAATGCCTGTCGTCACCTTGTGCTTTTTTGCAAAGTCCAGCCAGGTCAAGGTGTGGTGCGGCATGGAGTCGATCATGGTGCCGTCCATGTCGAAGATCAGGGCCTTGGTAGGCTGCGAAAGCAGAGCTTGCATCAAACGCCTTGCTTCAACGACGCTTCAATAAATTGGTCGAGATCGCCGTCCAACACCTTCTGCGTAGCTGATGTCTCGTAGTTGGTGCGCAAATCCTTGATGCGGCTGTTGTCCAGCACGTAGCTGCGGATCTGGTGGCCCCAACCCACGTCGGTCTTGGTGTCTTCCAGCTTTTGCTGGGCTTCCTGCTGTTTGCGCAGCTCAAAGTCGTACAGGCGGGAGCGCAGGCGCTTCCACGCCACATCACGGTTGCTGTGTTGGCTGCGGCCGTCCTGGCACTGCACCACAATGCCGGTCGGAATGTGCGTCAGGCGAACGGCGGAGTCGGTCTTGTTGATGTGCTGGCCGCCCGCGCCGCTGGCACGGAAGGTGTCGGTGCGCACGTCCGACGGGTTGATGTCAATCTCGATCGAGTCATCGATCTCGGGATACACAAACACCGACGCAAACGAGGTATGACGCCCGCCTGAGGAATCAAACGGCGACTTGCGTACCAGGCGGTGCACGCCGGTTTCGGTGCGCAGCAGGCCAAAGGCGTACTCGCCCTCGATCTTGATCGTCGCGCCCTTGATGCCAGCTGTGTCGCCAGCGGTCTCGTCTTCGATCTGGGTTTTAAAGCCCTTGCGCTCGGCGTACTTGAGGTACTGGCGCAGGAGCATGCTGGCCCAGTCGCAGGCTTCGGTGCCACCTGCGCCAGCCTGGATGTCGAGAAACGCATTGAGCGGATCGGCCGGGTTGTTGAACATCCGGCGAAATTCCATTTTTTCGACTTCAGTCGCCACCTGGACAGCTTCGGTTTCAATGGAAGTCATGCCGGCGATGTCGCCTTCGGCCTTGGACATCTCGAACAGCTCGGTGTTGTCGGCCAGCTCAGAGCTCAGGCGGTCAATGACGTGGACCACGTCTTCCAGCGACTTTTTTTCCTTGCCGAGTTCTTGCGCGCGCTTGGGGTTGTCCCAGACCTTGGGGTCTTCGAGGGCGGCGTTGACTTCGTTTAACTTGCGTTCTTTGGCAGGGTAGTCAAAGATACCCCCGGAGTTCATTCACCCGGTTGCTCAGGTCTGCGAGCTGGTTGCCAATGATGTTGATGCGTTCTGCGTCCATGAGAAAATTCCTGTCGTGATCGGGGTTCAATCCCCTATTTTCTCACGCTCCGGAAAGGGCCGTCGCCGAAGGCGGATTCAGCGGGAGCGTGACCTCAAAGGTGGACCCTTCACCACGCCGACTTTTCACGCTGATGAAACCGCCATGCGCCTCCACCAGTTGGCGGGTGATGAACAGACCCAAGCCCAGCCCACCGGTGCCGTCATTACCGGTGACGCGCTCGAATTGTTCGAAAATGCGCAGCTGGTCTTCCTCAGGGATGCCCATGCCGTGGTCGCGCACTTCAATGCGTGCGCCGTCTGGCAGGGCATGCAAGGTGATTTCCACCGGCTTGGCGCGGCCATAACGCAGGGCGTTGGTCAGCAGATTAATGACGACTTGCTCAATCCGGAATTCGTCCCACATGCCGTTGACTGGCGTGGGCGCCGACAGGGTGATGGTGGTGTCTGCATCAATGGCCTGGTTGGACAGGTTGTCCACCACCCGCGCCAGCAATGCGGACAGCTCAAACTGCACCGGGCGGATGGACAGCCGGTTGCTGCGGATTCGCGAGGCGTCCAGCATGTCGTCTATCAGCCGCACCATGCTCTGAATTTGCCGCTGGTCTTTGTCCACCATGGTCTGCAAATAAGCGGCATCAAATATTTCAGCTTGACCTCGCTTGAGCTGCATCTTGCGAAGCTGCGTTTCGAGAAACAGGGTGTTGATCGGGGTGCGCAATTCATGGGCAGCCATGGACATGAAGTCGTCACGCAGACGCAGCGCTTGTTCCAATTCGATCTGCGTGGTTTTCAACTGACTCAGCAGGGCTTGTTGCTCTTGCTGACTTTTTTCAAGCGCATGAACCTGTCGGCTGGTTTCGCGGCGCTGGCAATACAGTTCAACAAACACACTGACCTTGCTTCGGACGGCCGCGACATCCAGCGGTTTGTACAAAAAGTCGACCGCTCCTGCCTCATACCCCTTGAATGCGTAGTCTTGTTCCTTACCAGCGGCTGTGACGAAAATAATGGGAATCTGCCGGGTTTTTTCCGTGCTGCGCATCAATTCGGCCAATTCAAAGCCGTTCATGCCCGGCATCTGAACGTCAAGAAGGGCAAGCGCAAACTCGTGGGTCAACAACAGGTCCAGCGCAGCTTCGCCGGTGCTTGCCTGAAAGATTTCCCGGTCGTCCTGGCGAATCAGCGCATTGAGCGCCAGCAGGTTGTCGGGAAGATCGTCGACGATGAGTACTTTCGCCGCGTCAAGTGTGGGCATGGTTTTGATCCAGTTGGATAAGTAACCGCCGGATACCATCCAGCGTGAGAATCAGGTTCGGCTTCAGTTTTCGGATGGCTGCTTCAGGCATGGTGGCGACCTGTGCTTCTGCCGGGTCCTGCACTGCGGTTATTCCGCCCTGTTGCTTGATGCGGGCCAGGCCTGCAGCGCCATCAAAATTGGCGCCCGTCAGCAGCACCCCCGCAAGGCGGGCACCGTAGGCATCAGCGGCGGACTCCATCAGCACGTCGATCGATGGCCGGGAGTAGTTGACGGGTTCTTCGCAACTGAGGGAAAAAGTCCGGTCGACCTCAATGGACAGGTGGTAGCCCGATCCCGCGAAATACAAGGTGGCGGGGGCAATGGCTTCCTTGTCGGCGGCCTCTCGCACGGACATGGCAAGTCTTTGCTGGAAGACGTCGGCCAGTCGGCTGTCACGCTCTTTGGGCAGATGAAGCACCGCGATGATGGGCAGATAAAAATCGGTGGGTAAGCCGGACAGCAAGGCCAGCAAGGCATGCACCCCGCCAGCCGAAGCGCCAATCACCACCGCCTCGACGGGATGATTTGTTGCGAGTTGCGTGATCTCCATGGGACTGCTCAGACCTCGACTTTGCGAAAAATCCGCTCGGGCTTATCCAGTGCTTCAAAGTGCGCGCTATGGGCTGAAAAGTCGATGCTTTCCTTGCTCCCGAGGCCGAGAAAGCCCCGACGACTCAGCGATTCATGAAACAGGCCTAACGCACGGTCCTGCAACTTTTTATTGAAATAAATCAGTACGTTGCGGCAGAGGATAAGTTGGGTTTCCGAGAACACGCTGTCCGTGGCCAGACTGTGGTCGGCAAAGGTAACGTTCTTACACAGGGATTTATCGAACACAGCTGCATCGTAAGCAGCCGTGTAATAGTCAGAAAATGCCTGCCTGCCACCGGCCGCCTGATAGTTGGCGGTGTGACCCTGAATGCTGCGGAGGGAAAAAATGCCCTGACGCGCTTTGTTCAGTGACTTGGGGTTGATGTCGGTCGCATAAATCATGGACCGATCAAGCAGACCTTCTTCTTTGAGCAGGATGACCAGCGAGTAAACCTCTTCACCGGT
>JBKJIV010000077.1:0-4730 GCA_046598365.1 Polaromonas sp. | reverse complement strand
GTCAGCAGCATCATGAAGCGGTCAATGCCAATGCCGCATCCACCGGTGGGGGGCATGCCGTATTCCAGCGCGCGCACGTAGTCGGCGTCATAGTGCATGGCTTCTTCATCGCCGCCGTCCTTGGCGTCGGACTGGGCGTGAAAACGCGCGGCCTGATCTTCGGCGTCGTTGAGCTCGCTAAAGCCGTTGCCAAACTCGCGGCCGGTGATGTAGAGCTCAAAGCGCTCCGTCACTTCCGGACGTGCGTCGTTGGCTCTGGCCAGGGGGGATATTTCTGTCGGGTGCTCCATGATGAAAGTGGGCTGCCAGAGTTTTTCTTCTACCGTCTCTTCAAAATACGTCACCTGCAGGCTGGGCAGGGAGCGCGCGTCCTGCTTGTCTTTGGCGCTGTGTTTGCCGAGTTTTTTCAGCGCGTCCAGCAGCCAGGCGGCGTTGTCGACGTTGGCGCCGGCATCGGTGTGCTTGATGATGGCCTCGCGTATGGTCAGACGTTCAAACGGTTGGCTCAGATCGACCGTCTTGCCCTGATACGTCAACACGGTGCTGCCGGCGACTTGTTGCGCCACGTGACGGATCAAGTCCTCGGTGTAGGTCATCAAGTCCTGGTAGTTCCACCACGCTGCGTAAAACTCCATCATCGTGAACTCGGGGTTGTGCCGCACGCTGATGCCTTCGTTGCGAAAGCTGCGGTTGATCTCAAACACACGTTCAAAGCCGCCTACGATCAGCCGCTTGAGGTACAGCTCGGGCGCTATGCGCAAAAACATCTCTTGGTCCAGCGCGTTGTGGTGCGTGGCAAACGGTTTGGCGTTGGCGCCGCCCGGAATCGGGTGCAGCATGGGCGTTTCAACTTCCAGAAAGTTGTTGTCGACCATGAAGGTGCGCATGGTGGACACGGCCTTACTGCGGGCTGCAAAACGTTTGCGCGCAGCTTCGTCGGTGATGAGGTCTACATAACGCTGGCGGTACTTCACTTCCTGGTCGGCCACGCCGTGAAATTTGTCGGGCAGCGGACGCAGGCTTTTCGTCACCAGGCGTATGCCGGTGGCGTGTATCGACAGTTCACCGGTTTTGGTTTTGAACAAAGTGCCGGTAGCCGACACGATGTCGCCCAAATCCCAGTGCTTGAAGGCGTTGTGCACGTCTTCGCCCACGCCTTCGTTGTTGATGTAGACCTGAATGCGCCCGCCAGAGGGGCCGAAGGACGCGTCTTGCAGCGTGGCAAAGCTGGCCTTGCCCATCACGCGCTTGAGCATCATGCGGCCGGCTACGTCCACCGTTAAGGCCAGCGGCTCCAGCTCTTCTTTGGTTTTGCTGTCGTAGGCTGCAAACAGTGCTTCTGCGCGGTGCGTGGGCTTGATGTCATTGGGGAAAGCCACACCCTTGCCGTCTGTCTGTTGCTGACGCAAGGCTTTGAGCTTGTCGCGGCGCTCGGCCATCAGCTGGTTGTCGTCCGGTGCGGGCGCTGCTGCAGTGGCCGGGGAGGGTGATGTGGTGTTGGACATGGACAAAGTTCTCGAAGAAAAGTAGCAGCGGGTCGGCCACGCCTTGCGCGGCACGGAAATGCAGCAAACCGCTGATTTTAGGCTGCGTTGCTCGGGGCTGGACCCGGGCCGACGCAGGTCTTACATCGCGATGCCGGTGCGTTCGAGAATTTCGCTGACCAGCTCCAGCCGGACCAGGGGACTGTCCAGCTCCATCAGGCGCTGCTTGAGGTCCAGCGGCATGGGCAGCAGCTCGCACCAGCGGTTGGCGACCCAGCCGCAGTCGTCCAGCTCATAAGGCGGCTCAAGCGGCATCTGATCCTGGGAAATGGCGCGTTCCTGCAGGGTTTTGATGAGCTTGCCGAGCGCATTGGCTGCGCCGCGCAGGTCCTCGGGTACTTGCACTGTTTGGTCGTTGTTCAGGCGGGTGACGTCCGCGATCCACAGGCCGTGTTTAAGTTTTTCGCGGCTGGAAATTTCAAAGCGTTGGGCGCCGGTGCAACGAATCACCATCAAGCCCGGCTGCGGAACGGAAAACGCAGTGATGGTGGCCAGGGTGCCGACTGCGCTGAATTCTTCGACAGCAAAACCATCGCCGCGAGGGCCAGGCGCATCGGCCTTGCGTACCTCTGAACCCTGCGTCAGTGCCACCACGCCAAAGGGCGCTCCGGTTTTGTAGCACTTGCCAATCATGTCGAGGTAGCGGACTTCAAAAATACGCAGAGGCAGCAGGCCACCGGGATAAAGCACCGAGCCGAGCGGGAACAGGGGGAGCGAGGAAAGGGTAAGGGCGTCAGACATCAATAGAGGCCGGGCAATTCTGTTGAACCCATCTTCCCACGATCGTGTTTGCCATCACCACTACATGCGTCAAGTCTGTGCCGTCTGCCAGGGTATTTGAAGGAAAAACGGTGCCTATTTAGTGGTTTTTTTCAAGGCGCTGTTACAGGACCGCGTCGGCCGGCTGCCTGAGCAGCATGGCCAGTGAGTTGGCCACGGTTTTGCGCAGATCGCGCCGGTCGCAGATGAAGTCCACAGCGCCCTTGGTCTGCAAAAACTCCGCGCGTTGAAAGCCTTCTGGCAGGGTTACGCGCACGGTGGATTCGATCACGCGCGGGCCGGCAAACCCGATCAGCGCTTTGGGCTCGGCAATGACGATGTCGCCCACAAAAGCGAAGCCAGCACTTACCCCGCCCATGGTGGGGTCGGTCAGCACGCTGATGTAAGGCAGGCCCTTTTTGGCCAGGCGGGTCAGCGAAGCATTGGTTTTGGCCATCTGCATCAGGCTCAGCAGGCCTTCCTGCATGCGCGCGCCGCCGGTGGCGGTAAAACAGATAAACGGCACTTTCTGCTCAATGGCGGCATGCACGCCGCGCACAAAGCGCTCGCCCACCACGCTGCCCATGCTGCCGCCCATGAAGTCAAACTCGAAGCAAGCCACAACCACGCCAATGCTGTGCACTGCGCCGCCCATGACGACTAGCGCATCCGTCTCACCGGTGGTCTCCAGCGCTTCTTTGAGGCGTTCAGGGTATTTGCGACTGTCCTTGAATTTGAGTGGATCGACCGGCAACACTTCCTGGCCCAGCTCATAGCGGCCTTCGGGGTCGAGAAAGGAGTCCAGCCTGGCCCGCGCGTCCATGCGGTGGTGGTGGCTGCACTGTGGGCAGACGTTCTGGTTTTTTTCCAGGTCGGTCTTGTACAGCACGGCCTCGCAGCTTGGGCATTTGACCCACAGGCCCTCGGGCACACTGCGGCGCTCGGTTGGGTCGGTGGGGGTGATTTTTGGGGGGAGGAGTTTTTCTAGCCAAGACATGGGTCAGTCCTTGAGGGCAAAACCGGAAAGAAGGGGGATTATGCGCCGTCCCCGCGAGCTGATGATTCATCCAGCGCCTGACGTATGCCTGCCAGAAAATCGCGCACCACATGGGCGGCTTTCTCGCGCGGTTGGTCGTCCAGCAACTGGATAATGCGCGTGCCTATGACCACAGCGTCCGCAACACGGCTGATGGCTATGGCGGTGGCCGCGTCGCGTATGCCAAAACCGACACCGACCGGGATGCTGACATGTTCGCGTATGCGGGGCAGCATGGCCTCTACCGCGCCCAGGTCCAGTGTGCCGGCCCCGGTGACGCCTTTGAGCGAGACGTAATAAACATAACCGCTGGCCACCTGCGCCACCTGGGCCATCCGTGCGGCGGTAGAGGTGGGAGCCAACAGAAAAATCAGGTCCATCTGGTGCGCGCGCAGGTTGGCAGCGAAAGCCACACATTCTTCTGGCGGGTAGTCCACCACCAGCACGCCGTCCACGCCGGCCGCTGATGCGTCGCGCACAAAGCTGTCTTTTCCGCGCTTGATGTCGTAGGCCTCGATGGGGTTGGCGTAACCCATGAGCACCACGGGCGTGTTGCTGTCCTTTTGCCGGAACTGCTGCACCATCTCCAGCACCTGGGCCAGGCCTATGCCCATGGCCAGCGCCTTGTCGCCGGCTTTCTGGATCACAGGCCCGTCGGCGCTGGGGTCGGAAAAAGGTACACCCAACTCGATAACGTCGGCCCCGCCGGCCACCATGCCGTGCATGATGTCTGGCGTAATGTCGGCAAAAGGAAAACCCGCGGTGATGTAGGGAATCAGGGCCTTGCGATTTTGCGCCTTCAGCGCGGCAAGCGTGGGTGTGATGCGGCTCATCGTGACACCTTCACCACGCTCAGGCCACCCTTGACACCCTGGCCTTGACACGATGGCCGGCAGAAAAAATCCGCCCCCGACAGATCGGCTACCGTGCCGATGTCTTTGTCGCCGCGACCGGAGAGGTTGACCAGGATGGACTGGTCACTGCGCATGGTTTTGGCGAGTTTCATCGCGTAGGCCACAGCGTGGCTGGATTCGAGCGCTGGAATGATGCCTTCGGTGCGACACAGGTAATGGAATGCCACCAGCGCTTCAGCATCGGTGATGCCGACGTATTCTGCGCGACCGATGTCTTTCAAATAAGCATGTTCGGGACCGACGCCGGGGTAATCGAGGCCAGCGCTGATGCTGTGGGTCTCGGTGACCTGGCCGTCCTCGTTTTGCAGCACATAGGTGCGGTTGCCGTGCAACACACCGGGCACGCCGCGCTGCAGTGAGGCCGAATGTTTGCCGCTTTCCATACCTTCTCCAGCCGCTTCAACGCCTATGAGGCGCGTGTTTTCATACGAGATGTAGGGGTGGAAGATGCCCATGGCGTTACTGCCGCCACCCACG
>JBKJIV010000021.1:0-3225 GCA_046598365.1 Polaromonas sp. | reverse complement strand
ACCCAGCAAGGCACTTGACCATGCAGTTGCCGGGCCACAGTTTTATAGATCTTGTCGCGGGTCAGGGAGAGTCGGCTCATAACTGAACTTTAACCTCGCAGGCGCAGTGAGCGGGGACATGGAACAGCCATGCTTTTGATGCGACGGTCACTCCAAAGTCACAAACCGACACAAGCGTAATGGGAATCTGAATGTGCATATTGCCGACAATTCGAAGGCGCTACAGGCACTGTTTTTGCAGTACTTTGATCACACCGCACCAAAAACAAAACTAATCCTTGGACTTTCAAACTTTTTCTAACCCTAAATGGGCATAAAGCGCAGACAAAAATCCAGCACGGAAAGGAACTCGTCTACCCACACTAACTCTGTTAATAAAAGTACGTTACGCTTAAAAACACAAAGCACTAATAAGTATAGAAAGTGAATGCTCAGTAAAGGCATTGGAGACGCAACAACCCGCTAATCACGGGCCAAAGCTAGCGATGAGAGGCTGAGAGGCCTCAGGAGTTACATCATGACCTCACCCGAGAAACCGGAAAGTCAATCTGCTCATATCCTGATTGCAGAAGACAGCGGCGTACAGGCCTTCATGCTGAAGCACCTGCTTGAAGAGCAGGGCTACCAGGTCAGTATTGCGACCAATGGCCGCGCTGCACTGGAAATGGCAGCCCAACTCAAGCCCGCGCTGGTGGTCAGCGACGTGAACATGCCCGAGATGAGTGGCTACGAGCTGTGCCGCCGGATCAAGTCCAACCCCGATCTTGCCAATACTCCGGTGATTTTGGTGACCAGCATGTCCGAACCCGATGACGTCTTGCTCGGGCTAAAAAGCGGCGCCGACAGCTTTGTCATCAAGCCCTATGACAAAAACCACCTGCTCGCGCGTGTGGCACACGCGCTCAGCCAGAGCGAGGCGGGCACAGTGGCCGCGGAAGAAATCTCAGAGGTGGAAATTTCCTTCCATGGTCAAAACCACCAGATCAGCGCCAGCCGCAAACAAATCCTTGACCTGCTGATGTCCACCTACGACGCCACGGTCCAGCGCAACAGGGAGCTTCACGACAGCCGCGAACTGCTGCGCCAACGCACGGCTGAGGCAGTGGCCGCCAACCGCTTCCTTGACTCGATCATTGAGAACATTCCGGACATGATCTTTATCAAGGATGCAACCGATTTGAGGTTTGTCAGGCTCAACTTGGCAGGCGAGGATTTGCTGGGCTACACACGAGAGCAACTGCTCGGAAAGAATGACCACGACTTTTTCCCGAAGAACGAGAGTGATGTTTTTGAATCCAAAGACCGCGAGGTGTTGGCCGACAGCGGATTCATGGAGATATCCGAAGAGCCCATACACACCAGTCACAAAGGGGTCCGCCTGCTTCGCACGAAGAAGGTGGCCGTGCTGGATGAAAACGGTGTCCCCACCCACCTCCTGGGCATTTCAGAGGACGTCACAGAGCAAAAAGAGCTGGAGAGAAAAATACTCGCCCTCAATGCATCTCTGCAGGCACACGCGGAAAAACTCGAGGCCGCCAACAAGAGCCTGGAGGGCTTCACGTCGGCAGCAACGCACGACTTGCGCTCTCCGCTGAGCGTCATCGGCGGTTATGCTGGCATGCTGGAAAAAAACTACGCCGGCCAGCTGGACGAAAAAGGCCGACGGTATGTGTCCGTTATTAGTGCCACAACCAAACGCATGGCCAAACTGATCGACGATCTGTTGGCCTTCTCCAAGCTCGGTCAGGGCGAGCTCAGCAAGGCCAGCGTCGATATGCATGGGTTGGCGCAGCAAGTCATAGCCGACATGCTGCAGTTCCATCCAGAAGATAAGAAACCCACGATCGAAGTAGGCGTGCTGCCGTCAGCCACGGCGGACGCAGCGCTGCTGCGCCAGGTCTGGGAAAACCTGTTGTCCAACGCCGTGAAATACAGCCGCCATGCTGCCAGCCCGCGAATCGAAGTCAGTGGCCGCACCGACGGCACGGAAGCCGTTTATTCGGTGCGTGACAATGGCGCCGGCTTCAGCATGGACCACTACAACAAGCTCTTCGAGATGTTTCAGCGGCTGCACGCCGATGATGAGTTTGAAGGGACCGGCGTAGGCCTGCCCATCGTCCACCGCTTGGTGACCCGGCATGGCGGTCGCATCTGGGCCGAAGGCAAGGTCGGCCAAGGAGCGGTGTTTCATTTTGCGCTGCCGCATTGACGACCTGGTGATTGCTGCCTGACACACATTACCGAGCCGATGTCCAGCACCCCGCGCCCACCCTCGCCCGGAGATCATGCGGACAGCCCGCACCTGCAGGGCGATGACACCGGCCTCACCTGGCGAATGGTTCAGTTTGCAGCCCTTGTGACCGCAGGCATAGGCTTGACGGTTTTGGCGGGATGGATAGACAACCTGCCGCTACTCAAGAGTGTGGTGCCGGGTGCCGTGGAAATGAAGGCCAACACCGCACTGGGCCTGCTTGCAGCGGGGATCGCCCTTTGGCTCACTGGCTATCCGCAGTCAGCAGCTTGTCGCCATGGGGGGCAGGGGCTAGCGCTGTTTGTCAGTGCGCTGGGGTTGGCAACCTTGAGCCAATACCTGTTTGGCTGGCGCCTGGGCATTGACGAGTTGTTGTTTCTGGACACGCTGAGCAGATACGCCCAGATTCCGGGGCGCATGTCACCCTACAGTGCGGTGGCGTTTGCCAGCATTGGCCTGGGCCTTCTGCTGCCGCAAGCCCGGCTGGCTTATGTGGCAGCCGTCGTCACACTGATCATTGGTGTGATTTCGGCCACAGGTTACGCCTGGAATGCCGTCGAGCTCACAACAGATGCGGTGCTGCCTCCCGTGGCCATCCATACCGCCGTGGCCTTCATTATTCTCAGTGCAGGCACGCTACTGGCCATCCGTCAGCGTATCGCACGGCAAACCCTGCAGCGGCTCACTCCGCAGCCCATAGCCACCTACTTCTCGATGACCTCGATTGAGGGGAAAATCCTTGCGGCATTCAGCGCCTCGTTTTTGCTGCTGGCAATTGGGGGGGGACTGATCTACCAAGCCAGCGCGATGTTTGCCAACTCCGCAAAACTCGTGACGCAAACCCAGGGCGTGCGTGCTGAGCTGGCACAGCTGGATGCAGACATCTCGGAATTGGGGCAGGTACAGCACAACTACCTGATTACCGGCCAGGCCGAGCAGTTGGATCAGTACCGGGCGCTGTCCGGGAAAATTAC
>JBKJIV010000092.1:0-13460 GCA_046598365.1 Polaromonas sp. | reverse complement strand
CCGGTCTTTTCAGAAAAGTCCTGCAGTTTGAAGCCTTCGCGCAGGCGCAGGGCGTTGAGCATGAACTCGAACGGCAGGTCGCCGCGGCTAACCTCCCTTTCCTGCGCAAGCGGCGTCGCGGCCAGCGCTTTGTCCATGTATAGCTTGGGCTCCCGAAAGCGCACCTGGCGCACCACGCGGTGCGCAAAGCTGAGTTTGCTGTGCGCACCTGCGCCTATGCCCAGGTAGTCGCCAAACTTCCAGTAGTTCAGGTTGTGCAGGCAGCGGTGGCCCGGCTTGGCGTAGGCAGAAATTTCGTACCTGCCCATGCCGGCAGCCCCCGTCATCTCGGTGATACGGTCCAGCATGGCGTAAGCATCGTCTTCTTCGGGAAGTGCTGGTGGGTACTTGGCGAAGTAGGTGTTGGGCTCCACCGTGAGGTGGTAAATGGAGATGTGTGGCGGCGCAAACGCAAGTGCCTGACGCATGTCCTGCTCCAGATTCTCCAAGGTCTGGCCTGGCAGCGCGTACATGATGTCGAGGTTAAAGGTGTCAAAAGCCTGCGCGGCTTCTTCAACCGCGGCGATGGCCTGGGCCCTGTCATGCACGCGGCCCAGCGCCTGGAGATGCTGGTCGTCAAAACTTTGCACACCAATTGAAAGGCGGGTTACACCCGCGCTGCGAAAGGCCTTGAAACGGTCTTTCTCAAAGGTGCCGGGATTGGCCTCCAGTGTGATCTCGCAATCCGCCTCCAGACGCAGCCGGGCGCGAATGTCGCCCAGCAAGCGGTCTATGGCCTGCGGTGAAAACAGGCTGGGTGTCCCGCCGCCAATAAAAATGCTGTGGACCGTACGGCCCCAGATCAGCGGCAGCGAAGCCTCCAGGTCCGCCATCAGCGCGTCAAGATAGCGCTGCTCGGGCACTTCACCTTTGGCCTCATGAGAGTTGAAGTCGCAGTAGGGGCACTTCTTCAGGCACCAAGGCAGGTGCACGTACAGCGACAGCGGGGGCAATGCGCTTAACCTCAAGGTGCCTTCCCGCATGTAGTGCTGGATGTCCTGCATCGCGCCGGAGGTATCTGCAGGCTGCGAGCTGACAACGGGGACCGGAAAAACCATGGGGCTCAGAGCCAACGCTCACGCATCAGGTTCATCATCTGGCTGGCGGCCTTGCCCCTGTGGCTGTTGGCATTTTTAACTTCCACCGGCAATTCGGCAAAGGTTTTGCCAAACTCGGGAATAAACATCACCGGATCAAACCCGAAACCGTTCTTACCAGCAGGCAAGCGGGCTATCTCGCCACTCACCCGGCCCACGGCAATCAGTGGCTCGGGGTCATCAGCCGAGCGCACCGCCACCAGTGTGCTCACCAGGGCGGCGCGTCGCTGCTCGATACCCGTCATCTGCTCAAGCAAGGCGCGGACATTGTTGTCATCGCCTTTTGCATAGCCGAACTGCGTGGCGTAAAAAGCGGTGTCTACGCCTGGCAAGCCGCCAAAGGCATCCACACACAAACCTGCGTCATCGGCCAGTGCCGGCAAGCCGCTGGCCTGCGCCGCATGGCGCGCCTTGGCCAGCGCGTTTTCAACAAACGTGCGAAAAGGCTCCTCAGCCTCGGAAATGCCCAGATCGGACTGTTTGACCAGGGTCACGCGCAGCGGTGCCAGCATGGCCTGCAACTCTGCCAGCTTGCCGGGGTTGTTCGATGCCAGGACAATCTTCATGAAAATGCTACTTTGCCCTTTAACGAAGGGGATGGCTTGCGATCAATTCAGTAGCGATTGCTGTTGCAGTTGCACAAGCTCGCTGATGCCCTTTTCCGCCAGCAGCAGCAGAGCATCCATCTCTTTGCGCGAGAAAGCTGCACCTTCGGCTGTGCCCTGCACTTCCACATAGTGACCGGCGCCAGTCATGACTACATTCATGTCGGTGTCGCAGCCAACATCTTCAACGTACTCCAGGTCCAGCAAAGGCGTGCCTTGCACAATGCCAACTGAAATAGCGGCGACATGTCCGAGGATAGGCGTTTCCTTGAGCTTGCCTTCAGCCAGCAGTTTGCTCACCGCGTCCTGCGCGGCGACAAACGCGCCGGTGATGCTGGCAGTGCGTGTGCCGCCGTCCGCCTGAATCACGTCGCAGTCCAGGTGAATGGTTCTTTCACCCAGCTTCTTGAGGTCGAACACCGCCCGCATCGAACGGCCGATCAGGCGCTGGATCTCTTGCGTGCGTCCGCTTTGTTTGCCGCGCGCGGCCTCCCGGTCGCTGCGGGTATGTGTGGCGCGTGGCAACATGCCGTACTCTGCAGTTACCCAGCCTTCGCCGCTGCCTTTTTTATGGCCAGGCACTTTTTCTTCAACCGACGCCGTGCACAGCACTTTGGTGCTGCCGAACTCAATGAGTACCGAGCCTTCCGCATAGGCGGTGTAGGCGCGAGTGATGCGTACCGGACGCAACTGGTCGGCAGCACGTGCGCTGCTTCTCTGAAATGAACTCATGGTCAATAGCTTTCTGGCGGTGACACGCCGGACGAATAAAACGGGAAGGAGGTCCAGCCTGAAAGCCACAACTGCGGCAAAAGCTGGAGGTTTTAAGCTTTTCTTTCGGCAGAGCGGCGGATCGCCTCGTTGATTTCGGCGATGGATCGTTCGATCGCGGCATCGTCAAGATCGTCGATGCTGCCGTCGAGCACGCCGGCCTGGATGGTGGACGCAAAAACCCCGTCCATGATGCTGTCGGTCGACACGCCTCGTGTGGACTCAAACGGATCGGGGGTTTCCCACTCCATCGCCAGAACGGTGACGTTGTCGCCGTGCTCCCCACCGTTGCGCAGCGCATGCTCCACCATGTCGGGCACTGAGTCGGACACGCTGTTGGACGACATGTGACGCACGATTTCAGCGTCGGTCAGGCTGCCCCACAGGCCGTCAGAGCACAACATTATTTTGTCGCCCTGCTGCAAAACCACCGGGCCCGCAATATCCAGCACCGGCTTGGACGGTGAACCCAGGCAAGTGAAGAGAATATTGCGGTTGACCCGGTCCAGCTTGATGATCCCGGCGTTTTGCTGCTCGATGTAGGAGTGGTCCCGCGTGCGAGTCACCAGCTCGCCATCGCGAATCACATACAGACGTGAGTCCCCGCAATGGGCCCAAGTGGCGCCCGTGTCCTGCAGAATGGCCGCTACCACCGTTGTGCGCGGGGTGTCGAGCATGCCTTTTTCACTGGCATAGCGAATAATCTGGTGGTGCGCCGCCATCAGTGCAGAGGACAAAAAATCGGTCGCATCCCTGACCACGGGTCGCGCTTCCTTCTGGTAAAGCGCGGAGATGGTTTGCAGCGCCAATTGCGCAGCGACCTCCCCTTCCGGGTGGCCACCCATGCCGTCCGCCAACACAAACAAGCCGGACTCCCGCGTGTAGCAGTAGCCCATGCGGTCTTCGTTATTTTCGCGACCGCCCTTGCGACTGACCTGGAAGACTGAAAATTTCATTTGAATTTGGTCGCGAAGCCGGTTGCCTTGCGCGCGGTTTTCTTGGTGTCTGACACCATGTTGTCAAACTGCAGGCGCATTTTTTCGCCCACAGTGAGTTTGGTGTAACGCCGCTCACCCTCGCGGCTAAGCTCTTTTTGGAGCGCAAAAACCGATTGGGGCCGGGACAGCGGGTCCAGCGACATGCACCATTCGACCACTTCGATCAGGTTGTCAGAGTACACGCCCCGCAACCGCGACAGCGCCAGGGACAGGCGGTCTTTTTCAAGGCGTTGCGGCGCATCATTGGGCGGGTAGCCCTGCATGGTGGCGTAAATACAGGCGCCTATGGCATAAATGTCAGTCCACGGGCCCATGGATGAATCACGGCGGTACATTTCTGGCGCGGCAAAACCGGGCGTGTACATGGGCCGTATGAAGTTGCCCTCTTTGCTCAAGACCTCGCGCGCCGCACCGAAATCGATCATCACAGCCCTGTTGTCGTCGGTGATGAAAATGTTGGCTGGCTTGATATCCAGGTGCAGCATCTTGTGCTGGTGCACGATACGCAATCCGCGCAGGATCTCGTCAAACAGCGAACGAATGGTCGACTCGCGAAATACCTTCTGCTTTTTAAGCTCACGCGCGGTGATGATGAAGTCCTGAAGGGTCCCGCCCTCCAGATAATTCATCACCATGTAAACGGTTTCGTTTTCGCGGAAGAAATTGAGCACGCTGACGACAGAGGCATGTGAAATCTGCGCCAGCGACCGCCCTTCCTCGAAAAAGCTCTTCAGTCCCAACCTGTACAGCGACAACTTTTCAGGCTGCACCTGCGGCAACAAGTCGCCTGCTGCGCGACTCGCCAGCGAGGATGGCAGGTACTCCTTGATGGCGACTTGCTGACCTTCGTTGTCCACAGCCAAGTAAACTACCCCAAACCCGCCCGCCGACAGCTTGCGAACCACTCGATAGCCACCAATGACGGTGTCCGGTGGAAGTGGCGCTGGTTTGACCTTTGACATAATTCGGGATTGAAGCCAAGTGACAAGGTCACCCGGTCCTGTTTTTCTTAAGAAAAGCGTATCAGTAAATGTCAGTTTACAGCATGACGGGCTATGCAACCGTCCAGTCCAGCCCCGCGCGGACGGCTCCGGAAACCGACGCCAGTCCAGACGCCAGTGCGCGCCTGGGAGTTGAAATACGCTCGGTCAACAGCCGCTTTCTCGACCTGGCCTTCCGCCTCCCGGATGACCTTCGCCATGCGGAGCCCGCCCTGCGCGAAGCGCTGACCAGCAAACTCAAGCGCGGAAAAGTAGAACTACGCGTGTCACTGGAAAGCAACCAGGGCAACAACCTGCGTGCGCCGGCCAGTACCACCTTGCAACGTCTGGGTTCCATGGAAGACACGGTCAGGTCGTGGCTTCCCGGTGCGGCGGCTCTGAGCGTGGCCGACATTCTGCGCATGGCTGCCGGCGAAGACAAAAGTGCGCACGACTACAGCGACGAGTTGCTCACGCTGGCAAAAAAGGCGCTCAAAGACCTGCTCTCGGCGAGGGAAAGAGAAGGCGCCCGGCTGGCGCAAATGCTGCTGGACCGCACAGCCCAGTTGCGGGCACTCGCTGCGCAAGCCGTGCCCATGGTTCCCAAACTCGTGGAGCAGCAAAAAGCCCGCTTCATGGAGCGCTGGAAAGAAGCCATGGCGCTGACCGACGGCAGCACCCTGCCAGAAGCCGCGCAAGACCGCGCCTTGCTTGAGGCCACCTCGTTTGCCATACGTATCGATGTGGCGGAAGAAATCACGCGTCTTTCGTCCCATCTCGACGAAATTGACCGCCTGCTGGCCAAGGGCGGCGAAGTGGGGAAACGGTTGGACTTTCTGATTCAGGAACTTCACCGCGAAGCCAATACGCTGGGTTCGAAATCAACGTCGCTGGAACTTACCCATATTTCAGTCGACATGAAAGTGCTGATCGAGCAGATCCGCGAGCAGGTTCAAAACATTGAATGAAACAGAGCCCCCACGCTCCCCCACTTCGTGTGGGTCGCTGCCCCCCAAGGGGGCTGGCCTTGCTTGGGGCGGCCCTTCACTGCGGCCCTCGCCCCCACGCTCCCCCACTTCGTGTGGGTCGCTGCCCCCCAAGGGGGCTGGCCTTGCTTGGGGCGGCCCTTCACTGCGACCCTCGCCCCCACGCTCCCCCACTTCGTGTGGGTCGCTGCCCCCCGAGGGGGCTGGCCTTGCTTGGGGCGGCCCTTCACTGCGGCCGGGTTGTTATAAACAAGGATAGCTGATGGACTACCCAGGAAACCTGTTTGTTGTCGCCGCGCCCAGTGGCGCGGGAAAATCCAGCCTGGTCAAAGCGTTGATGGAACTGGACTCGCGCGTGCAGCCTGCTGTGTCGCACACCACGCGGCCGCCGCGTGGCCAGGAAAAGCATGGCCGCGAATATTTTTTCATCTCCCCTGAAGAATTCGACGGCATGGTGCTCCGTGACTCGTTCCTGGAATGGGCCCACGTCCACGGCCAGCGCTATGGGACCTCCCGGCAAACCATAGAGGAGCGGGTAGCGCACGGCGCTGATGTCATTTTAGAAATTGACTTTCAGGGCGCCATCAACATCAAGCGCATCTTCAACAATGCGGTATTGATCTTCATATTGCCGCCCAGTTGGGAAGAATTGCGCTCCCGCCTGCAGCGGCGCGGCGAGGATGCGCCCGACATCATTGAACTGCGCCTGAAAAATGCCGCTACTGAGATGGAACAGGCCCATGAATTCGACTTCGTTATAATCAACGAGTTATTTGAACGAGCGGTTTTTGACCTGAAAACCATTGTTCATGCCCAGCGACTCAAGTTTGCGGCACAACGACGTGCCCGTGCCGAGACCTTCAAGGCCCTGAACATCGCCTGAGCTGCTGCCCCTACCCGATATTGCAATTTAAACCGGAGACTCTCATGGCCCGCATCACTGTTGAAGACTGCCTGGAAAAAATCCCCAACCGCTTTCAGCTGGTTTTGGCGGCTACCTATCGCGCCCGCATGCTCAGCCAGGGCCATGCCCCGAAAATCGAGAGCAAAAACAAGCCCGGCGTGACTGCGCTGCGCGAAATTGCAGAAGGCAAAATTGGCCTGGAAATGCTGAAAAAAGTACCGGGCTGAGTCAGTCCTTGCTTCCAGAAAAAGCACCGCTATTGCGGTGCTTTTTTTGTTTCAGCGCACCCAAAGACCGTTTTTTGCATGTTTTATAGCCACCGCGATACATTTAAGGCATGAGCGCTCTGGTTTTCCCCGTTGCAAATAGCAAGTCGACACCGGCAGCGGCCAACGCGGCTGCCGCGAGTTTTGCCGCGCTCACCGCCAAACTTGACTACATGAGCGCCGGGGACGTCGACAACGTCCGGCGCGCTTATCGCTTCGCCGACGAAGCGCATCTGGGGCAGATCCGTAACGGTGGCCTGCCCTACATCACCCATCCGATCGCCGTAGCCCAGCAATGCGCCGAGTGGAAGCTCGATTCCCAGGCCTTGATGGCGGCGCTGCTGCACGATGCCATTGAGGACTGTGGCGTTACCAAGCCAGAACTGATTGAACGCTTTGGTGCCCCGGTGGCCGAGCTGGTGGACGGACTGACCAAGCTGGAAAAGCTGGAGTTCAATACCCGCGAAGAAAACCAGGCGGAGTCTTTTCGCAAAATGCTGCTGGCCATGGCGCGCGACGTTCGCGTCATCCTCATCAAACTGGCGGATAGAAGCCACAACATGCGCACGCTCGGCGATGTACCTCGCGCCAAATGGGCGCGCATTTCCCGGGAAACGCTGGATATCTACGCACCCATCGCTCACCGCCTGGGGCTGAACTCAACCTACCGCGAGTTACAGGACCTGGCCTTTCAGCATTTGTACCCCTGGCGCTACGCCACGCTGACAAAGGCCCTGGCGCGCGCGCGTGGGCGTCGGCGAGATGTCATCAAGCGGGTCCAGTCCGAGGTGGACGCTTCATTCAGCGAAGCGGGCATACAGGTGCACATCTACGGGCGCGAGAAAGCTTTGTACTCCATCTATCGAAAGATGGATGAGAAGCACCTGTCCTTTGCCCAGGTCACCGACATCTACGGTTTTCGCATCATCGTGGGCGGCGTCACAGGCTGCTACACCGCGCTGGGCGTGCTGCATCAGCTCTACAAACCGCTGCCGGGTAAATTCAAGGACTACATCGCCATCCCCAAAGTCAATGGTTATCAGTCGCTGCACACGACCCTGGTCGGGCCTTTCGGCACCAGCATTGAGTTTCAGATGCGTACCGAGGCCATGCACATCGTGGCCGAGTCAGGCGTCGCGGCGCACTGGCTGTACAAGGCCACGGACCCCGACAGCGACGCCTCACAGCGGCTGGGTACCCAGTGGCTGCAGTCCCTGCTGGACATCCAGCACGAAACGCGCGATGCCGCCGAGTTTTGGGATCACGTCAAGATCGACCTGTTTCCTGACGCCGTGTATGTGTTTACGCCCAAAAGCCAGATCATGGCGATGCCGCGCGGGGCGACGATTGTCGATTTCGCTTATGCCATCCACAGTGATGTGGGTCACCGCGCCGTGGCAGCCAAGGTCAACGGAGAGCAGGTGCCTTTGCGCTCGGAACTGCGCAATGGCGACGTGATCGAGGTCATCACAGCCTCGGTTTCCAGCCCCAACCCCGCATGGCTGGGTTTTGTGCGCACTGGCAAAGCCCGATCAAAAATACGCCATCACCTCAAAACCATGGCCCTCAGCGAATCGCAGGAGCTTGGCGAAAAAATGCTGGCGCAAGCCTTACGCGCCGAAGGCATAGAGCGCCTGCCCGACGACAACGAGAAAAACCACACGACCTGGGAAAAAATACTGCGCTTTTCAGGCAACCGGTCTCGGGCTGACTTGCTCACCGACGTCGGGCTGGGTAAACGCATTGCCAGCATGGTTGCCAAACGCATCGTCACCTTGCTGGCCGAAACCGGCGAAAAACCCGACCCCCTTTTGATGAGCCGCGAGCGCTACACCGCGCATGAATCCATCTCGCAAGGTGCGCTGGTTCTGGATGGCAGCGAAGGCGCATCGGTGAAATTTGCCACCTGTTGCCGCCCGATCCCTGGAGATGACATTGTGGGGTACCTCGGTCGCGGCGAAGGTTTGACGGTTCATACCGACGACTGCTCGGTCGCCAAAAAATTGCAGCATCGCGACAGCGAACGCTTCATTGGGGTGGATTGGTCGGACGAACCGGCGCGCGCATTTGAAACCGGCTTGCTGGTGACCGTCACCAACGGTAAAGGTGTTTTGGCGCGGGTTGCCGCCGCATTGACCAGTGCGGAGGCCGACATCACGCATGTGGACATGGCCCAGGAAGCAGCGCAGGATGCAACCGATCTGCGTTTTGGAATAGGCGTGCGCGACCGCGTGCACTTGGCCTCCGTCATGCGAACCGTCAAACGAACCCCCTCGGTTCTGCGCGTACAAAGAGCCAAACCCGGCGTCTGAAAATTTTCAGCTGGGCACCGCAGGCTGCGGATAAAGCACCTCAAGAACTTCGATATCCCTGGGACCGGCCGGCGTGACCAGCTTCACCTCATCCCCAACACGCGCCTTGAGCAATGCACGCGCAACCGGCGATATCCAGCTGACCTGGTTCAACGCGCTTTCCGCCTCGTCAATTCCCAGAATGGTTACAACCTGTTCAACTCCCAGGTCGTCGGCATAAGTCACGGTCGCACCAAAGAACACCTGATCGCTGCCGTGATGAACGCTCGGGTCTGAAATTTCTGCGATTTCCATCCGCTTGGTCAAAAACCGGATGCGCCTGTCAATCTCGCGCAGCCGTTTCTTGCCATAGTGATAATCGCCATTTTCCGAGCGGTCGCCGTTGCTGGCTGCCCAATGAACAATCTCCACCATTTTGGGCCGCTCACTGTCGATCAGGTCCAGCAACTCCGCCTTGAGCCTGGCGTAACCCTGAGGTGTGATGTAGTTCTTTCCACCGCCCGGCAAAGACGGCAGCGTCAACTCTTCATCGTCGTCAGCGTCGGTTTCTTTGGTAAAAGCTTTGCTCATGCGCCTGCACAGTAAATCAGGACATGGTAACGAAAAAGCCCTAGAACATCACTGTTCTAGGGCTATCGTTTGGTGCGGCTGGCAGGAATTGAACCCACGACCCCTTGGTTCGTAGCCAAGTACTCTATCCAACTGAGCTACAGCCGCTAAGCCTCGAATTATAGCCCATTTGAATGCCAGGCCCGGGTGGACCACCCTTCGCGCCTCGGCTCTGCCGGCTCCGCAGCAGACGACCAGCCAATGTGCGCCAACGCACTGTGATTCGTCCGTAGCCCGCGTACATTCACGGGATGCTCCATGAATTTCTGACGCACCACAGGACAGCGCTCGTCCAGCGCTGTAAGCATAAATCGGCCCAAAGGTCTCCCCCAGATCAAGCCGCTGTAGACCTCCAGTACGGCATCCCACTGTTCCTTGATCAATTGATCAAGACACTGAAGCTGGAACAAACCGTCGCACCCGAGCAGGGCCAGAAGGTTTCCGGTCCGCCCGGCGGGCCGTCAGAGTCATCCGAGATGGGGCAAAGCGCAAAACAGCATGGTCGCGAGCTGTCGCAACACGGATTCACCGTAGAAGAAGTCGTCCACAACTATGGGGACCTTTGTCAGTCCATTACTGATCTGGCATTTGAGCTCAATACGCCTTTTAAAACCGATGAATTTCGCACACTCAACCGTTGCCTTGACAACGGAATTGCCGATGCGGTGACCGAATTTTCACATCAGCGCAATCTCTCAGATGAAGACAGGGAAGGTCAGGCGATGAATCAACGCCTTGGTTTTCTCGCGCATGAGCTGCGCAACCACATCAATACCGCCACTTTGGCAGTCAGCGTGATCAAGTCAGGCAAAGTCGGATTCAACGGCGCGACTGGGGCTGTACTGGAGCGCAGCCTGATAAGCCTGCGCAGCATCATTGACCGATCCCTTGCGCAAGTGCGCCTGACAGAAGGCATGTCAGGAGGTAAGGAGCTGATTTTCGTTGCCGAATTTGTCAACGAGGTGAAGGCATCGGCGTCCCTGGAGGCGCAGTCCCGGGGTTGCGAGTTTTCCGTGCCTTTCGTCGACCGCAAGCTGGCGGTGGAAGCGGATCGCGATCTGCTTTTTTCAGCCGTTGGCAACCTGCTGCAAAACGCTTTCAAGTTCACCCACCCCGGAACAACGGTTTCGTTAACCGCCTACGCAGCGGGGGACAGGATCCGCATTGACGTTCAGGATCACTGCGGCGGCCTGCCACCGGGCGACGTAGAAGACATGTTTCAGCCCTTCAAACAAAAAAGCAAGGACAAATCCGGGGTTGGTTTGGGACTGTCCATCTGCCGACGCAGTGTTGAAGCCAATAGCGGGGTGCTGAGCGTGCGCGACCTGCCGGGCTCCGGGTGCGTCTTCAGCATTGACCTGCCGCGACGCCAGATACCAGACTCCGTTCCGTGAAGACGCGTCGGTACTTTTCACGCAGACAAAGAAAAGCAGCTTGAAGCTGCTTTTCTTTCGTTGATTGAAATGGTAGGGCGTCACAGACTTGAACTGTGGACCAAAGGATTATGAGTCCTCTGCTCTAACCAACTGAGCTAACGCCCCACGCAAGACCAGATTGTAAGGGGCTACTTGCTGTGGCTCAGAGCGGTGCTGACCATCTTGGCGGTGATGTCCACAATCTGGATCATTTTTTCGTAGGGCATGCGCATGGGCCCGATGACGCCCAGGGTGCCGACCACTTGCCCGTCGACCTCATAGGGTGCGGTCACCACCGACAACTCCTGATAGGGCACGACCTGGCTTTCGCCGCCAATATAAATGCGCACACCTTCGGCGCGGCTGGAAACATCCAGCAGACGCATGAGCTGGGCCTTTTGCTCGAAGAGGTCAAACAGTTTGCGCAGGTTGCCCATGTCACCCGAAAAATCGCTGACGGTCAGCAGGTTGCGCTCGCCTGAGATCACCACTTCGTCGCGCGATTCAATCGCCTCCGAGCTGACCTGCACTGCCGCCTGCATCAAGGTGGCGATTTCGCCGCGCAGGGCCTCTACTTCGTTCTGCAGGCGTTCGCGCACTTCCTCTATAGCCATGCCCGCGTAGTGCGAGTTAAGAAAATTGCTTGCCTCGATGAGCTGGGTCTGGGTGTAATCGGCTTCAGTGAAGATGACCCGGTTTTGCACGTCGCCGTCTGGCGAGACGATGATGACCAAAAAACGCTTTTCCGACAGGCGCAAAAATTCGATGTGGCGAAACACCGAGGTGCGGCGCGGCGCCATGACCACACCGACAAACTGCGACAGGCTGGACAGAATGTTGGCTGCGTTACTGAAGACCTTTTGCGGCTGGTCAGGCGCCAGCTTCGGGTGTGCCATCGCATTGGCAGCCGAGAACTGGTCGCCCTGCATGGTCAGCATGGTGTCGACAAACAGCCGATAGCCCCGGGCTGTGGGAATGCGACCCGCGGAAGTATGCGGGCTGACGATGAGGCCCAGCTCTTCCAGATCGCTCATGACGTTGCGTATGGTGGCTGGTGACAGGTCCATGCCGGAAGCCTTGGACAGCGTACGCGAGCCGACGGGTTGGCCGTCGGCAATGTAGCGCTCTACTAACGCTTTGAGCAACAGTCGGGCACGTTCGTCAAGCATGAAGGCATTCTACGAAGCTTGTCACGGATGTTGTGATGTAATTTGACGATGAAGTCGCAATTTCGTCACGTCGCCCTGATCGGGAAATACCAAGCGCAGGGCTCACGCTCAGCCTTGGAAGAAATTGCCAGCTTTCTGCATAGCCAAGGATGCGAGGTCACGCTGGAGCAGGACACGGCCAGCAATACCGGCCTGACCCAATACCCGGTGCTGGATGTGGCGGGTGTCGGCAAACATTGCGACCTGGCGCTGGTGGTGGGTGGCGACGGCACCATGCTGGGCATAGGCCGCCAGCTGGCACAGTTTGGCGTGCCGCTGGTGGGGATCAACCAGGGTCGGCTGGGTTTTATCACCGACATCGCTTTTGAAGACTTTCAGACCGCACTGGAGCCCATGCTGCGCGGCGAGTTTGAGGAGGACCGGCGCTGGATGATGCAGGCCAAGGTGGTGCGTGACGGCCGCTGCGTCTTCAACGCCACCGCCATGAACGATGTGGTTGTCAACCGTGGAGCCACCGCAGGCATGGTGGAGCTTCGCGTGGAAGTTGATGGCCGCTTTCTGGCCAACCAGCGCGCCGATGGCCTGATCATTGCGTCGCCCACCGGCTCTACCGCGTATGCGCTGTCAGCTGGGGGGCCACTGCTGCACCCTTCCATTCCCGGCTGGGTGCTGGTGCCGATTGCGCCGCACACGCTGTCGAACCGTCCCATTGTTCTGTCTGACGGCGGCGAGATCACCGTAGAAATTGTGGCGGGCCGCGACGCCAGCGCCAACTTTGACATGCAGTCGCTAGCCAGCCTGCTCCACGGTGACCGCATAAGCGTGCGGCGCTCCGAGCACCAGATGTGCTTTTTACATCCCAAGGGCTGGAGCTACTTTGATACGCTGCGCAAAAAGCTCCACTGGAATGAAGGTGTGGCATGAGTTTAAAAAGCATTTCCCTGCGCGACTTCGTCATAGTCCGTGAGCTTGAGCTGGATCTGGAGGACGGATTTACGGTGCTGACCGGCGAGACCGGTGCAGGCAAATCGATATTGATCGACGCGCTGCAATTGGCGCTGGGCTCTCGCGCCGATGCCGGCGTTGTGCGCGAAGGTGCTGCACGCTGTGAAATCAGTGTCACTTTTGATGCGCCGGCCCAGCTGGCGGGTTGGTTGGAGCAGGCGGGGGTTTCGGCGGACGACGAGCTGCTGCTGCGCCGGACCATCGATGCCCGGGGTAAAAGTCGTGCGTGGATCAATGGCAGCCCTGCCACTGCAACACAGTTGCGCGAGATTGCCGACCTGCTGGCCGTGAATGTCCACCAGCA